>CAIQOO010000032.1 GCA_903873485.1 uncultured beta proteobacterium | reverse complement strand
TGATGGATCGGCTCGAAGACATCGAGTTGAACGAGATAGCCGATGCCCGCGCATCGCAAACAGAAATCAGCGTCGCTATTGATGAGCTTTGATCTCAAGTTCAAGCTTGAAGCGCTGCGCGAGTGGCGTGCGCTGGATAACACCATTCGGGATCAATTCAAACGCAAATTGGTTGAGAGGCTGTCCAACCCACACATTGCGGTGGCCAAACTGTCAGGGCAAAAGAACCGCTACAAGATCAAGCTGCGCACGGTGGGTTACCGCCTGGTTTATGAGGTGCGCGATGCCGAACTGATCGTGTTGTTGGTCGCTGTGGGAAAACGCGAACGTAACGCGGTGTATCTCAACGCGGCACGGCGCCAGACTTGACGCACACTGGCCCTGATATGCATATTTCGGTATATGAAACGACTTTCTTACGCATCGGCCTGAACAAGTGTTACCCGGTTTTGAACCACGCCAAAAAAAGGCCTGCAGCCCAATATCCATAAGCGCTGACAGCTATATTTATAGTAGCAAAAAAGATTCCTCCACCAACCGGTGAGGTGATGTCCGCTTTTATCAATTAAACGGGTGCCGTGCCACCCTTTTTCAGCAGCCGGTCAACTGCCGCAAGTACCAGCATGCGGTTCGACCCGAACTTGTCGCCAACACGACCGCTTCAGGGCTAACCCTTACAGACACCTTGGCATGTGGTTTGCTAGCATGGATGATGAACTTGACCAAACGGTCAGATTTTTGCAGGAGTTGCCAGCGTGTCCTTGTCCCTAGCACCCGATATTCGATCCGGTCGGCTTGATGCCGCCGACTATGCCCGGCATTTTGCCGATGCCACACCGCGCCTGACGGCTGCGCAAGCGGTGCTCGAAGCCGAGCGTTGCCTGTATTGCTTTGATGCACCCTGCAGCAACGCTTGCCCGACCCGGATCGACGTGCCATCCTTCATTCGCCGCATTGCCGATGGCAATTTGCGCGGTTCAGCCAGCGCCATTTTGCAGGCCAACCCGCTCGGCGGCATGTGTGCCCGGGTCTGCCCGACCGAGAACCTGTGCGAGGCGGTTTGCGTGCGCCACACCCAGGAAGACCGGCCGGTGGCCATTGGCCGCCTGCAACGCTTTGCGGTGGATGCCCTGATGGACAGCGCCCGGCCGCAACTGTTCCATCGTGCGCGCGCCAGCGGCAAAAAAGTCGCCGTGGTCGGGGCCGGCCCGGCCGGTCTGGCCTGTGCCCACACGCTGGCCAAACTGGGCCACGAGGTGGTGATTTTCGATGCCAAGCCGAAAGCCGGCGGCCTCAATGAATACGGTCTGGCCAGCTACAAAACCCCCAACAACTTTGCCCAGCGCGAGGTGCAGTGGCTGCTGGCGATCGGCGGCATCGAGATGCGCCACAGTTGGAAGCTCGACAGCGTGGCCCAGCTCAATGCACTGCGACGCGACTTTGATGCCCTGTTTTTGGGCATGGGCCTGCCCAACACACACCAGCTTGGCATTCCCGGCGAGGCGCTGTTTGGCGTACAGGATGCCGTCGATTTCATCGCCCTGCTGCGTCAGGCCGAAGACTTGTCGATGTTGCCGATTGGTCGCCAGATGGTGGTGATTGGCGGCGGCATGACGGCGGTGGATGCGGCCGTGCAGTCCAAACTGCTGGGCGCGCAAGAGGTTCACATGGTTTATCGGCGCGGTCCTGAAGCCATGAGCGCGTCCAAAGCCGAGCAAGAATGGGCACAAACCAATGGCGTGATGATCCAGCACTGGCTTACGCCCTTGGAGGTGATGCCCAACAGTTTTGACCCCCAATACGCCGGTGGCGTGCGCTTTGCCCGGCAAAAAATGGTCAATGGCAAACTGCAAGCGACCGGCGAAACCCTGGTGCTCGAAGCCGACATGGTGCTCAAGGCAATTGGCCAGACGCTGGGCAACCCGCTGCTCGCGCAAGCCGACTTTGAGCTGCAAATGGGCCGCATTGCCACCGATGCGCACGGCCTGACCAGCCAGCCCGGTGTCTGGGCCGGCGGCGACTGCCGCGCGGGCGGGCTGGACCTGACGGTGGAGGCGGTGGCGCACGGCAACGCGTCGGCGCAGGCCATTCACCAGCATCTGATGAACTCTTGAACCGGAAAATGCAGCATGGCGAACCTCACAAGCAACTTTGTCGGCATCTCAAGCCCCAACCCGTTCTGGCTGGCTTCGGCGCCGCCGACCGACAAGGCCTACAACGTCAACCGCGCCTTTGAAGCCGGCTGGGGCGGTGTGGTCTGGAAGACGCTGGGCGAAGCCGGGCCACCAGTGGTCAATGTCAATGGCCCGCGCTATGGTGCGCTGCTGACCCCCGACCGCAGGCTGATGGGCTTTAACAACATCGAGCTGATCACCGACCGTGACCTGGACCTCAATTTGCAGGAAATCGCCGAGGTCAAGCGCAACTGGCCGGATCGCGCCATGGTGGTGTCGCTGATGGTGCCGTGCCATGAAGATGCCTGGAAAGCCATCCTGCCACGGGTGGACGACACCGGTGCCGACGGCATCGAGCTGAACTTTGGCTGCCCGCACGGCATGAGCGAGCGCGGCATGGGTGCAGCAGTGGGCCAGGTGCCCGAATACATCCAGATGGTCACCGAATGGTGCAAGCGTTACAGCCGCCTGCCGATCATCGTCAAGCTCACCCCCAATATCACCGATATCCGCCTGCCGGCACGCGCTGCAAAAAAGGGCGGCGCCGATGCGGTGTCGCTGATCAATACCATCAATTCGATCACCGGGGTCGATCCCTGGAGCCTGACGATGACACCGTCAACTGGCGGCAAAGGCTCGCACGGCGGCTATTGCGGCCCGGCAGTCAAGCCGATAGCGCTCAATATGGTGGCTGAAATTGCGCGTGACCCGCTGACTGCCGGCATGCCGATTTCGGGAATTGGCGGCATCGGCACCTGGCGCGATGCCTTTGATTACATCGCACTTGGTGCCGGCAATGTACAGGTGTGTACTGCCGCCATGGTTTATGGTTTCAAGATCGTGCAAGAGATGAGCGATGGCCTGTCGAACTACATGGATCAGATGGGCTTTGCCTCAATCGAAGACTTCCGTGGCCGGGCGATTCCCACAGTGTCGGACTGGCAATTCCTCAACCTCAACCACACAGCCAAGGCGGTCATCAACCAGGACACCTGCATTCAGTGTGGCCGCTGCCACATCGCTTGCGAAGACACCTCGCACCAGGCCATCATGGCGGTGAAGGACGGCCAGCGCCATTTTGAGGTGATGGAAGACGAATGCGTCGGCTGCAACCTGTGTGTGCTGGTCTGCCCGGTGCCCGAGTGCATCCTGCTTCGCACGCTGGCACCCGGTGAAACCGATTTGCGCACCGGCCAAGTGGTCCGTGGCGAACACGCCGACTGGACCACCCACCCAAACAACCCGGCGCGCAAAACCACTTGAGATTCGCAAGGGCAAGGTCTTGCCCGGTCACGCCACCGGCTGATTGCCCTGTAGCCAAGCCAGATTCGGTCATGCCGAATCTGGCTTTTTGCTTTTCGGGCTGGAATCGGGCTGCCTGAAGGTCTGAATTTTCATGGGATAAAGCTGTGCATAATTTGTCTTGATTCGCAGACTTATCCACAGGAAAATTCAAAACAGAAAACTTGTTCATTTTTGCGGTACACCAGCAAAGCACGGTCGTACACATCCATCAACAACCAGCAACTCATTGATTTTAAAAAGTTAAAGTGACTTGCCAACAAATTTTTCAATGCCTATCTATTACTACTATTTTTAAAAAAATAGAAATACCAAATGGGTACGCAAAGCAATGACAAGCGCACATGGCTCAAATTCAAGATTTTTTGTCGCTGTACATGAAACGAGTGAACCGCAACCGATCGGGCCATGTTGGCCGGGTTTTCAAAGTCATGGACTGGTTCAAAGTGGCGCTTGACAGGCAGACTTATCAGCGAACTGGTGACCATGTCGCTGATTGCATCCGCCAACGCTTGCTTGGCAACAGGCAGCGCCACCTCAACAAACTTCGCGGTCAATGTGCGCTGAATGTTGACACGACCCGAGATGACATCTCAGAGTCACTGAATAGCTATTTAAATAATAGCTATCAGCGCATACGGCATAAGGGCTAGAGCCGATTATTGTTTAAAAAAGCAAGCCCAGGCGCGGCGCCAGCGCCAGACAGTTTCACGCCAGCGCCGTTTCCAGACCCGGGCCGCACGCCAGGCCCACGAAGCACGCACCACCCCGAGCCAATGGGCTTTCCAGGCCGTCCAGCGATGAAACAACTGTGCAAACCAGGTCAACTGCAGCAAGGCCGGTTTGGTCAGGCTAAACAGGTGCGCGACCACCGCCGTGCCAAGCAGCTTGGCCATGACAATCACCAGGCCGCCCGTCAGCACCAGGCCTTTTGCCACCAGCCAGAGCGCCAGAATCTTGATTGGCAGTAAAAACAGGCTGGGCAGCAGCAGGATCGCCAGGGCGGCATAGGGTGGCAGGGTTGCAATCCACCGTTCCAGTTGACGCAGCACCGGCAGCCGGGCTACCCAGGCAAAGGCGCGTTGCAGCGGCTCCCAGCCCCATTCTTCGAACAGGATGATCAGCGCAATCAACCAGCCAAGCAGATGGCGCAGCCATCGCAGTGGCGTTCCAGGTGGATTCATGGCGTACAGCATACCTTGTTCAAGTCAAATCGGGTCATGCCGGGCCTGAATTTTCATGGGATAAAGCTGTGCATAATTTGTCTTGATTCGCAGACTTGTCCACAGAAAAGTTCAAAACCGAAAACTTGTTCATTTTTGTGGTACACCAGCAAAGCACGCTCGTGCACATTCATGAGAAAACAGCAAGTCATTGGTTTGATTTGAAAAAAATGACTTGTCCACATTATTTTGAATGCTTATCTACTACGACTATTTTTAAAAGATTGAAATAGCAAGTTAACAGTCAAAACAAAAAAACCGCCAGCAGCAGCAAACCAGGATTTTTTTTTGCCGGTTGTGCATAAATCGGAAAAAGTGGGTCTGCAGCCCAATGGCACTGACTTAAGCGCAATTGCTTGCCAAATTCTCCCGTTCGCCCTGAGCTTGTCGAAGGGCAATGAAGGCTTCGACAAGCTCAGCCCGAACGGAAACCTCCTTAAATCAGTGCGATTGGGGTCTGCAGCCGGGTCTTGCAAAACAATCAAGTAACATTTGGGGGTGCAGCAACCAATCGGTGACTGGCACTTTTTTTAACCGTTTCAAGATCAAGTCAAGTAGTGAATTCATTCGAGATCAAAAGTGCGCAGTGGCCTCTGGTGTCCCTTTTGCCCAAAACAGGCAATTTGCAGCAAGTTGCCCTTGATCTGCTGGCGCAATACGGGCCGGGCAGCGACAACGCCGATTTTTTTGACCATGATGCCCTGTTGCTTGACTTTTCCAGGCTAACCGGGCCGGTTGCCGTGCCAGAAGTCAAGGCGCTGCTGGTCAAACTGTCGGCCTGTCGTTTACAGGCGGTGGCGTTTCGCGGATGCCAGGCGGATCAAATTGAGGTTTTGCAGGCCTTGGGGCTGGTCGAAGCACCGGTTGACGTGTTTCGGTCAAGCATCGTGCCAGCAGCCGGCCCGGATGCCGTCACGCCACAGCCAGTGGATCGCGAAGTGGTTCACCAAGTGGTTCATGAGGTGCCTGGGCCAACTGCGATGATCATCGACAAGCCGGTTCGCTCAGGGCAAAAAATATATGCGCGGGGCACCGATCTGGTGCTGCTGGCGATCGTCAACCAGGGTGCCGAGGTGGTGGCCGATGGCAATATCCATGTTTATGCACCGTTGCGTGGCAAGGCCATGGCCGGTGCCAGCGGCAATACTGCGGCGCGGATTTTTTCCATCTGCCTGGAGCCTGAACTGATCTCGATTGCCGGCGTTTACCGCACCAGCGAAAATCCATTGGCGGCTGATATTCAAGGCAAACCGGCACAAGTGCGTTTAAGCGATGACGGACAGGAAAAGTTGCTGTTTGAACCCTTGAACACCTGATATATATTGAAAGAATCTGCTGACATGGCAAAAATCATTGTGGTGACCTCTGGCAAGGGCGGTGTTGGCAAGACCACTACCAGCGCCAGCTTTTCAGCAGGCCTTGCGATGCGTGGCCATAAAACCGCCGTGATTGACTTCGATGTGGGTTTGCGCAACCTGGACCTGATCATGGGTTGCGAGCGCCGTGTGGTGTACGACCTGATCAATGTGATTCATGGTGAAGCCAATCTGAATCAGGCGCTGATCAAGGACAAGCAATGCGAGAGCCTGTTTGTGCTGGCGGCTTCGCAAACCCGTGACAAGGATGCCCTGACCCATGAGGGCGTTGAAAAGGTGTTGACCGATCTGGTCGGCATGGACTTTGAATACATTGTTTGCGATTCGCCAGCCGGGATTGAAACCGGCGCCATGATGGCCATGCATTTTGCTGATGAGGCCTTGGTGGTGACCAACCCCGAGGTGTCCTCGGTGCGCGACTCGGACCGCATTCTGGGCATGCTCTCCAGCAAGACCCGGCGCGCCATGCAGGGCCAGGCGCCGGTCAAGGAGCATTTGCTGATCACCCGCTACAACCCGGCGCGGGTCAACCAGGGCCAGATGTTGTCACTTGAAGACATCAAGGACATCTTGCGCATCAAGCTCATTGGCGTCATTCCCGAGAGCGAAACCGTGCTGCAGGCCTCCAACCAGGGGGTGCCAGTAGTACACATGACCGGCAGTGATGTCTCGGAAGCCTACAAGGATGTGATTGACCGCTTTCTCGGCGAAGAAAAAACCATGCGTTTCACCGAGGCAGCCAGACCGGGCCTGCTTAAGCGACTTTTCGGGGGAAAATAATCTATGTCTTTTTTTTCATTTTTTGCGGGCGAAAAAAAGAAGACGGCCAGCGTCGCCAAAGAGCGGTTGCAGATCATCCTGGCGCACGAGCGCAGTGGTCGCAGCCCTTCGACACCTGACTATTTGCCAGCCTTGCAGCGCGAACTGATTGCGGTGATCTGCCGCTATGTCCATATTGATCCGGGTGACATCAAGGTCAACCTGGAGCGTCAGGACAATCTGGAGGTGCTTGAAGTGAAGATCGAATTGCCTGACAAACGCTAGGCATTGACGGCAACCCAAGCCTAAAATCAGCCGGATAAAAACAGGCATTTGAGCTTGTTTGAAACGGAGCGATCATGATCAAGCAACAAGTCGTCAACCCGCTGAGCCTGGTTTTCCTGGCCACTTTTTCCTTGTTTTTCAGCCCGGTGCAGGCGGCTGACAAAACCGGTCAGGCAGTGGTGGAGGCGGTGTGCGCCAATTGCCATGTCAGCGGCAAAGATGGCGCACCCAGGATCGGTGATGTGCCGGCCTGGACCGAACATGCCAAAAAAGGCCTGGTCAAATTGGCTGAAAACGCCATTGCCGGCATCAACAAAATGCCGGCCCATGGTGGCCAGCCCAGTTTGAGTGATCTGGAAATGAGCCGTGCAGTGGCTTACATGGTGAGTGCCGGCAAGGCCGCCGACCCGAAAAAACCTTACGCCTCGCCCACCTCCATCACCGGCGAACAACTGGTTCATGAGCGTTGCATGACTTGCCATGAAGAGGGCAAAGAGGGTGCCCCGCGCATTGATGACTTTGCGGCCTGGAAGCCACGCCTGCAAAAAGGCGTTGAGGGTCTGGTTCAATCTTCCATCACCGGCCACAACGCCATGCCTTCGCGCGCCGGCATGGCTAACCTGAGTGACTCCGACATGCGCAATGCGGTCACCTATCTGGTGGTTCAAAGTGCCACCTACAAGCCCCAAAAATAACCCGGTTCAAGTTCTTCCAGCGGCCCTTTAAGCTATTATTTAAATAGCTGTCAGCGCTGATGGATAAAGGGCTACAGCCCGTTTTTTAATAAATTTTTGGCTTCAGCCGGTGCCAGCGCCGGTCGCCAACGTTTCAGCAGCAAGGCATTGGTCATGACACTGACCGAACTCAAGGCCATGGCGGCACCTGCCAGCACCGGGTTCAGATAGCCCAGCGCGGCCAGTGGAATGCCCGCGATGTTGTAAATAAAAGCCCAAAACAGGTTCTGCCGGATTTTGGCAACGGTTCGCCTTGATATATCCAGCGCTGCGGCCACCAGCTTCAAGTCGCCGCGCATCAGCGTGATGCCGGCGGCGTGCATCGCCACATCGGTGCCGCCATCGACAGAGGCCATGGCCAGGCCGACATCGGCTGCCGCCAGCGCCGGTGCATCATTAACCCCATCACCAACCATCACCACGGTCTGGCCATTTTGTTTCAGGGCCATGATGTGGGCCGCCTTGTCGCCAGGCAGCACATCACTGACCACTTCACCTTGTTCGGGATCAAGGCCGACCCGTCGCGCCATCGCATCTGCTGCCGTCTGGTTGTCGCCAGAGAGCATCAACACCCGAATGCCGCGTGCCTTCAGTGTCTGGATGACCAGCGCAGCATGGGGCTTGGGTTCATCGGCAAAGGTCATCAAGGCCAGCGGGTGCAGCCCTTTTGGTCCCTTTTGTGCCATGGCGGCGAGTGTGGCCCCCTGCGCCTGAAAGCCCTGCAATGCGTCCTGGAACGCAGCAAAGTCGGCCCCCAGCGCACCGAGCCAGCCGATGTTGCCGATAACATAGTCACAGCCCATCACCTGGCCGCTGAGGCCTTTGCCCGGCACGGTTTGAATGTTTTCAACCGTCGGCAAACCAAGCTGTTGATCGGCTGCCGCCTGAACCACGGCACGCGCCAGCGGGTGGCTGCTGCCGCTTTGCAGTGCGGCGGCAAGGCCCAGCATTTCGGCCCTGGCCAAGCCAGGCAAGACGACAAAACTGGCCAGTTGTGCCTGGCCCATGGTGAGGGTGCCGGTTTTGTCAAACACCACAATCTGCGCTTTGTGGGCCAGTTCCAGCGCTTGCGCATCCTTGATCAAAATGCCATGCTGTGCGGCTACCCCGGTGCCGGCCATGATGGCCGCCGGAGTTGCCAGGCCCAGCGCGCACGGGCAGGCGATTACCAGCACCGTGACGGCATGGATGATGGCCACTTCAAGCGCTGAGCCGCCAAGCCACCAGCCCAGCAGCGTGGCCAACGCCAGCAGCAGCACCACCGGCACAAACACCGCACTCACCTGATCGACCAGCCGCTGGATCGGTGCCTTGCCAGCTTGCGCGTCTTCCACCAGCCTGATAATGCCGGCCAGCACGGTATCCACACCGACCGCCCGGACCCGGATGATCACCCGGCCATCCCCATTGAGGGTGCCACCGGTGACCCGGTCACCGGCTTTTTTGGCCACTGGCAAAGGCTCGCCGGTGAGCATCGATTCATCGACCTGGGTGTGACCTTCGCGCAGTTCAGCATCGACGGCAAAGCGTTCGCCAGGTCTGACCACCAGTTCATCACCGACCAAAACCTCATCCACCGGCACATCGACTTCGCCATCCAGGTCGAGCAGATGCGCCAGTTCCGGTCGCAAACCATGCAAGGCGCGGATTGCCGAGGTGGTTTGCTGCTTGGCCCGGGCTTCCAGCCACTTGCCCAGCAGCACCAGGGTGATCACCATCGCCGAGGCTTCAAAATAAAGATGCACCATGGCCCCCTGGCCAGACCCCAGCCACAGCCAGACCGACAAGGCCCAGGCGGCACTGGTGCCGATCGACACCAGCAAATCCATGTTGCCGCTGAACGACTTGATGGCATGCCAGCCGGCCTGGTAAAAGCGCGCACCCAAAACAAACTGCACCGGTGTCGCCAGCACAAATTGCAGCCAGGCCGGCAGCATCCAGTGCTGGCCTGCCAGCGCACCAAGCATCGGCAACATCAGCGGCAGCGACAACGCCAGGCCCAGCGCCACCGGCGCAAAACCGCTCCATCCAGAAGCCGGTTTGGCATCAATTGCCGCATTGGCCGCTACCGGCTGGTAACCGGCATCGCGCACTGCACGCCGCAGGCGGGCTTCAATTTGTTCACCGGGTGCTACCAGAATCCGGGCCGATTCGGTGGCCAGATTGACCGCCACTTCTTGCACGCCCGGCACTTTTTTCAGTGCCCGCTCAGCCCGTGCCACACAAGATGCACAGGTCATGCCGTGAATACCGAGGTCGATGCGCAAGGCGGGCTGGGTCAGGTTGAGGTTGGTCATGGGTGTTGGTGGGTGTGTCAATTGGCGGGCCACGTTTACCATACGCGCCTGGCTATCAACTTTCATGGCTTAGGGTCATCGACCGGTGGCCTGTGTATCATTCTGCTTCACCACACCCTACAGGAGCAGCAGATGGCACTCATGGACTTCATCAAGAAACAGTTTATTGACGTTATTCAATGGGTGGAAGACGCCGACGGCACGCTGGCCTGGCGTTTTCCGATGTCGGGCATGGAAATCCAGAACGGCGGCCAACTGGTGGTGCGCCAGTCGCAAATGGCATTGTTTGTCAATGAAGGCCAGGTGGCTGACGTGTTTGGCCCGGGCACCCACCGGCTCACCACCCAGACCCTGCCGGTGCTGACCTACCTGAAAAACTGGGACAAGCTGTTTGAGTCGCCCTTCAAGAGCGATGTGTATTTTTTTAGCACACGCCAGCAGGTTGATCAGAAATGGGGTACGCCGCAGCCCATCACCATCCGCGATGCCGACTTTGGCGCGGTGCGCTTGCGCGCTTTTGGCAACTACAGCTTTCGCGTGGCCGACCCGAAACTGTTTCACACCGAAATCTCGGGCACGCGGGAGAACTACACCGTAGCCGACATTGACGGCCAGTTGCGCGGCCTGGTGCTGCAAAACATCAGCAACGCCATTGCCGGCAGCGGCATTGCCTTTTTGGACCTGGCCGCCAACCAGCTCAGCTTTGCCCAGGCACTGACCCGTCAACTGGCGCCTGAATTCGAGAAAATTGGCTTGAAGCTTGAAGCCATGACGGTGCAAAACGTCTCGCTGCCTGAAGAGCTGCAAAAGATCATGGACCAAAAAATCGGCATGGGCATGGTCGGCAACGACATGGGCAAGTTCATGCAATACCAGACGGCGCAGGCTATCCCTAAATTTGCCGAAGGCGGTGGCGGTGGTGGCAGTGGCATTGCCGGGGATGCGATGGGTCTGGGTGCCGGTGTCGCATTAGGCCAGGTGCTGGCGCAAAACCTCGCCGCTGGTTTGCAGCCGCCACACGCAGCAGCACCTGCAGCGGCTGCCGCCCCGGTTGGCATGAAGGCCGAAGACGTGATGGCCACGCTGGAAAAGCTGGGCGAACTCAAGGCCAAAGGCATCCTGACGCAAGAAGAATTTGATGCCAAAAAATCCGAGTTGCTGAAAAAGCTGGTTTAAGCAGACCAACGCTGGCCAATCAGGCTAACCGTCATGGCTGGTTCACCGACCCAGCGCGCCTACCGGGCACCCTGCCCGGGCTGTGGTGCGCCGGTCGATTTTGCCAGCGCCCAATCGACCCATGCGGTCTGCGGCTACTGCCAAAGCAGCATTGTGCGCAATGGCGAGGTGCTGTCGCGCATTGGCAAAATGGCCGAGCTGTTTGACGACCACAGCCCGCTGCAGTTGCAAACCTCGGGTACCTGGCGCGGCCAGGCCTTTACGCTGGTCGGGCGGCTGCAATACAAATACGCCGAGGGCACCTGGACCGAGTGGCATGCAGTGCTGGCCGACGGCAGCAGCGCTTATCTAAGCGAAGACAACGGCGCCTACGTTTTTGCCATCGCGCAAAACCTGTCGCGCGAGATGCCGGCGGCCGAGCGTTTTCGGCTCGGTGCCAGCACCGCCATCAATGGCGAGTCGTTTAGCGTGGCCTCCAACCAGCAGGTGCTGCTGCTGTCAGCGCAGGGCGAGTTGCCGCATCTGCCGCCTTTGGGCCAGCCGTTTGCCCTGGTGGAGTTGCGCAGTCAGGGTGCTGCGCCGAAGGCGGCGCCAGTTGCCCCTGCTGCGGATGGCAGCAGCATGATTGGCCGCAACCTGGGTGCCACGGCAACATCGGCGGCAGACCAGGATGCCAGCACCGATCAGGCTGGCACACGGGCGGCGCCCGCTGGCCGGGTGCTGAGCATTGACTACAGCACCCAGCCGCCGACGGTGACGCTGGGTGAACCAGTTGAACTGGAGGCGCTCAAGCTCACCGGCCTGCGCGATGAATCGGTCAAGACCGAAGTCGGCCGCCAGTTCAACTGCCCCAATTGTGGTGCCAGCGTGGCGGTGACGCTGGCCAGCAGCCAAAGCGTCACCTGCACCTCTTGCAACAGCCTGATCGACGTGTCGCAAGGCATCGGTGGCGAATTGAAACACGCCCTTCAGGATGAACCGGTGCAGCCCCTGATTGCCATCGGCAGCATCGGTCAGTTGCAGGGTGCCTCCTGGCAGGTGGTCGGTTTCCAGCATCGCATCGGCACCGATCCGAGCGACCCCGACGAACAATTTGGCTGGGAAGAGTATCTGCTTTACAACCAGAAGCGCGGTTTTACCTTTCTGGTCGATTCGACGATAGGCTGGAGTGTGGTCAAGCCTGCCACCGGAGCGCCGGTACTCGGTCGCAATGGCCAGAGTGCCAGCTATCTGGGCACCGATTACAAGCTCAAGGAAAGCTACCAGGCCGAAACCAGTTACGCCTTGGGCGAGTTTTACTGGCAGGTGACACGTGGCCAAAAGACCAGCAACCAAGACTTTGCCAGCGGTGCGAGCCTGTTGTCGATGGAGCAGTCGGCATCTGAAGTAGTCTGGTCGGTGGGTGGCAAGATTGACAGCGAGGCAGTCGCCAAGGCGTTCAAGCTTGAAGCAAAAAAAGATCTGCTCAAGCGCAGCGATGTCGGCCCGGTCAGCCTGGGTAGCGCCATGAGTGTGCGCACCCTGATCGTGATTTTTTTATTACTGATACTGCTGTCTGTCATCATCAGCCGGTGCTCAAGTTGTGACCCCAAGGTAGAAAATTGCACATCATCGAACTCGCGCAGTTCGGGCGGTGCATTTGGCGGGTTTTCTGGCGGTGGCTCGCACAAATGACGGGCGGCACCGATGGACATTTTTAAAGAAGGAGATCAGCATGGGTATGGAATGGATCAAACCGGGCGTTTTGCTGGGCTCGCTGGTGTTTGCCCTGTTGGGGGTGATCATCTTCTGGTTGTGTTTCATCATCATCGACAAGCTCACGCCTTACAACCTGTGGGAAGAGATTGTCGAAAAACAAAACCAGGCCCTTGGCATGGTGGTGGCCGCCATGTCGCTGGGCATCTGCATCATTGTGGCGGCGGCGATTCATTGACAAGCATTGCTGCAGCCCGTGCCGGACAAGCGCAGGCTGCCATGAACCCCCGCCACTGGCATCGGCATACACCACATCAGGCGTTTTGTATTCAAGCGACTGATGCGGACGCTCGGTGTTGTTGTCAGCTTGTGCCGTCTTCGAGTCGTTGGTCGTGAAGCTGCGACCGATCCATCTCCAGCTCCGCAAGCAGATTTGACTTCACGGTTTGCAACATCACTGACAGACTTTTTTGCTGCTCTTCTGACAGCCCGTGCAGCATTTCGGTGCGGGTGTCGAGCACCACCCGCTCATTCGACGGCCAATAACGTTGTGATCAATATCCGGCATGGTGCCAGCCAACACTGGCCGACCCGGCGATGCAGCCAGCGACTCACAGCATCAAATCATTCAAGCTGAGTTGACTCACACCGGCCAAAGCAATCTCGAAGTCGGCCAAACCATCACCGTTGACATCGCCTGCAAGAATGCCTTTGGCCGTGTCAAACCGCAACTGACCGGTCTCATGGGTAAAGTTGGTCGAAATCAATACGAAGGCCTCGTTAGCCGCAGTGCCTGTCACGGCATCAATGGCGCTCAGGTCGATTCGATCCACGCCGACCTTGAAATCTTCAATGGTGTCGCGTTTGGATCCCACCACGCTGTCCGTGATGTTGAGGAACTTGAAGATGTCCGCGCCAGCACCGCCCACAAGCTTGTCTTTGCCGCCGCCGCCGATCAGGATGTCGTTGCCCTTGCCGCCGTCGAATTCGTTCTTGCCGGCATTGCCGATCAGCACGTTGGCCAGATCATTGCCTTTACCGTTCAGGTCACCCAAACCAGTCAGGATCAGATTTTCGGTGTTTTTGCCAAGTTCAAAATCAACGCCAGACCGCACGGTGTCGATCCCTTGCCCCGAAAAGTCAATCACTTTGTCGCTCTTGTTATCCACCACATAGGTATCGTCCCCAAGCCCGCCAGCCAAGGTGTCTGCACCGGCACCGCCATCCAGCCAGTCGTTGCCATTGGTACCCACCAGATTGTCATTGCCCGCAGTGCCCAGAATCACGCCAGGGATGGGCGGCGTGGCAGCCGGGTTGACCGTGATCGACACGTTGGCCGCCGCGCTGTTAGCCAGCCCGTCGGTTGCCACATAGCTTAGCGTTGCCACGCCGGTGAAACCGTTCGCCGAAGTGAATTCGATCTGATTGCCAACGATCTGGGCTGTGCCGTGCAGCGGATCAAACACCAGGTTACCCGCCTTGATGGACAAACTCGCGCTGTCCACGTCCGAGTCGTTGGCCAACACATTGATTAACACCGGTGTCAGTGCGGTTGTGCTGGCGCTGTCGGCTACGGCCAGCGGCGCATCATTGACTGCTGTCAGGTTAAAGCTCTGGGTGGCCGTCACGCTTGAAGTGCCATCGCTTACCTCGTAGCCCAAAGTGACCGCACCAGCGTAGTTAGCGGCAGGTGTGAACGTCCAGGTGCCGTTGCCGTTATTGGTCAGCGCACCGTGATTGGCGGTCAGGTTGGTTACCGACAGTGCGTCACCTTCGACATCCGAGAAGCCTGAGAGCAGGTCGGCTTCTGCGATGGTGTAAGGCGTGTCTTCGGTGCCTGTAACCAGCGCAGCCGTGGCACTGCCAGTCGGTGCGTCGTTGACGGCTGCAAGGCTGAAGCTTTGCGTGGCCGCCGTGCTGCCGCCGTTGCCGTCGGTGACGTTGTAGCTTAGTGCCACTGCGCCGTTGTAGTTGGCGTTCGGGGTGAAGGTCCAGTCGGTGCCGTTGGCAGTCAAAGTGCCGTTGCTGGCGGTCAGGTTGTTCACGCTTAGCGTATCACCATCGATATCGGTAAAGCCTGCCAGCAGGTCAGCCGCAGCAATGGCGTAAGCGGTGTCTTCGGTGCCTGTGGCCAAAGTGGCTGCGGTACCGGTCAGCGCTGGCGCGTCGTTGACGGCTGAGACGTTGAAGCTTTGCGTAGCCGCCGTGCTGCCGCCGTTGCCGTCGGTCACGTTGTAGCTCAGATTGACCGGGCCGAAATAATCTGCATCGGGCGTGATGGTGAACGTGCCGTCGCCGTTGTCAGTCACCGCGCCATGATCTGCACCGAGGTTGGCCACCGACAAAGTGTCGCCATTCGCATCGGTAAAGCCAGCCAGCAGGTCGGCGGCGGCCACGGTATAGGCGGTGTCTTCGCTGCCTGCCACCAGCACGGCAGTGGCGCTGCCTGCGGGGGCTTGGTTGACCGGGGGCGGTGTCACTGCATTGGGGGTTACAACAAATAATTGCGTGGCAGGAGCCGTCAGGCCCAGGTCATCGGCCACGCTGTAAGTCAGTTCGATTGGACCGCTGTAACCCGCAGTGGGGGTGATGGTGAAGTTGCCGGCACCAGCCATCACGCTACCGTGGTCTGCCGCCAAATTGGCAACGTGCAACACGCTACCTTCGGGGTCGGTAAAACCTGCGAGCAAATCACTGGCGCTCACCACATAGGCGATGCCTTCGTTGCCACTGGCCAAGGTGGCATTGGCTGAGCCGATGGGTGCCTGGTTGATGTGGACACTCAAGGTGCCAATGCTGTCTGACAGATTGACGCTTAGTCCGCTCTGCATATCGAGCCAAATGGAGTCGATTTCTGCGGTGTCTGCGGCAGCACCTATGGTGTCATTGCGATCCCAGATCTCATGCACCAGCGCGTTTGTCGGATCCAGCCCTAGCAGATTCGCTATCACCGCTTTATTGGTCAGATTCAGTGTGGCGTTATTGCTGTCGGCCAGCAAAATAGCCTGCGTCAGGGCCATGCCGGTTTCATCGCTGCCCAGCGAAGTCATCACGGCGACTTGCACCAGCTTCTTTTCAACCGCCAGGGCGGCTGCATCGACCGGATCGGCTTGCAAAGCGGCCCAGGAGTCATAGTGTTGCAGGTTGACCGTGGGTGCAATGCCAAGCGCACTCTTGATGATGATGCCAGCCTCGTTGGGGGATACACCCAGCTCAATCGCGTTTTGCACCAGCGTGGTCAAGGGGTTCGAGACGCTTGCGCCAATCGGTGCTTTCAGTTGCAGCAAGGTAATGGCAAAGTCGCCGTTGCCTGGCGCGGCAATCGCCTTGGCTGCACTGGTCAGTGACTCGGCATGGCCTGCCAGGTCGGTATATTGAGCCGTGACCGTGATGTCTTGACCAACTTGCGCCGCACCCACCACAAAGGTGCTGCCGGTGATACCCAGGTCGGTGACAACCAGGTTCTTATCAGTGGCTTGCCAGGCGTAGCTGATGCCCGTTGCAAGCACACCATCAGCATCAGACACCTTGGCGGTCAGGGTTTGCCCCTGGGCACCCACGCCGCTGAGAAACACCGAGCCGGGCAGGTTGCCAACGGGCACGACCACTGCGGTGCCAGTCTGGCTCACCACACCCGTGGTGTCCAGTGACCAGGTCGTGCCGTCGCCAAATTTGGCAAACTCGACGCCCACCAGCGTATCCTGGCCGTCGATGGCCGACGCGCCAGCAGCTTTGGCCGTCACCGTGTAATTACCCGTGATGCCATCAAAGCTGATGTCGTAATCGGCTTTTCCACCGGCATACACCGCCGTGTCACTGTCGGCTCCGCCATCAATCAGGTCATCGCCGGCGTCACCCTCAATGGCGTCCGCACCACTGCCGCCATAGACGGCATCGTTGCCAGCACCGGCTACCACGATGTCATCGCCGGCACCGGCATAGACCGTATCGTTGCCAGCTTGCAAGTCAAAGTATTCAGCCTTGACGGTACCCGTCAGGGTGTCATTGCCGCTGGTACCAGTGTTTGGCGCACTGACCACGCCAGAACCGGGGGTGGTACCAGCGGACAGGTTGGAAACAAAAACGCCGCTGTCAAGAATGCCGTCACCGGTATCGGCGATGGCGATGGTGATGGTATTGACACCGGCATGAATCGGTGCCACAAACTTGAGCAAGGAACTCACACCGTCGTACTGGGTGGGCAAGGCACCATTCGCATTGTCGACAAAATAGCCCGCTGCCAAGTTGGGGCTGATGACGCTCAAGGGGTGATTGGGGTCGTGGTTGAACAAGGCAACATTGCTGCCATTCACCATGACCACCGCAACGTCCACAAACGAATCCACCCACTCCGGGTACTCTTCTGACCCGAACACCAGGTCAAAGCTGACCGATGTGGCGGTGAGGTCTGCCACCGTAAACGAAAAAGTGAGGCTGGTGGCATTGAACGACTGGGTTTGAAATACGGTGTTGACCACAGCGTCCAGCGCCGCACTGCCTGCCAGACCGTTGTCAATGCCGAAGCCGGTGGAGTCATTGACCGTGCCTGGCGTGGTACCGCTGGTCAACAAAATGCCAGCACCAATGCCCTGCAATCCGCCGTCATACAAATTGGCCGAACCCGGCGCACTGGTCAAACTGCTGCTGGTGATGGTGATGCCGGAGGCGGATGCCAGCAGTGCGTTGATGAGGGTCTGCGAGCTGTTGTTTGCGGTGATGTTGTTGGCCATAAAATTTCCTGAAAAGTTGCATTTGTAAAAAGTGGGCATTCAAGCGCTTGGGGCTATTGAAATCTGGCTTGATTAAGTTCAGATGAAGATGAATGCCTGCCGACTCAAAAATGGCAATTATTTTTGTAACGGTTTGTTCGCTGTTGCCAAGCCGTGTCATTCACTGGTGCAATCGCAGGGGTGGCCATCCGTCACCACGGCTGTTTTGAAGGCGCTTCGTCTTTGCGCTGTTGAAAGGAAACTTCGAATGCGGTTCTTGTTGCTGGAAGATGACCTGATCTTGGGCGAAGGCCTGCGTGACTTCCTTATGGCAGAGGCGCATGTGGTGGACTGGTTTACCCGTCTGGTCGATGCCAGAACCGTCATCAGTGAGCCCTATGACGCGCTGCTGGTGGACTGGCAGTTGCCCGACGGATCGGGGGTCGATTGGGTCAGGCGGCTGCGTGATCAGGGCAACACCACCCCGGCCCTGATTTTGACGGCGCGCGATCTGCTCAGTGACCGCATCAAAGGCCTCGACAGTGGTGCCGATGACTATCTGGTCAAACCGTTTGACCCTGAAGAACTGTTGGCACGCATCCGGGCGGTGCGGCGCCGCTTGTCGGCCAAAGGGGCAACGCGCGTTTGTCTGGGCGCAGTCGAGGTGGATGCCAGCGCCAAATCGATATGGCGCGACGGCCAGAAGGTGGAACTGACCGCACGCGAATGGTCGCTGCTTGATGCACTGCTAAGCCGGTCTGGCCGGATTGTGTCGAAGTCAGACCTTGATGCCCTGACCCGGGGGTTTGAAGGCGAAGCAGCCAGCAACAGTCTTGACGTGCATATCTTCAACCTGCGCCGCAAACTCGGGCCAGACATCATTCAAACCGTGCGCGGCTTGGGCTACCGGTGCGGATCATGAGCAAAGCGCTGCCTTCACTCAAGAAAGAACTGGTCAAAACCTTGACCCTGATCTGTGCTGCCTGGTTGTCGGCGGTGTTTATTACCATGGCGTTTGGCATTCACCACGAGGTGGAAGACATCCTTGACGATGCGTTGCAGGAGTCAGCGGAAGTGCTTTATGGCATCCTGACCCTTCAGAGTTTGAATTTGCCCCTGTCTGGCGGTGGTGCCCTGCCGGCCCCTGCGCACAAAGAGCGCCTGATCTGGCAAGTTGTCGATCAGCATGCGCAAGTCGTTTTGCGCTCGCATGACGCGCCCGCTACCGCTGTGCTGGCGCATTTCAAGGCAGGCTTCAGTGACTCGGTCGATGCCGGGCGCATTTACGGCATGCAATTGCCTAACCCACAGCAGCTTCTGTATGTCTGCCAGCCTGGTCTGGAGCGACTGGAGGCACGCTTCGAAGCCATCATCTCGGTTGCCGTTACCGGCTTGCTGGTCGGCCTGGTGTGCGCCTTGTGGGTGCGCCGACGCGTCGATAAGGCGATGCAGCCATTCCATGCGTTGTCAGACCTGGTCAAGAACTACGATCCCATGCTGCCAGAGACCGATCTGCCGCCGCCGGCCAAACGGGAATTCGTTGAAATCCGCGAAGCCATTGTTAATTTGGGGCGCCGACTGGCCCGGCGAGCCGCGAGCGAGCAAGCGTTTGCTGCCCACGCCGCCCATGCGCTGCGAACCCCATTGGCTGGTATGGAGGTGCAACTGGCCATTGCCATGAAAGAAGCCTCGGAGCAAGCCCGGCCACGGCTAGAACGTACCCGCGAGGCGATGGGGCGGCTCAAGCGCGTGGTGACCTCTTTGCTGGCCTTGTTTCGCAGCAGTGCCGAGCCCGACTTGCAGGATGTGAATTTGGCCGAACTGGTGTCGCGCTTGCCGGTGGATGCCCTGCAGGTTCACGTCAGTCAGGCCAGTGCGCTGATGGCAGACCCCAATTTGCTGGCGGCAACGCTGTCCAACCTGCTTGACAATGCGCTGCGCTACGGGGCCAGAAACTGTTGGATAACTTGCCACGCCGAGGAGTCCCGGCAATATCTGACCGTGCGCGATGATGGCCCCGGCATTTCAGCAGAACGTTGCGCTGCCTTGAAAATCAGTCTGGATCAGCCTGTAGATGAAGGGTTTTTGGGGCTGGGGCTCAAACTGGCAGCCTTGGTGGCCAAGTCACACCATGGCCAATTGGTCCTGGACTGTGATTTGCCAGGGCAACATGGATTTTCTGTGACACTTGTCCTCTGGCTTGATGCACCGCCGGGCAGAGCATAGACCGTGGGCATCTGTCGGAGTTATGGCATCGATAGCGAGAATCGACCCCAACCAGGCCAGTTTGTACCGACTTTGCTGGCCCATGGCCCAGGTAAGAAATCTTTACCCTTTCCGCAGAAGTCATACAATAAAAAAAATCTTCATACTTTTTCTTTAACGAGGTTTTCATCATGCACATGGCCGATGCACTGCTTTCTCCTTCTGTTGGCGCTTCGTTTTGGCTAGCATCTGGTGCTGCTCTGGCGTGGTCTGCACGCCATGTCAAGCAAAGTGACCGAAGTGATCTGGTGCCGCTGATGGGAGTGCTTGGTGCTTTTGTGTTTGCCGCCATGATGATCAACTTCACCATTCCCGGCACGGGCTCCAGCGGGCACCTGGGTGGCGGACTGCTGCTGTCGATTCTGCTCGGTCCGCATGCTGCGCTGATCGTGTTGGCCTCGGTATTGGCTGTGCAGGCGCTGTTTTTCGCCGACGGTGGCCTGCTGGCCCTGGGGGCAAATATCTTCAATCTGGGCGTGTGCACCTGTTATCTGGCCTATCCGCTGATCTATCGGCCGCTGGTGGAGCGAGTTGGCCTGTCGCCGTCGCGCAAGCGGATCGCGTTGGTCACGGTGCTGGCTGCGGTGTTGGGCTTGCAGGCAGGTGCTTTCGGTGTCGTCGCTGAAACACAGCTTTCCGGCATCAGCAGTTTGCCCCTGGCAACCTTTCTGATGCTGATGCAGCCGATCCATCTGGCCATCGGCATGGTGGAGGGACTGGCGACGGCAGCGTTGGTGCTGTTTGTGCGCCAGGCCCGGCCAGACCTGTTTGTGATGATTGCCCCGGCAGCGCTGGCAGCATCGGGACGCGCTCGCTTGCCCGCAGGCCTGATAGCGGCGCTGGGCGCTGCTTCGCTGGTGACTGCGGGTGTTTTCTCGTGGTTTGCTTCGGGCCAACCCGACGGGCTGGAGTGGTCGATTGAACGTACCGCAGGCCGCACCCAAATGACTGCAGCCGATTCGGCTGTGCATACCCTCCTGTCAGGCTGGCAAGAGCGCACCGCGTGGTTCCCGGATTACACCTGGGTTTTTTCATCAAAACAGGCTGAAGCCCCCGTAACTACTGCGCAAGTAGCTATTGATAATGTAGCTGATCCAGCCTGGCCCGCAGTGGACGCGGGTAGGTCGCTGGCGGGTCTTGTGGGTGGCCTGTTGACCTTGGGCCTGGTGATGGGCGTGGGCTATTGGCTTAAACGGCGCAAACCTGATCCGTTGTGAGTTCCATTTCTCAGGCCCTGCGTGATTTTCAGTCGCTGGAGTCGCTGGCGGCACAGGACTCCGTGTTGTCTGCGCTGGATGCGCGCGCCAAGATTCTGGTCACCCTGGGCTTCATCGTCACGGTAGTCTCGTTTGACCGTTACGCTGTGGCAGCCTTGTTGCCGCTGGCCTTGTTTCCGGTGATCCTGGCAGCTCTGGGCAATATCCCGGAGCGCGTGATCGGGCGCAGTGTGTTGCTGGCCGCGCCATTTGCCGTGATGCTCGGGGCGCTTAATCCGTTCTTCGACCAGCAAGTGGTGTTGCAAGTGGCCGGTTACGGCATCACCGGTGGCTGGCTGTCTTTTGCCTCCATTCTGATTCGCTTTGTCCTGACCGTGTCGGCAGGGCTGATTTTGGTGGCGAGCACCGGCTTTGCCCCGCTGTGTGCCGGCTTGGGGCGCTTGGGCCTGCCGCAGGTGTTGACCACCCAGTTGCTGCTGCTGCACCGCTACGCCGGGGTTCTGGCCAATGAGGCGGCGCGCATGAGCCAAGCGCGCGAGCTGCGCGCCAATGGCCGGGCCCTGCCACTGGCGGTGTATGGTCCGCTGCTCGGTCACCTGCTGCTGCGTGCCCTGCAACGCGCCCAGCGCATTCACCAAGCCATGCTGGCGCGCGGCTTTGACGGTCAGTTGCATCGCAGCGCCGGTTTGGCCTGGCAGCGCCGCGACACCTTGTTTCTGGGGGCCTGTCTGCTCGGGTTTGTGCTGGCGCGCCAGCTTGATCTGGCGCATTTGATGGGTGTTTTGGTGCTGGGAATAGTCCGGTGAGTCACGCCGCAATCGAGGTGCAGGCCTTGCACTACAGCTACCCGGATGGGCAAGTCGCCTTGCGTGGCGTGAGTTTTTCCATTCACCCCGGCGAAACCGTGGGCTTGATTGGCAGCAATGGTGCCGGCAAATCGACCCTGCTGCTGCACCTCAATGGCGTGTTGCTGCCCAGCGCGGGTCAGGTTCGGGTGCAGGGTCTGCCGGTGGACGGCGCGCATCTGGTGGAAGTGCGCCGCCATGTTGGCATGGTGTTTCAGGATCCCGATGACCAGCTTTTCATGCCCACCGTGCAAGAAGACGTGGCCTTTGGCCCCATCAACATGGGCTTGCCTGCCGCCGAGGTGCAGGCCCGGGTTGCCCAGGCACTGGCCACGGTGGGTGCCAGTCACCTGGCGGCGCGTGCGCCCTATCGCCTCTCAGGCGGCGAAAAGCGCAGCGTGGCGCTGGCCGGTGTGCTGGCCATGCGCCCTGGCGTGGTGGTGATGGACGAGCCCAGCGCTGGCCTGGACCCGGCGGCACGGCGGCGCCTGATTGAGTTGCTGGGCAGGTTTGAGCACACCCAGCTTATCGCCACCCACGACCTGGACCTGGTGCAAGACCTGTGCCGCCGCGTGCTGGTGATGCGCGAAGGAATGATTGAAGCGGACAGCACCCCGGATGCCGTTTTTGCCGATACCGACCTGCTGGCGTGTTGCCATCTGGAGCTACCCCTGGGCAGACAGCGGCGGGTTTAATCAGGTCTTGGGCTTGAGGTGAATATGCGTGTGCGCGGGCTCGTCCTGGCCATGCACATGCGGATGCTGGTGCGTGTGTGTATGGTCTGCACCGATCTCCACTGCCACCACATTGAGCTGCCCATGGCGCACGCCGCGCTGGGCCATCAGGGCATCTGAAAACGTCCGCACCGCCGTGGTGGTGCCGCGCAAAATGACGCTCTCCAGACAATTGTCATGGTCCAGATGGGCGTGCAGGGTGGCCACCGTCAGGTCGTGCTGGTCATGCTGCAAGGCGGTCAGGCGCTCGGCCAAATCGCGTTCGTGGTGGTTATAGACATACGACAGATTGGCCACGCAATGTCCTCCCGGACGGTGCGCCAAACGCTCGGCCTCCAGATGCGAGCGCACCAGGTCGCGTACCGCTTCCGAGCGATTTTTGTAGCCACGCACGGCAATCAGTTGGTCAAATTCGAGCGCCAGCGCAGTGTCAATTGAAATGGTGATACGTTCCATGAGGTTCTCCAGACAGCGCAATCGGTGTCATTGTTGGGCTGAGGATAGCAGCACCAAAGGTGGCAAAAGGCGGCTGGCTGGCTGTTTATTTGCGAATCACATTGATCGGGTGACCGCTATTTTTTGCACGGGTAAACGCTTGAAGCTGGGCAGAATCTAGGCTTTTTCGCCCTGGCCCGCCAATTGCAAAAATGTTGCTGATCGTGCCCGGGCAGGTCTTGACACGACCGCATGCTGCTCAATTTTGTGCGAAACGCCGACTTGCCCATGCCCTTGTTTCCTTAGGAACGTCTCAGTACATAACCGTTTTGTAACTGTTTGTTAACACAAGCATTTTCAGGCAAATGGTCAGTTCTAATCAATCTTCCAAAAATCAATAGGCTGATCGCCAGAAAAAAACTGTTATGAATTGCATACCAAACACCTCTGGCACAGCAGCACTGGCTGTGCCTGGCACAACCGGCGTTCATGGCAGGCTGCTGCGTCAAACCCATCCGATTGTCTGGATGCAAGCTGTCAAACCTGTACAAGCCGTTAATGCCGAGCCGGGTTCTACCGCCATGGCGATTTTTTCCGAAGTCAAAACCAGCGCCCTGCGCCTGGCTGAGCAGGGCATCACCCATTCGATTGACCTGCGCTTTTTGCAGTCCATGCCCGACGAGCGTGCCGCACTGACTGCTTTGCTGGGCCGCGGTGAAGTGTCTGCCGAGGTCAATTCGATTGGCCGCAGCCAGGTTCAGGAAACCGCCATTGCCTGCGTCTGGCTGATTCGCCACTTCAACAGCGAAGCCGAAATGGTCGGCGAACTGATCGAGATTACCGACATCCCCGAGATTCTGGTAAGCGACCGGCAGGCGGTTGCCCATTGTCTGAAGGTGTTAAACGCCAGCGCGCTGCATGGCATCAACTGAACCCCGAAAACTCATCCACACCAACAGAGAGGTATCCACCATGAAAATGCCATCCACCGTGTTTGATTCGCTGCAACAACAAGGCGTATCGCGTCGCAGCTTCATTAAATTCTGTAGCGTCACCGCCTCCTCGCTGGGGATTGCAGCCACCGGGGTCACGGCCTTTGCCCAGGCGCTGGGCGCGGCGCGCCGCCCCTCGGTGATCTGGATGTCGTTCCAGCATTGCACCGGATGTTCGGAATCGCTGATGCGTTCAGGCAGTCCATTGACCGACCGGCTGACGGTGGAAAACCTGATTCTCAACTTCATCTCGCTCGACTACCACGAAACGCTTCAGGTGGCTGCCGGCGCGCAGGCCGAAGAGGCCCGGTTGGCGGCCATGAAGGAAAATTTTGGCAATTACATCCTGATCGTTGATGGTTCGCTGCCGACCGCCGAGAACGAATGGTGGCTGGCGGTGGCCGGCCAGTCTGGCCTGAGCATCCTGCACGAAGCCATTGCCGGAGCCGGTCTGGTGCTGGCCCTGGGTGCCTGCGCCACTTACGGCGGCATTCCGGCGGCCTTTCCCAACCCGTCCAAGGCGATGGGTGTCGGCGAGCTGATGGACAAAGGGCTGATTGGCAGAAAGCCGCTGATCAATATCTCCGGCTGCCCGCCCATCCCCGAAGTGATTACCGGCACCATTGCCTATTACCTGGTCAACCAGGCAGCCCCGCCGCTGGATGCGCTGGGCCGACCGCTGGTGTTCTTCGGTAAAACGGTGCATGACTGCTGCCCACGGCTCGATCATTACAACGCTGGCGAGTTTGCCGCCTCCTTTGATGATGAGGGTGCCCGCCAGGGTCATTGCCTGCTGATGCTCGGCTGCAAGGGCCCTGAAACCTTCAACGCCTGTGCTACCACCAAGTGGAACCAGGGCACCAGTTCGCCAACCCAGGCCGGCCACGGCTGCATCGGCTGCTCTGAACCCAACTTTTGGGACAAGGAAGGTGGCATCTACGGAATTGGTGCAGGATTTGCGACCGGCAGCGGCACCTGTGCGATACCTGGTTTACCTGCGCTGCCAGTGATTTAACAAAGTAAGAATAAGGAGTTACCAGCATGAGTACCATTGTTATTGATCCCGTTACCCGTATTGAAGGCCATCTGCGCATCGAGGCCGAGACCAACAGTTCCGGTGTTGTCACCAGCGCTTTAAGCAGCGGCACCATGATGCGCGGCATTGAAATTATTCTCAAGGGCCGCGATCCCCGCGAGGCTTGGGCGTTTACCCAGCGCATCTGCGGCGTGTGTACCGTGGTGCATGCGCTGACCTCGGTGCGGGCGGTCGAGGATGCCCTCGGCATTACCGTCCCGACCAATGCGCGCCACATCCGCAACCTGCTGATGGGCTCGCAACTGGTGCAGGATCAGGTGACGCATTTCTACCAGCTCACCTCGATGGACTGGCTCAATGTGGTGTCGGCCAGCCAGGCCAGCGCCACGGCCACCTCCGACTTGCAAAAGTGCCATTCAAAGTGGGCCAACAACTCGCCCGCCTATTTCGAGTCGGTGAAACAAAAACTCGGCAAATTTATCGCCACCGGTCAGCTTGGCCTGTTCAGCAACGGCTATTGGGACAACCCCGGTTACAAGCTGCCGCCGGAAATGAACCTGATGCTGTTTGCCCACTGGCTTGAAGCGCTGGAATGGCAGCGCAAGGTGTTGCGCATGCAAGCCATCTTTGGTGGCCGCAATCCGCACCCCAATTTCGCTATTGGCGGCGTGCCCTGTTCATTTCACATGGCCCCCAACGCGGCTGGCATTTTGGTGCCGGCACCGGGCAGCACCGGCATCGATCAGGCCGGGCTTGATCTGGTTCAATCCTGCATCACCGACATGCGCGACTTTGTCAACCAGGTGTTGCGGCCGGACGTGCTGGCCCTGGCAAGCCACTACAAAGACTGGTTCACGCGCGGCGAAGGCGTGGGCAATTTCCTCACCTTCGGCGAATACCCGCAAGACGACAACGCCGATCTGGCCAAGAACCTGTTTGTGCCCCGGGGTGCCATCCTGAACCGCAAAATCTCCGAGATTCTGCCGGTCGATCTGCGCAACACCAACGAGGTGCAAGAACTGATCCCGCATAGCTGGCTGGGTTACACCAAGGGCAAGAACGCCGGCCTGCACCCGTTCCAGGGTGAAACCACGCCAGACTACACCGGCCCCAAGGCGGCCTACCAGAATCTTGATGCCAAGAAGCCCTATTCGTGGATGAAGACACCGCAATGGAAGGGCCACCACATGGAAGTCGGGCCGCTGTCACGGGTTTTGGTCATGTACGCCAAGCGCACGGCGGCTGTGCGCGATCATGTTGACAGCGCACTGAAAGACCTGAATCTGCCGTTCAGTGCCATGTACTCGACCATGGGCCGCATCCTGGCCCAGTCGATTGACACCCAGGTGGTGGCGGATCAGCTTCAGGTGTGGTTCAACCAGCTCACTGCCAATGTGGCCGGTGGCGATTTCCGCACCCACAATGCCGCCAAGTTTGAGCCGTCAACCTGGGCGACCAGTTCAAAGGGGGTTGGTTTCAGCGAAGCGCCACGCGGGGCGCTGGGGCATTGGGTGAATATCAATGCCGCCAAAATTTCCAATTACCAGTGTATTGTTCCGACCACCTGGAACGCGGCACCGCGCGACTCCGACGGTCATGGCGGCCCTTATGAAATGGCGCTGCTCAAGCATACCCTGGCGGTGCCCAACCAGCCGCTGGAGCTGCTGCGCACCATTCACAGCTTTAACCCCTGCATGGCTTGCGCGGTACACATCATGGACCCAGAGCAGAACGAGACCCTCAAGGTCACGGTTCGCGCCTGAGCCACCTGTTCCACCGATACCCAAGGAATCATTATGAACAAGATGTCAGCCTCTTTGCGTCTGCTGTGGACGCTATGGTTTGCTGTGCTGTGTGCGGTCAGCAGCAGTGCCTGGGCCACGGCCACCTTTGCCACCCGGCTTAACACCTTCTGTGCCACGCAGCCCATCCAGTCAGTTGCACCGCAGCAAAGCAAACCCTACCTTGCGTCAGGCAATTCCTGCGCGCTCTGCCATACCTCTAGCCGCCCCGCGAAAACTGACCTGAACACCCTGGGAACGGCCAGCAAAACCTGCACCGGAACGACCTGCGGCGCAACCGTCAATCCGTTTTGCATCGCCACGGCACCCAGCAATGCCAGCATCACGGCACCCGCAGCGGGGGCCAGCGTGGCACTGGGCCAGTCCTTGACCTTCACTGCTGCGGCTGCTACCAATCCTGACGGCTTTCCGCTGACTTCCAGTTGGGCGTTTTCCAACGGTCAGCCCACTACCACGGCTCCGACCCTAAGCGTTGCCGTACCGATGAGCATCGCCGGGCCTGTCACAGCAACCTTGACGGTGCTCAATTCAGTGGGCATGCCTGCTACCGGTGTGGCACCTACACGGGCAGTGACCGTAACTGGTACTCCGACCGGAAACCAGGCACCTACCGCCAGCATCAGCGCACCAGCAGCAGCCAACACTGCGATTGCTCCCGGTGCGACGGTGAACTTCCAGGGTTCGGGCACTGACCCTGACAGCACCACGCCTCTGACTTACAACTGGAGCTTCCCCGGCGGCAGCCCGTCGAGTTCCACGGCATCGAGTCCGGGCCTGGTGACCTATAAAACGGCGGGCAGCTATACGGCAAGCCTGACGGTCACGGACAGTCTGGGTCTGGCCTCGACCACCGTCACGCGAACCATTACGGTCGCGGTCACCGGCCAAAAGCCGGTCGCAGTCATCGACACCCCGACCATCAACGTCTCGCTCTTGCCAGGCGGCAAGGTCAACTTCAAGGGATCAGCCGAAGCGAGTGCCAACCTGCCGCTGAGCTACAACTGGCGCTTCCCAGGTGCCAGCCCATCGAGTTCCAAGGTGCAAAATCCAGGCTCGATCAGCTATGCCAATGCAGGGGTTTTCACCGCCACCCTGACCCTGACGGACAGCAAGGGGAACCAGTCACAAGCGGCTTCGAGAGTCGTCACCGTGGCAAAACCGAATCAGACAGCGCCGCTAGTTGGTCAGTGTTCAATTGGCGACAGCGATGACGACCATCATGATGAAGACGACGATGAGGAAGACGATGAGGATGTCAAATCGACTACGGAAAGGCGTTCTAAAAATGAAAACTAAACTGGCAATTTTGGTGGTCTCGACAACGATTCTGGCTTGCTCCGGGGCGCTCGCTGAGTCCCAATGGAAGCATGTTGGCTCCCTTGGTCAGCGACACCTGGTGCTGCTCGATGCGGCCATCGCAGACAACCTGGATCAGCTCAAAAAAATCGCGACAACCGTCTGTGCACCCGCCAAACCCTGCATGGTGGGGTTTTGGTCGGATGCCGCAGCGCTGCCAGCGGCCATGCCCATGACAGCGGCGCAGCAGCAAGCCATGCTGGCGCAGTATGTCCGCAACCCGGCGAGCGGCAAAGAAGATCTGCTGCTAAAGTGCCCGCCCTACGGCTCGGCTAGCGCGAAGTGTCTGCGTTGACTGATATGTCAGCAGACTGGCATTTCTCCTCCCTCCGCCGGGGGAATGCAGGGATGAGGGCTGCAAGTTCTAACCGGCTGGCTCCTTTGTGCTATTATTAATATAGCTAGCTACGCAGTAATGACGGGGGCTGGAGCCTATTTAGATTCAAAATTTAAGCAATTGATGTTGAGCGCTAAAAACAGCACGACAGCTATGTATCAGGAAAAAAATAACATGACAAATCTGACAGACAGCAATGAGAGCATCCTGGTACTCGGTATCGGCAACCTGCTGTGGGCCGACGAAGGCTTTGGCGTGCGGGCGGTACAGGCGCTGCACCGCCAATGGCGTTTTGCCAGCCGGGTCACGCTGATGGATGGCGGCACCCAGGGCTTTAACCTGTTGACCCATGTGCAGGCCGCCATGCGCATGGTCATTTTCGATGCCATCGACTACGGCCTGCCGCCCGGAACCCTCAAGGTGCTGTCCAATGAGCAGGTGCCGCGCTTCATGGGTTCCAAAAAACTCAGCCTGCATCAGACCGGTTTTCAGGAAGTGCTGGGGGTGGCCGAGCTGACCGGGCACTTGCCGGTCGAGCTGGTGCTGATTGGGGTTCAACCCGAACAACTCGATGATTTTGGCGGCTCCATTCGTCCCGTTGTCAAGGCGCAAATCCAGCCGGCGATTGACATCGCGCTGGACCGCCTGCGGCGCTGGGGCTGTGAGCCGCAAGCACGCGATGGTCAGCTCGAAACAATTGAGTATTTGTTGCCGGAAAGCCTTGATATGGAGGCTTACGAGTCAGGCTCAGCCACACAGGCCAGCCCCGGCGCGCCAGACTCAGCGACTGCGGCTCGCTGACTGAGATGTGCGACGACCTGCTGACGATGCCATTGCGGGCAACAAATTCAGTGGCTGAGCCGGATGTCGCCGAGTTGATCCGCGTGCGCGGCATGGTGCAGGGGGTCGGCTTTCGGCCGATGGTGTGGCGGCTGGCCCAAAGCGTTGGCCTGCGTGGCTGGGTCTGCAACGACGGCCAGGGTGTCACCCTGTTGGCTTGTGGCCCGGCGGCGGCACGGGATGCCTTTGTCGCAGCCTTGCCGGGCCAGGCACCGCCGCTTGCCCGCATCGAGGCGATTGTGCGGGAAGCCACCACGCTCAGGCCGGAACAAGACGATTTTTGCATCGTCGCCAGCCACGCCGGCAGCGTTCACACCGGCATCGTGCCCGATGCCGCCACCTGCCCGGCCTGTCTGGCTGAAATTTTTGACCCGCTGGCGCGGCGTTTTCGCTATCCCTTTACCAATTGCACCCACTGCGGCCCGCGCCTGTCGATCATTGATGCCATCCCCTACGACCGTGCCACCACCACCATGCGGACGTTTCCGCTTTGCCCGCAATGTGCTGCCGAATACGCCGACCCCGCTGACCGCCGTTTCCACGCCCAGCCGGTCGCCTGCCCGGCTTGCGGCCCGCACGTCTGGCTGGAACAAGCCGATGGGAGCCGGGTTGAACTGGCGGCGCTCAATGCACTGGATGCACTGGATGCCGCCTGCACCCTGCTGCTGCAGGGCCACATCGTTGCCATCAAGGGGCTGGGCGGGTTTCAACTTGCCTGTGATGCCGGTGATGAGGCGGCGGTGGCGCGTTTGCGCCAACGCAAGCGGCGCGAGCGAAAACCCCTGGCCTTGATGGCGCGTGACCTCGATGTGGTGCGGCGCTATTGCCGCGTTGGCGCGGAGGCCGCCGCCTTGCTGCAAAGCCCCGCCGCACCGATCGTCATCCTGGACATCTGCGACATCAGCAACATCAGCAACATCAGCAACATCAGCGACAGCAACGATACGGCGCGGGTGGCGGCATCGGTGGCACCGGGCATGACCAGCCTGGGTTTCATGCTGCCCAACACGCCGCTGCACCATCTGCTGATGCAGCGGATGGAACGACCGATGGTCTTGACCAGTGGCAATCTCAGTGACGAACCACAGTGCATTGACAACGCGGATGCCCGAGAGCGTCTGTGCGGTATCGCCGACTATTTCCTGATGCATGACCGTGGCATTGCGCGCCGTGTCGATGACTCCGTCGTGCGCGTGATGGCCGGTGCGCCACGCCTGATGCGCCGGGCGCGTGGATATGCACCGGCACCCATCCGCCTGGCAGAAGGTTTTGTCGCTGCGCCGCCGGTGCTGGCAATGGGCGGCGAACTGAAAAACAGCTTTTGCCTGCTGCGTGATGGTCAGGCCATCCTGTCGCACCATATCGGCGATCTGGAAGATGCCCGCTGCCATGCCGATTACTTGCAGTCGATCAAGAGCTATCAACAACTGTTTCAACACGGCGCGCGCATCATCGCGGTCGATCAGCATCCCGAATACCTGTCGGGCAAGCTGGGCCGGCAGATGGCCGGGCAGCAGGCGCTGGTCTGCGAAGAGGTGCAGCACCACCACGCCCACATCGCGGCCTGCATGGCAGAAAACGGCATCGACCTGGACAATGGGCCGGTGATCGGTGTCGCACTTGATGGTCTGGGTTATGGCGCGGACGGCACGCTCTGGGGTGGCGAGTTTTTGCTGGCCGACTACCGGCAGTGCCAGCGGCTGGGCAGCTTTTTGCCAGTGGCCCTTCTCGGTGGCGAGCAGGCGGTGTATGAACCTTGGCGCAATACCTACGCGCACCTGATGGCGGCCATGGGCTGGGCCAGTTTCGCCAGCAACTATCAAAAGCTCGATCTTTATCATTTTCTTGACGGCAAGCCGCGAGCAATGCTTGACGGCATGATGGCCAAGGGAGTCAACAGCCCGCTTGCCAGTTCCTGCGGCAGACTGTTTGATGCCGTTGCGGCGGCAGCGGGCATCTGCTGCGAGCGGGTCAATTACGAAGGCCAGGCGGCAGTGGAATTTGAGGCGCTGGTCGATCAACGCGCCCTGCAAGACGAAGACAACGCGCTGGCGTACCCATTTGCAATTGAACACCGGCCAGCCAGCGCACCGGCATATATCGAGCCACGGCCCATGTGGCAAGCGCTGCTGGACGACCTGCAGCAAGGCACCCCGACCGGGCTGATCGCCGCGCGTTTCCACAAGGGATTGGCGCGGGTCATTGTCCGTATGATCGAGGTGTTGAGCCAGCCTGAAAATGGTCGTCCGGCAGTCAACACCGTCGCCTTGTCGGGCGGTGTGTTTCAGAACCGGATATTGCTGGAGCAGGTGGTGATGCGACTGGAAAATTCCGGCTTCAGAGTGCTGACGCATCGCCAGGTGGCTGCCAACGATGGCGGGCTGGCCTTGGGGCAGGCGGTGGTGGCAGCGGCAAGAGCCATTGCCAGTTAAACGAATCAATTGGAGAACATCATGTGTTTGGGCATCCCTGGACAAATCGTTGAAATCATCAGCGCCGACATGCAACTGGCCATGGTCGAGGTGGGCGGGGTCAGGCGGGCGGTGAATATAGCCTTTGTGGTGGATGACGAGCATCCGGTGGAGTCCTGTCTGGGCGACTGGGTGCTGGTGCATGTCGGCTTTGCCATGATGCGACTCGATGAACAGGAGGCGGCTGCCACCCTGGCGCTGTTGAGCGAACTCGGCGAGATGCAGGCTGAAATCGACAGCATGCAGGCATCGGCGGCCTAACCCTTTTAAAAAGACAAGCCATGAAATTCGTTGATGAATTCCGCGACCCGGAAAAGGCACAGATGCTGGCCCGGGAAATCCGCAGCGTGGTGGCTGGCATTGCACGGGCGAAGCAGCGGCCGTTGCAGATCATGGAGGTGTGCGGTGGCCACACCCATTCGATCTTTCGCTACGGCATGACGCAATTTCTGCCCGACGAGGTCGAATTTGTTCATGGGCCGGGTTGCCCGGTCTGCGTGCTGCCGATGGGCCGGGTTGATGACTGCGTGGCGCTGGCAGAGCTTCCCCAGGTCATTTTCACCACCTTCGGCGATGCCATGCGCGTGCCAGGCTCGAAAAAAAGCCTGCTCAAAGCCAAAGCCGACGGGGCCGACGTGCGCATGGTTTATTCGCCGCTGGATGCCTTGAAACTGGCCAAAGACAATCCGGAGCGCGAAGTGGTTTTTTTCGGCCTGGGGTTTGAAACCACCATGCCCAGCACCGCCATGACCGTGCTGCAAGCCAAAAAACAAGGTATCACCAACTTCTCGCTGTTTTGCAACCACATCACCATCATTCCGACCATCAAGGCCATTCTCGACTCGCCCGATTTGCACCTGGACGGCTTTCTCGGCCCCGGCCATGTCAGCATGGTCATCGGCACCCGTCCTTACGAGTTCATTGCCAGCGAGTATGGCAAGCCGATCACCATTGCCGGCTTTGAGCCACTGGACGTGTTGCATTCGCTGTGGATGGTTCTCAAGCAGATTGCCGAAGGCCGCGCCGAAGTCGAAAACCAGTATGGCCGCATCGTGCCCCGCGACGGCAACCTCAAAGCCCTGGCAGCCATTGATCAGGTGTTCGAGCCAAGAGAATTTTTCGAGTGGCGCGGACTCGGCTCAATCGAACACTCCGGGGTGCGGGTTCGCGCGGCTTATGCCGAATTTGACGCAGAACGCAGGTTTTCGGTGCCCAACCTCACCATTGCCGACCCAAAGGACTGCCAGTGCGGCGAGGTGCTGAAGGGAGTGATCAAGCCGCATCAATGCAAAGTGTTCGGCACCACATGCACGCCCGAGATGCCCCTGGGTTCGCTGATGGTGTCCACCGAAGGTGCCTGCGCTGCGCATTACAACTATGGGCGGATCGACACCACTGGCCTGAAAAATACCTGATTAGCAATGAACGTCAGCCACCACCCGAAACTCGCGTTTGGAATGCCGGTAATGTAGCCATTGGCAGCCACGCCAGCCGGTTAATTCAAACGTTAGACATCTCGATAAGCAGCAATGAAATCAAAACGAGCACAAAATGAGTGATTGGGATTTTCTTTATGAGATGCGCAACCGTGGATATAGCGCAGAGGAGATCGCTGATGCAGCCGGATGCGGCGTTGCGCCTTGGGAATGGGAGCAGATTGAGAAGCAGGAAAAAAAAGCTGAAGGGAACGATTTCCCAATTATCCAAGACACCAGGAATACCACATACGAGAAGCCGAGGACACAAAAAGATCGCCCTTCGAAGGAGCAAATCGCTCAACTCCCAACATTTGATGGCTTGGCCCTTAATCGAATCTTTGTCATCAAAACCTTGTCCCAGCTTAAAGTAGCAAGTGAAGCAATTCAGTTCGAACGTTTTGTCGGCTTTGATACCGAATCAAAACCAACATGGTCGAAGGATGCCCCTCGCACAGGCCCACATGTCATCCAGTTTGCACTCAGTGATCGCGCCTATATCATCCAAGTGCCATTGGGCATACTCGCCGAACCATTACGCTCTATCATTGAATCAGAGCACATCGTTAAAGTCGGCTTTGGTCTAAATTCTGATCGTGGCCCCATATTTCGGAATCTTGGATTCCGGTTGAAAAGCACTGTGGAACTGTCACAAGCGCTTCGCTCACTTAACTACAAGCAGAAGTTGGGTGCCAAAGCGGCAGTCGCTATTGTCTTAGGCAAAAACCTGCACAAGCTTAAATCCATTACAACATCCAATTGGGCACTACCGAAGCTCACCGCACGACAACTGGAATACGCAGCAAACGATGCATTTGCAGCACTCAGCGTGTTTAGGGCAATTGGTTCTCCCTATTCATTGGCAGTGCCGCCAACTGATAATGCAAAAAAATAAACCCCATATACAGCAGCACATAAAAATATGAAAAATATGCCTGTAGCCCCCGTCCATCCTGCGCTAACAGCTACATATTTAATAGCTAAAAAAGATACTGCTCCTGGTGATCAGGAAGCAGCCCAGCGCGCAACCGAAAGTCAGGCATGAACGACAACGTGACCCATAACGCGACCCACAGCACGGCAAATACCGAGCTGGGCCTGCGCCGACGCAGCGGAAAAGTGCGCGACAGCCACATCAACCTGGCCCACGGCAGCGGCGGCAAAGCCATGCGCGATCTGATTGAAGATGTGTTTTTGGGTGCCTTTGACAACCCGGTGCTGGCGGCGATGGAAGACCAGGCGGTATTTTCCCTGGCCGAACTGGCGCAACACGGCGACCGGCTGGCCTTCACCACCGACACCTTCGTTGTCGATCCGCTTTTTTTTCCGGGCGGCGACATCGGCACCCTGGCGGTGGCCGGCACGGTCAACGACCTTGCCATGAGCGGTGCCCGGCCCCTGTTCCTGTCCTGTGGCGTGGTGCTCGAAGAAGGTTTGTCGGTGGACATTTTGCGCCGGGTGGTGGCCAGCATGCAGCGCACGGCCCAGCAGGCTGGAGTTTCGATTGTCACCGGCGACACCAAGGTGGTCGAACGTGGTGCCGCCGACAAACTGTTCATCAACACCGCCGGTATCGGCATCGTGCCGCACGGGGTGGCCATTTCCGCCAAAAACGCCCGGCCTGGCGATGTGGTCATCGTCAACGGTTACCTGGGCGACCATGGCACGGCGATTTTGATCGCCCGCAACCAGCTTGGAGTTGAATGCGCGGTGGAAAGCGATTGCCAGCCGCTTGGCAGCCTGGTCGCCGCCATGCTGGCCGCCAGCCCCGACATCCATTGCCTGCGCGACGCAACCCGGGGCGGTGTCGCCACGGTGCTGAACGAATTTGCTGAAAGCGCCAACGTGGCGATACGCATCCAGGAGCCGGCTTTGCCGCTGCGCGAAGAGGTCAAGGGCACCTGCGAAATTCTTGGGCTTGATCCGCTGTACCTGGCCAACGAAGGCCTGCTGGTGGCGATCGTGCCAGCCGCCCAAGCTGCGCGGGTGCTGGCCGCCATGCGTGCGCATCCGGCCGGGGTGCATTCGGCGATTATTGGCGAAGTCACGCAGGCCCCGGCTGGCGTGGTGGTGCTGCACACCGGATTTGGCGGTCAGCGCATCGTTGACATGCTGGTCGGCGAGCAGTTGCCGCGCATTTGCTAAAGGAAAATCATGTCCACACCTTTTGAATTACAACTTGCGCTGGCGCTCCTGTCACCGGGAGTACCCGAATATGCATGAACTCAGTCTCATGCAGAGTGTGGTGGATATCTGCGCTGCACGCGCCGCCGAACAAGGGGCCGATGCGCGGGTCACGCATATCACGCTGGAGGTGGGCCTGCTCGCAGCGGTGCTGCCCGATTCCTTGCGCTTTTGTTTTGAGGTCTGCGCCAAGGACACCCGGCTTGAAGGTGCTGGGCTGGAAATCATCGAGATACCGGGGCGCGCCAGATGCCTTGATTGCGCCAGCGAAGTGAGCGTGACCCAGCTTTATGACACCTGTGAATGCGGCAGTTTCAAGCTGGTTGTGATCACCGGCGAGGAACTCAAAATCAAACAAATGGAGGTAGAGCAATGTGCGTAATCTGTGGATGCTCCAACGGGGCCAACATCACCATCACTGACCCGTCAATGGGTGAAAAAATGGATGAAAAACAAGCGCTGGCCCAGGCCGGTCACGATCACCTGCATGCGCCGGGCGTATTGCATGAACATCCGCATGAAGCCGGGCATGATCATTCGCATGTCCATTCGCACGACCACGCGCATCCGCATGAAGCCGGGCATGAACACCCGCATAGTCATTCACACGACCACGAGCATTCGCCAACAGCCGGGCATGACCATCCGCATGCCCATGCACACGGCCACGAGCATTCGCCAACAGCCGAGCATGCCCATTCACACGACCACGCGCATTCACATGAGCATCCGCATGAGCACAGCGATGAAGCGGTGCTGCATGCGCGCCAGCACGGTCGGACGGTGGCGCTGGAGCAAGACATTTTGGCCAAAAACCAGCATCTCGCCGAACACAACCGGGACTGGTTTGCCGGGCGCGGCATCCTGGCGCTCAATCTGGTGAGTTCGCCCGGCTCAGGCAAAACCACCCTGCTGGAGCGAACCATTCGTGACCTTCACGCGCAGTTGCCGATCCACGTCATTGAAGGCGACCAGGCAACAGCCAACGATGCCGAACGTATCCGCGCCACCGGCTGCAAGGTGATTCAGATCAACACCGGAACCGGCTGTCACCTCGATGCCGATATGCTGGCACGTGGCCTTCACCAGTTGAACCCGCCAGCCAATTCGGTGCTGATGATTGAAAATGTCGGCAACCTGGTCTGCCCTGCGTTGTTTGACCTGGGCGAGCGGGCCAAGGTGGTGATTCTTTCGGTGACCGAAGGCGAAGACAAACCGATCAAATACCCGCACATGTTCAAGGCCAGCAGCGTCATGTTGCTCAACAAGATCGATCTGTTGCCCCATCTTCGCTTCGATGTGGCGCGCTGCATTGCCTATGCCCGCTTGGTCAATCCCGGCATCACCGTGTTTCGCGTGTCGGCCGAAACCGGCGAGGGCATGGAGGACTGGTATGCCTGGCTGCATGGTCAAAGCTGCGCTCTGCAGCCCAAGGTAGCGGCAAATTGATTGCAGGATGCTCAACAACATGATTCGTCAGAGGCCATTCAGAATCAGGCGGCTGCCGCGCGGCTTTACGCTGCTTGAACTGTTGGTGGTGATGGTCATCATCGGTTTGCTGGTGGGTTATGTTGGCCCGATGTATTTCAAGCAAATTGGCAAGTCCGAAATCAAGACGGCGCGGGCTCAGCTTGATTCATTTGGCAAAGCCCTGGACCAGTACCGTCTGGATACAGGGCATTTCCCAACGACCGAAAACGGCTTGGCGGCGCTCATCGACAAACCAGCCAACGAGAAAAAATGGGATGGTCCTTATCTGAAAAAAAACGTGCCGCCCGACCCCTGGGGCAATCCTTACCTGTACCAGCGGCCTGGAGAGCACGGTGAATACGATATTGTTTCACTTGGCAAGGACGGGCAGCCCGGTGGCGCTGGCGAAGATGCCGATATTGGCAACTGGGAATAGAAAATGGGGGAACAGGCAATAGCCACGATCTTCATGCAAGAGACGAAGACCCATGCGTTTTGAGTTGCGCGTTCTGCGCCCAGGTACACCGGTTTCGACCCTGCTGCTGGAGGCCACCAGCGCCGATGATGCAGCCGAGCAGGCACGCCTGCAGGGTTATGCCATTCTTAAAGTCAAGCTGACCCGCACGCTCGCCAACCTGGCGACCTCCGACACGCGCACCTTTCCCCTGGGGTTGTTCAGTCAGGAACTGCTGATGCTGCTCGAAGCCGGCCTGTCGGTCGTCGATTCGATTGAAACCCTCAAGGAAAAAGAAAACAAGGCACGCCACCAGCATTTATTGGCGCAACTGGTGGCCTCTCTCTTTGAGGGCCAATCGCTGTCGCAGGCGTTGCAACATTTCCCCGCCGTTTTTCCGCCGCTCTACATCGCCACCGTGCGCGCCAGCGAAAAAACCGGTGACCTGCCCGAGGCACTGGCCAGATATGTGGCTTATCAAGCGCAACTTGATGTCGTGCGGAAAAAAATCATCAGCGCCGCCATCTACCCGATGCTGCTGGCCGGTGTCGGCGGTCTGGTCATTGTTTTTTTGATGGGCTATGTGGTTCCGCGCTTCTCGCGCATCTTTGAAGACCTCGGTGGCGATCTTCCTTTTAGCTCGCGTTTGCTGATCAATTGGGGCCTGCTGGTTCACGATCATGGCTGGAGCCTGTTGATCGGTATCACGGCAGTCACAACCGGTGCGATTTTCTGGCTGCGCCGTCCTGGGACGAGATACTGGATTTACCAGCATCTGGCCGCACTTCCTGCCATTGGCGAACGCATCCGCTGGTACCAGTTGGCAAGGTTTTATCGCACGCTGGGCATGCTGTTGCGCGGCGGCATGTCGATCATGCCTTCATTGCAGATGACGGCAGACCTGTTGCAGGGTCCGCTGCGTGATCGCTTGTCTGCCTCGGCCAATCAAATCCGCGAAGGCGTACAAATTTCCTCCGCCATGGCGTCTTTTGGGTTGACCACACCGGTGTCATTGCGCATGCTGCGGGTGGGCGAACGTACCGGGCACATGGGCGAGATGATGGAGCGGATTGCCGCCTATTACGATGCCGAAATTGCGCGTTGGGTGGACTGGTTTGTGCGCTTGTTTGAACCGCTGTTGATGGCCTTTATCGGCATCGTCATCGGGGCCATTGTGGTGATGATGTATTTCCCGATTTTCGAGCTGGCCGGGAGCATCCAGTGAGCGCCGCCATAAGCCCTTTTCTGGCCAGCGAACTGGCGCAGGCGCGCGCCCAAGCGGCGGAGGCGGGACGGCCACTGGTTGAAATGCTGGAACAACGCTGCGCGCAGGACGAGGCGAATTTTCTGCTGCGCCTGGGGCTGACGGTTCGCCGCGCTACCCTGTCGATGGCGCAATTGCGCGAGATGTCGGCGGCTTTCGAGCTTGTGCCGTTCAAGGAAACGATGACCCGGAATTGTTTGCTGCTGCGGGACCTAGGCGGCCAACTGGTGCTGGTGGTGGCTGATCCCTTTGATGCGGGCCTTCAATCCTGGGCCGAATCACGCATCAGCAGCCCATTTGCGCTGGCCATTGCCAGCCGCGGCGACATCCTGGCCTGGCAAGCGGGGCATGAAGACAGCTTGCGGGCTTTCGATAGCGTGCTGCCTGAAGCTGCAGTGACCAGGCACACGGGCGAAGCGGTCGAGCAACTCAGTTTTCGCGGCATCTCTGAAGATGCCAGTCCGGTGGTACGTCTGGTCAATTCGACCATTTTTGATGCCTTGCGGGCGGCTGCCAGCGACATTCACCTGGAGTCCAGCCGCGCTGGCATGGTTATCAAATACCGTGTTGACGGGGTGTTGAGTGTGGTCGGGTCGGTGCCCTCTGTAGAGCTGGCTGAGCAGACGATATCCCGCATCAAGGTCATGTCCGAGTTGGACATCGCCGAGCGCCGGGTGCCGCAGGACGGGCGTTTTCGGGTCAGCATCACGGGCCGTGAAGTCGATTTGCGGGTGTCGGTTATGCCCAGCATCCATGGCGAAGATGCGGTGCTGCGGATTCTGGACAAACAATCGCTTTCTGACCAGATGAAGGGGCTGCAACTGAGCAGCCTGGGGTTTGATGACAAAATTTCGGCGGTTTTGCGCCGACTCGCCAGCGAGCCTTACGGCATGCTGCTGGTCACCGGACCGACCGGCAGCGGCAAGACGACCACGTTGTATGCGGCGATCTCCGAGATCAACAACGGCAGCGAAAAAATCGTCACCATTGAAGACCCGGTCGAGTACCAGCTTCCCGGCGTGTTGCAAATTCCGGTGAACGAAAAAAAGGGGCTCACCTTTGCCCGTGGCTTGCGCTCGATCTTGCGGCATGACCCGGACAAGATCATGGTCGGCGAAATTCGTGATGCTGAAACCGCACAAATCGCCATCCAGTCGGCGCTGACCGGTCACCTGGTGTTTACCACCGTGCATGCCAACAATGTGTTCGACGTGCTTGGCCGTTTCATGCACATGGGCGTTGACCCCTACAGTTTTGTCTCGGCGCTCAACGGCGTGTTGGCGCAGCGCTTGTTGCGCGTCAATTGCCCGCAGTGTGTCACCGATGATGTGCCGGATGCGGCCCTGCTGGCCGATTCCGGCTTGCGCCTGGCGGATGTGGCTGATTTTCACTTTCGTGCCGGACGCGGTTGCGGGCATTGCCGTGGCAGTGGCTACAGGGGTCGCCGGGCGATAGCCGAAGTGCTGCACCTGAACGACCAGATTCGCGAATTGATTGTGGCGCGTGCGCCGATTCGCCAGATCCGGCAAGCGGCGCGGGAGAACGGCACGCATTTTTTGCGGGAATCCGCGCTCGACCTGGTGCGCCAGGGCGAAACCACTTTGACGGAAATCAACCGTGTCACTTTTGTCGCCTGAATCACTGGGTGTTTTCGTTTCCCCCACCGAACTGGTGGCGGTGCTATGGCGCGGTTTTCGTCCGCAAATTGCCGCAAAACGCATTTGGCCGGTGGCCCCCCTGCCGGGCAGCGTCTGGGCCGGGGCGGCTCACGCCTTTGGTGATCTGCTGGCTGAGTTCTCTTCTTGTAAGCGGGTGCGGGTGGTTCTTTCCAGCCATTTCACGCCGTGTCAGTTGCTGCCCTGGCGCGATGACGTGAATGACGCGCAGGAAGAACTTGCGCTCGCCCGCCTGGCCTTTAGCCAAACCTATGGCGACTTGGCAACCGGCTGGCAGGTAGAGCTGAGTGACGCAGCTCCCGGCATTCCAAAAGTGGCCGCCGCTGTGGATGCCGACCTGCTGGCCGCCCTGGCACACGGCGCTGCGGCCAACAAGACTCGCATCGACTCGATTCAGCCTTATTTTGCCGCCGCAGTAAACCACTGGCGCAAGCGTTTCCATCGGGGTTTTTCAAGCTGGCTGGTTTTGCATGAAGAAGGGCGACTCTGTCTCGGACTGATTGAGCATGGGCAGTGGCGATGGCTGCGCCATGTGCGTGTCGGTGCCGATTGGCAGGTTCGGTTGCCAGACTTGCTCGATAACGAGGTGATGTTGGCGGGTGTCGATACTGCACTGGCAAAAGCCCTGGTTTTTTCGCCGAATTTTTCAAGCCGGCAGCCCGACTTTTCCAGGTCGGCAGATGCCGTGTGGGATTTCGCCAGCCTGAGCCTGGATGCCCGTTTGAACTTTTCGCCGGTCACCGATAGCCACTTCGGCCTGGCCCTTTGGACACGCCCAAATGCAGCGCATTGATCTGGATTTTTCAGGCCACTGTCGGCCAGTCGGCGTGGCCCGATGGCTGGGGTTGGGGCTTGGCAGCGTCGCTTTGGCGACCGTGATCGCCTGGAATCACTGGCATTGGCAGTCGCGCGTTGTGGCTGCCGAAAAGCAGTTGCGTACAGTGCAGGCAGCCCTGCAGGCGCGGCAACCTGCGGCGCAGAAAATGGACGACACCCAACTGGCCGCCGAGTGGGGCCGCGCCATGACGGTGGCCGGAGAACTCAATCAGCCTTGGGACAAGCTGTTTGCAACATTTGAAGCCCAGGCGACAGGGTCGGTCGCGCTGCTCACTTTTGAACCCGATGCCGCCAAGCGCGAACTGGTGCTGACAGCAGAGGCCAGGAATTTCGAGGCGATGCTTGGCTTTTACCGGATGCTCGGGCAGCAGGATCATTTATCTGGCGTGGTGCTGCATTCCCACCAGGTCAACAGCCAGGACAACGAAAAACCGGTTCGTTTTCGCATGACAGCAAAGTGGGCAGCAAATTGATGAACGCCAATAGGCTGCGGCGCCAGTTGGCCTACCAAATGCGGCGGCTGGGTTGGCCGGGAGTCTGCGGCCTGGTTCTGACGCTTGCTGCGGTTGCCGGGGCCATCAGCCTGCAGTGGTTGACCAGCGCACGCATCGACTTGCTTGAACGTCAGACCGCCCAGTCCGCAGCCAGGCTCAAACAGCTTCAACAAGCGCCAGCCACGCACCAGCCCGGCACACCGACGATGCGACTGCTGGCTTTCTACGCCGAGTTTCCCAAGGGTGCGACCGTGCCCGACTGGCTGGAAAAAATTTATGCCATAGCCGCCGAACAGCAGTTGACACTCGATGCCGGAGAGTATTCCTTGACCCGTGCCTCGTCTGGCCGGCTCGACCAGTTCAGAATTGTCTTGCCAGTCAAAGCAAGCTATCCGCAACTGCGCAAATTCATCAGCGCAGCACTGGCGAGCGCGCCGGCATTGGCCCTGGAGAGCCTTACCCTGAAGCGCAACAATGTGGCTGAAGGCAGCGTCGAGGCACAAATCGTGTTCCTGTTGTATCTGGAGAAAGGCGCATGAAGCCGGCATCCAGGCGCATTTGGCTGGCTTTGAGTGTCATGGCTTTGCTGGCTCTGGTCTGGTTTGCGCCAGGCGATGAAGAGGGTATTTCGGCCCCTGCGGTGGACAAAAACAAGCGCAGCCGCAAGGCAACGGCGGCACGCACTAAGCCCGCCAGCAGCACTTTGGGCGCAACGGCAAATATTGAGCCTGCTCAACTGGGCACCCAGCAACGTACCCCCGTGGCCGAAAACATTCCCGACCTGTTTGCTGCCATATCGTGGTATGTGCCACCGCCACCGCCGCCGCCTGAGCCAGCACCGCCGCCAACTGCCCCGCCATTGCCCTTTGTTTTCATTGGGCAGTACATTGAGGGCGACAGCCAGTTGATTCTTCTGACCCGAGGAACCCGTCTGCTCAGCGTATCGGTCGGTGATGTCATCGACGGCAGCTACAAAGTCGTCAGCATGCAAGGCGGGCAGCTTCAGTTCCTTTATCTTCCCCTCAAAATTGAACAATCGCTTGATACAGGAATACCGCAGTGAAGTCAGCTTATCAAACCAAAACATTCATGTTGAACCGTCTGACTTGGCCGGTAGAACGTTTGCTTAAACCAATGTTGTGCCTGGTTGTCGCGGCGTTGCTTGTGGCTTGTGCCACCGAGACAACGCGCCGCGCGGGCCTGTCCTTGATCAAGGAGGGTCGCTACGAAGAAGGCTTGGCCAAACTTGAGCAAGAGGTGCAGACCGAGCCAAAAAATGCCGAGGCACGGAGTGACTATTTGCGCCAGCGTGAGCAGGTGATCAACCGCTTGCTCAATTCTGCGCGCAACGAACAGGCCAACGAGCGACATGAAGCGGCCGAGCTGGTTTACCGCCGGGTGCTGGCCATTGATGCGAACAATCAGGCCGCAAAAAACGGGCTGCAAAGTGTGCAGGCCGATCAGCGCCACGCCAACTGGCTGGCCGATGCACAGGCCATGCGATCAGCCGGCGACGTGGCTGGCGCCAAGTCAGCCGTCGCGCTGGTGCTGGTGGAGCGACCCACGCATGTCAAGGCCAACCAGATGCGTTACCAGCTCGAAGAGCAATCGCTGCGAGGCCAACTTGCAGGTCCGCGACTCAACATCAAGGAGCGCAAACCGGTGAGCATGCAGTTTCGAGAAGCCAATCTGAAAATGGTACTCGAAGCCATTTCGGTGATGACCGGTGTCAATATCCTGATCGACAAGGATGTTCGCAACGACATCAAAGTCTCCATTTTTGTCAAGGATAGCCCGGTCGAAGAGACGCTCGACCTGATCCTGATGCAGAACCAGTTGGACAAACGCATCCTTGGCGAAAACTCGGTTCTGGTCTATCCGAGCACGCCCGCCAAGATCCGGGAATATCAGGAACTCAAGGTGCGGCGCTTTGCGCTGGTCAATGCCGACCCGAAGCAGGTTCAAACCATGCTCAAGACGATTCTCAAGACCAAGGATATCTACATCGATGAACGAAGCAACGCGGTGGTGATTCGTGATACGGTGCAAGTCATTCGGCTGGCCGAAAAGCTGGTGGCAGCCACCGATCAGCCGGAGCCGGAGGTGATGCTTGAAGTCGAATTGCTCGATGTCGATCGCACCCGCGCGATTGACCTTGGCATTGACTGGCCAACATCCGTCAGCGGTGTGGTCAATGCCATGACCCTCGCCGCCTTAAGAAATAGCAGCTCAGCCGATGTCAATATGTCAGCACTTTCAACGACGATCAAGGCCAAAGGCACCGACTCCGATACCAAAACCCTGGCCACGCCGCGCATCCGGGTGCGCAACAAGGAAAAGGCCAGGATCATGATTGGTGACCGCACGCCAGTCATCTCCAGCTCAGCGGTACCCGGCTCCGGGGTAACCACCAGTCCGGTCTATAACACGACGATTCAATATCTTGACACTGGGGTCAAGCTGGAGGTCGAGCCAACCATCTATCTCGATGGCAGCGTTGCCATCAAATTGAATCTGGAAGTCAGCGCCCTGGGTGCTGAAGTCAGGGTGGACAGTTCATTGGCATATAAAACAAAAACCAACAACGCCACCACCACCTTGCGCCTGAAGGACGGCGAGACCCAGGTTCTGGGTGGCTTGATCCAGGGGTTTGACAGCCAGGGGCAAGCCAACAAGATACCTGGGCTGGGCGATATCCCATTCCTTGGCCGTCTGTTTGGCATTGAACACAACGAGTGGAGCAACCGGGAACTGGTACTGGTGATCACGCCATACATCATTCGCAACAACCAGGTCAGCGAAGCAGATTTGCTGGAGTTGTGGTCTGGAACCGAAAGCAACATCAAATACGCCGCGCCCGACCTGAAGGTGGCCGCAGCGACCGGGGTACTCAACCAGGCTGCGGCTGGCCCTGCGTCTGCCGCTGGCAGTCCACGGAACCGACCCATCGCCTTTCGTGCTCCGACTACACAGAATCAATCCGCCGCCTCAGCAGTGGCGGCAGCACCCGCGCTTGCGATGCCGGCTACGTCGCTGGCTTTCGTCCTGTCCGGGCCGGCGCAGGCCAAAGTGGGTGACACGATCAATATCGCCGTCACTGCCCAGGGTGGCGCGGCACTGAATGCCCTGGCTTTCACATTAAGCTACGACAGCGAGGTTTTGAAACCGGTGGCGGTCAATGAAGGGGCTCTGTCGCGCCGCACCGGCATCAAGGCGATTTTTGATGGAAAAGTTGATGAATCTGCAGCTTCAATCACGGTTGATCTGGCCGTTGAAAGTGGCGCAGTGGGCAGTGGCTCCGACAGCATCGCCAGCATCACGTTTGAGGTGAGGGGCAAACCCGGTCGCCCGGCCTTGATCAAATTCTCCAGTGCCACGGCGACGGCTGCCAGCGGAGATGGCCTGCCGCTGGCAACGTCTCAGCCGCTTTCAATCGAGATTGTTCCCAGCCCATGACACGCTTCAACCATCATCGCTATGGTCGCGGTTTTACGCTGATCGAGCTGCTCATCACGGTGGCCATCGTCGGGCTGCTGGCATCGGTGGTGGTTCCCATGGCCGAAGTTGCCATGCAGCGCAGCAAGGAGCGCGAGTTTCGTGCGGCTCTGCAGCAGATACGCGAGGCAATTGATGCCTACAAGCAAGCGGTCGATGACGGACACATCCTGACCGATGCGCAAAAATCAGGCTACCCGCCAAACTTGTCGGTGCTCGTTTTGGGTGTTGACGATGCAAAAAGCCCAAAACAAGAGCAGAAAATGTATTTCCTCAGACGCATCCCGCGCGATCCGTTTTTTGAGGATGCCTCCCAACCGCCAGAGGTCACCTGGGGCAAGCGCAGTTACGCCAGTCCTCCGGATGCGCCGAGCGAAGGAAGTGATGTATTTGATGTCTATTCCTTTTCAGCGGGAATCGGCCTCAACGGCGTTCCCTATCGGCAATGGTGAACGGCATGGGCAATCTTTCACTTGTGCGCCACCATCAGCACGGTTTTACCCTGATTGAACTGGTGGTCGTGCTGGCCATCGTGGCTTTGTTGCTGTCACTTGCGACGCCGCATTATTTTCATCGCCTCGACAAGTCCAAAGAAACCATACTCCGGGCCAATCTGGCTGCAACGCGCGATGTGCTGGACAAGTTTTATGGCGATACCGGCAAGTACCCGGAGCGGCTGGAAACGCTGGTTGAAAAAAAATACTTGCGCAGTATGCCCTTTGATCCAATCACCGAGAGTTCGCAGACCTGGATCATCGTGGCCCCCGATACGCCCGAGAAAGGGGGCGTCTTTGACATCCACAGTGCCGCTGAAGGTAATTCATCCGATGGAACGCCCTACAGTGAATGGTAGGCAGTCAGGTTTTACCTATATTGGTTTGCTGATCGCAGTCGCCATCATGGGAGCCATGCTGGCAGCGCTTGGCACGGTATGGCACACGCAGGTGCAGCGCGAACATGAAAAGGAGTTGCTCTTTATTGGAAACCAGTTCCGGGTTGCCCTGCATCGCTATTATCAAAATAACCAGCGCTATCCAATGCGCCTCGAATATCTGGTGCAGGACGAAGACAAGCTTGTTGTCCGACGTTATCTGCGAAAAATCTATGTCGATCCAATAACCCGCCAAGCCGACTGGGGAACAGTCAAGCTGCCCGATGGCCAGATTGTCGGGGTGTACAGTCTTTCCGAAAAAGTGCCGCTGAAACAAGTCGGATTCAGGCTGCAAGACATGAATTTCGAAAAAAAGAACAAATATTCCGACTGGTTGTTTACGGCTGAAGGGTACATGTAGCCATATCCACCCCTGCCCGCCGTGCCGTCAGCACCACGGTCTCTCCTTCTGATAGCGACGGTCAAGTCAGCTTGTGCCGTCTTCGGGTCGCTGGTCGTGAAGCTGCGACCGATCCATCTCCAGCGCCGCAAGCAGATTCGACTTCACAGTCTGCAACATCTCTGACAGGCTTTTTTGCTGCTCTTCTGACAGCCCGTGCAGCATTTCGGTACGGGTATCGAGCACGACCCGCTCGACCTGGGCCAGCAACTGCCGCGCCTGTCCGGTCAGATGGATGCCCCACAGGCGACGGTCGCCGGCAATCGGCCGACGTTCAATCCAGCCGTTTTTTTCAACCTGGTCGATTAACCGGCCAGCCGTGGATTTCTCGATTTCGAGCTGGCTGGAAATTTGCGATTGGGACAAGCCATCATGGTTGGACAAAATTGCCAGGATCGACCACTGCGCACGCGACAAATCAAGCGGCAGCAATCGGCGGTCCATCAGTTTGCGCAGCAGCCGCGCCGAATCGGTCAGGAGGAATCCGGTGCCCCGGTGGGAGTCTTGAATCATCATGGATGCATTCTCGCTGTCAATTCAATGATAGACCGCAAACGCCAAACCTCAACCGATGCGGCCTCAGGGTAGCGAACTCAAGCACTATTGTAAGCGTGCTTACTATTGCTTTGCTTTATTTATGTTAGCATACAGCAAATTCGAGATAAGCAACCGGAGAACATCCAACATGAAATACCTGCCTGAACTTTTTGCCGCCAACGCCCGCTGGGCTGACGACATGCGTGCCGTCGATCCTCACTTCTTTGCCGGACTGGCTGCATTGCAAAGCCCGGCTTACCTGTGGATTGGCTGCTCGGACAGCCGCGTGCCGGCCAATCAGATCACCGGCCTGAAACCGGGTGAAGTGTTTGTTCACCGCAATGTCGCCAATCTGATGGTGCATACCGACCTCAACTGCCTGTCGGTGATGCACTATGCGATTGACGTGCTCAAGGTTCAACACATCATCGTCTGCGGCCATTACGGTTGCGGCGGTGTCCGGGCCGCCCTGGAAGGCCCGGCGCTGGGGCTGATTGACAACTGGCTGCGCCACATTCAGGATGCCCGCGACCGGCATCTCGATTTCCTCAACGCGCTGCCCGACGATGCCACCCGCTGGCGCGCCATGTGTGAGATCAATGTCATCGAACAGGTGCGCAACGTCGCCCGCACCACGCTGGTCGCCGATGCCTGGAAACGCGGGCAGGCACTGGTGCTGCATGGCTGGATTTACGGCCTGGAGGATGGCCGCCTGCACGACTTGCAAACCGCGCTGAAATCCGGCTCTGAACTCGACTTGGTGATTGACCAGGCCGTGCAGGCAGTGCAGTCGCGCTACCTGAACGTCTCAGAAGCATGACTTTGCAAGCTGCAAAAAATATAGCTGTCAGCGCATATGGGTAAAGGGCTAGAGGCCTATTTGGCATATAAAACTCAAGCAGTTGGCAGCACTCCCGCCGTCGCCTTGCCTGTTTCAGCAAAGTCTGGCCCGCAAGCGGGCTTGCGGTGTCGGGTCGGTTCAAGTCCAGATGAATCGACTTGCAGCCACCCCGAACGATGAAATTGACCACCCTCTTTCAACCCCACCAAAAAGGAGAAAACGCCATGACCGATGTCAGCGCTTTGCTACAGGAAAAAATCAACAAAGACCTGCAATTTCTGCTCACCTGCCTGAATGAAGTTCTGCTCGAACTTGGCGAACACCATGTCGCCGCCATGATCCCCTGGCGCGAAGATGCCATGCCTGCGGCGCATCCGGTTTCGGTTGAACAGGCTTGTCAGCTTCACTCGATTGCGTTTCAGTTGCTCGGGATGGTTGAAGAAAACGCTGCGGTTCAACTGCGCCGGATGATGGAGACAGCCAACGGCCCGTCTTACGAGCGGGGGCTTTGGGGCAACACGCTGATGCGGCTCAAGGCCGATGGTTTTGAAGAAAGCGCCATCGCCGCCAGTCTGGCTGCGGTGCAGGTCGAACCAGTTTTGACGGCCCACCCGACCGAGGCCAAACGCTCCTCGGTGATTGCCAAGCACCGCGCCATTTACCTGCTGCTGGTCAAAAAGGAAAACCCGATACTGACCCCGTCAGAGCGACAGCAAAACCGCGATGAGATCAAGGAGCTGCTCGAACTGCTCTGGCGCACCGGCAACATCTATCTGGATAAGCCGGAACTGCGCTCGGAGCGCAGAAATGTCATCCATTACCTGAAAAATGTGTTCCCGCAAACCCTGCCGCTGCTGGACAACCGCTTGAAAGCGGCCTGGCTGAACCAGGGCTTTTCGCTCGATACCCTGCAGAAAAGCCAGTTTCCGAAGCTAGGGTTTGGCACCTGGGTGGGTGGGGACCGGGATGGCCATCCGCTTGTCACTTCTGAGGTCACCGCCGAATCTCTGCAGGATTTGCGCCTCAACGCCCTGGCCGTCATCCATCGTCGCCTGGTCGATCTGGCCGCCAAGCTCAGTCTGTCTGATCAGCTTGCGGCCAGTCCGCCCGGCCTGCGGCAGTGGCTTGGCGAACGGGCGGCCCGCCTGGGCGCCGCCGGTGCCGAGGCACTGGCGCGCAACCCGATCGAACCCTGGCGCCAAGCCCTCAATCTGATGATTGCCGGCCTGCCCTTGACCCTGGTGCGCGATCACGCGGCAACGCTGGACGACGCACCTGGCGGCTACCGCACACCCGTTGAGCTGTCGGCTGATCTGGCCCTGCTCGACCAGTCGCTGCGCGAGGTTGGCGCCAACCGGCTGGCCGACATGGAGGTGTTCAACGTCAGGCGTCTGGTCGATACCATCGGCTTTCATCTGGCAGTGCTGGATGTCCGGCAAAACAGTGCTTTCCATGACCGCGCCGTGGCGCAACTGCTGGCCGCAGCCGGCCAGCATGGCACCGACTTTCCCGATTGGCCAGAGCATAAGCGCCTGGCGTTCCTGAGCGCTGAACTGGCTTGCCCACGACCTTTTTTGCTGCCAGGTTTGCGCGTGGGTGCCGAGGCCGATGCGGTGCTGGACTGTTACCGCGTGCTGGCGCGGCATATCCAGGCGTATGGCGCGGATGGCATTGGTTCGCTGATCGTCAGCATGACCCGCAGTTGCTCTGATCTGCTGACAGTGTATTTGCTGGCGCGCGAAGCCGGGCTGCTGGTGTATGAGCCGGCTGGCTGCCGCTGCCTGCTGCGGGTGGTGCCGCTGTTTGAAACCATTGACGATCTGCTCGGGGCAGCAAAAATTCTGCACCCGTTTTTGACGCATCCAGTCACCGCCTGCACCCTGGCCGCTGCCGCTGCCAGCGGGCGCAAACCGCAGCAGCAGGTGATGGTGGGCTACAGCGACAGTTGCAAGGACGGCGGCATTCTGGCAAGCCAGGGTGCGCTGTACCGGGCGCAACTCGAACTCACACAGGTAGGCGACCAGTGCGGGGTTGAACTGTGCTTCTTTCACGGGCGTGGCGGCTCGATCGGTCGCGGTGCCGGCCCGACGCACCGTTTTCTGGAGGCGCTGCCGCATGGTTCGCTGCGCGGCTCGTTTCGCATGACCGAACAGGGCGAAACCATCTCGCAGAAGTACTCCAACCTGCTGACCGCCAGTTACAACCTGGAGTCGCAACTGGCCGGTGTATTGGGCATGACGGCGCGCGCTGCAACGCATCCGCAATCGGCACCGGAGCTGCCCCGGATCATGGAGCTGCTGGTCACCTCCAGCATGGCCAAGTACCAGGAGCTGATCACTGGGGAGGGATTCATGGACTTTTTTGCCCAGGCGACACCGATTGACGTGATGGAACAACTGCGCATCGGCTCGCGCCCGGCCCGGCGCACCGGGCGCCGGACACTGGCCGACTTGCGCGCCATTCCTTGGGTGTTTAGCTGGAACCAGTCGCGCTACCTGCTGCCAAGCTGGTATGGCGCGGGCACCGCACTGCAGCGGCTGCAGCAATCCGAGCCCGCACTTTTTGCACTGCTGTGCTTTGATTTAAGCCGGTTTCCGCTGCTGCGCTATGTCTTCATGAACGTCGAACTGGCGGTGTTGCAGGCCGATCAGGAGATCATGCGCTGGTATGCAGAGCTGGTGGAAGACCCGGCTATTCGAGACCGTTTTCTGGGTCAGATTGAGGCGGAATTTGCTTTGACTAGCAGGTTTTTGCAACACCTGTTCCAGCAGCCGCTGGCAACGCGGCGGCCAACCCAGCTTGCCGCCCTGCAACTGCGCCAGGCACCGCTGGCGGCCTTGCACCGGCAACAGATTGACTTGCTGCGGCAATGGCGGCTGCAGCAAAACAGCGAAGGTGCCAGCGATAACGCCAGCAAGCTGCTGGGCCGGTTGTTTCTGTCGGTCAACGCGATTGCCGGGGGTGTTCGCAACACTGGCTAGAACCGACGGGCGCGGTGAGCTTGGTCCGCCCTGCGCTTGCCGAAGGGTCGAACTGCAATTTTCAGCTTTTTCAAGCCCAACAAACCAGCTCAGCAGGCCAACGCCCTGGCTCAGGCCGACCGGCTGGATTTGAATCCGAAGCGGGTCTAATTCCCCGCACGACCCGCCACGGCATTGACGGCTGCGGGCTTGGTGGACACCGTCGTCATCCCCCAATAAGGCATAGCTGCCAGCGCTTTACTGGTATGGGCTGGAGCCACTTTTGGCTATCAAAGCCAGGGCGTAGCCAAAACCACCGTGACAGCCGACAGCGCCCTGGTGCAAGCGCCGGCGGCAGCCACTGGTACGGCAGCGCCAGACATGAGCGAGGCCGAAGTGCGCAAGGGGGGGATATCAGCGCCGACAAAATCAACGGGGCCTACACCGTGCTGACGCTGGAGCGCGTGCCGTAGGCGGACCATAGGCCCGATCTGGGCGACAGGGCTAATACGCCAGAAGAAAGTGTCAAGGCACAGGCAAAATTGGGTACATCGCAGCGGTCAGCATCTGGTCGTGCAGACCCCAATGCGCCATCGCGGCACTCAGAACCATGGACTCGCCCTCGGCCACATGGTCGTCAACAACAGCAAGCTTGACGCACAGATCCAGCACCTTGCGGCGCAAGGCGAGGTCATCGACCTCGCCCATCAAGTTGGCCAGGGTGTATTCATCCACCGGACAGGCATCTGCCCAGGCCAGTTGCTTGCTCGACAGCAGGTCCTCGCAAAACCTGTCGATGACGGCATGCAATGCTTCGCGTTCAAGGCCAAGCCGCTGGTGTACCGCGAGTTCATCGAGCAGGGCCAGTTCGGACTGGCCCACATCGCCATCGGCAACGAGGGTCAGGGCCACAATGCGGGCGGCGGCTTGCGGGCTGTTTTGGGGATATTTGCGCATGGTTGTTTTCTGGCCTGGAGGCCGGTGGGGATGGACTGCAAAACTGGCTGCGCCGGATGTCTGCGGGTTGATGGCGCACTATCGGCGGCGAAATTGAGGGGCGGCATTGAAGCCGATTGGGCAGCGGCCAAGCTTGCTTCAGTCAAAAATCTCGCTCAGCCACGACTTCTTGCGGCTACGCGGGTAGCACTGCAAGTCGCGGTAGTCCGAGTCCTGAAAGCCTGTTTCAAGTGTCAACTGTCGAGGGCCAGTCTGGCCGCGCGGCCCCGCGTTGGTTTTTGAATGCGCTGCAAGCTGCGCGTCAAGACCCGGCTGGCCCGGATGAGGGAACGATCCAGCGCGGTGCGCCAGTCGCGTGCCAGCGAGGCGATGACCACCGTGCCGGCGCTGTCGGTTTTGAGTTCGACCTGGCAGCGCTTGTCAACACCGCCACGCGGGCCATTGACATCCGAGAACTGCACCTTGGCGTGCGGCACCAAAGCCGTCTGGCGGCGCAGGGCAAAGCGCACCCGCTCCACCGCCAGGTCGCGCAGTTGGCTGCCATCGACATCGCGTGATTCAAACGTGATCTGCATTGAGTTTTCTCCAGTGGGTTAAAGAAGGCTCAACGATAGGGGTCAAACCACTTCTTGAAAAGCAGATAATTTCTTATTCAAATTCCTTGAAAACCTGATCATGGGTATGCCCTTCAACGACAAGCGGCTGGCACCGGGCCTGTGTGACGGACGGCCCAAGTCAGGCGATCACCCGATCCCAAGAGCCATAACGTTCGTGTATCTGCCCCCGGCGCACCGACAGCGCCATCAGCGCTGCGCCAGCGACCACGCTGACCAGCAGTGCCGTTGTGCCCCCTGCAAATATGAAAGGCGATGCCATCAAGCCAGCCCCCAGCGGCAGGTTCAGCCAGCGGGCCGGGCGAGCCACTTCGGCTGCGGCGACCGATACCACGGTGAGCACCAGCGACCCGATCACATGGTGGGCGTGCGCCAGGTTGCCCTCCACGCCCGGCCACAGGCGGGTCAACAGCAAGGCCAGTCCGATTAGCGCGGCCAGCCCCAGGTTCCAGGGCAGGTTGACGCCGCCAGCCATCATATTGCGCAGCACCGCCCCGGCGGGCTGGTTGAACTCGTCCACCACACGTTGGGTGCTAGCGGAGTCGGCTGGCAGGGTGTCGGTGTCACCACGAAAGAACACTGCCAAGCCATTGCGACCGGCCTGCACACGGCGGCGCATGAATTGCAAGGTGGCAATCAATTCATCGAGCGAATACGGAATCTGGATCAGGATGGCCGCCGCACCAATCAGCGCCACGGTGCTCCAGGTGCCAATCACGATCGGCTGGATGATGACAAAGGCGATGGAGGTGATGCCCAGCGGGGCAATCATCAGCCCGAACAACACCACCAGCCAGGGCATGGTGCGCCAGCGTGCCTTGGCCCCAACCAGTCCGGTGAGTATTTCCAGCAAGTAGGTGTAGCCGCCCAGGGCCGCATCCGACACCGGAAACGCTTTGGACAAGGCGGAGGTAATGATCTCCTCGGTGCCGTTTTGCGGGTCGGCGGCCGAACCCTCAAAAAACGGATCCCAGACATGGGGAATATGACCGAGCTGATAGCCAGCCAGATAACGCGCCACAAACAGGCCGATCAGCGCGGTGGCGATGATCGGCACGCGTTGCGTCCAGGCCGAAGGGTTGTAGCTCCAGCCCGGCGGAATGTCCGGGCCGGTCAGCGCCGCCAGTGCCGAGGGTCCTGGCTCGGGCTTGAGACAAACGGCAAAACCGAAGATCAGCGCGCCGACCAGCGAGTCCGACAAGTAAGCCGCTGCGTTGCCAGTATTGAAAAGAAACGGCATCGCCATCACCAACGTGCCGATGGCGGCGCAGACCCAGCGCGCTGCAGTGCCGCGCTGCGACAGGGCGGCCGTGGCAAACACCATCAGCAGCGCGCCCAGCGCCATCTCGCTCCAGCGCAGCAGCGGCTCCTGGACATGGATCAGCAGCGGCTGGGTAAACAGCCAACTGCCCAGGGCGATGTTGACAAAGTGCGGCCAGCGGTTGTCGCTCAGCTCGGCGGCAAATTGCTGCGCATGACGCTGGCGCAAGATTTCGGGATCCTGGCCGACTGCGCTGGCGGCAGTCACCCAGTGTGGTGGTGTCACACCGTTGCGGCGGTACCAACCAGGCGGATCGTCTTTGAGGGCTTGCACCAGGCGCGGCAATTCGTCCTTGAAGCTGTGCTGCGGCTCCCAGCCCAGCAGATCGCGGGCGCGACGGGTGTTGAGGGCGTAATGGTCGTCGGCCATTTCTGCCATGAAAGGCCGCACGAACGGGGCCACGCCCTTGTCGATGATGTCGGGAATCACCGGCTCCAGCCTGGCCTGTGCCCACAGCCCGGCGGCAGCGAGGGATTTGGGCACCTGCAGCGTGGTCCAGTCATCGACACCGTGCATCAGCGCACCCAAGCGGTCTTGCAACGCGTCATAGCCGATGGCATCCGATTCACCGACCAGGATGGCGGTGTCAGGCGGCAGCGCGTGGCGGCGGTCGATGGTGCGTTTGAAGGCATCGAGCATATCGTCACGGTGCAGCATGGCCTGGCCGACCAGGGTGCTGCCAGAGTAAAAGTAGCTTTGCAGGTCGCGCTCGTAGATGCGGGCAAACTGCTGGGCCATGGTTGGCACCAGCGACTGCTCGTCATAGACACCGGCCAAGCGCAGGTTGACACAGGGAATTGATCCGTGCTCCTGCTGCACCACCGCTTCGGCTGCTGCTTTCGACTTGGGGTAGGCCCAGCGTGGACCAATCGGGTGGTTTTCATTGATGCGCTCACCCGGCTTGCAGGGTGCATGAACCAGCATCGTGCTGGCATAGATGAACTGCTCAACCTCAAACGCCTGCAGCGCCCGCAGCAGATGCCGCGTGCCTTCGATATTGACGCTTTGGTAGCGCGGGTCATCGGCATTGCTGAAATCAAAATAGGCCACCAGATGCAGCACGCTGGCGATGCGCGCACCAAACGACTCGCGCAGTTGGTGCAGCGCCAGTTCGATCGAGGCGGCCGAGGAAAAATCCGCCTGCAGGATCGGGAACGGGCTTGTCTGGGCCTGGCGGTCCAGTCCGACCACGTTGTAGCGATCGGACAGGGCGCGTGCCAGCGTCTGCCCGAGGCGGCCGGCAGCACCGGTGATGAGGATCAGAGGACTTGGGTTTGGGGTGGTCATGGGATGGGTTTTCTGTTGCGTGAATGTGTTAGCGTTAGCGGTTTTGATGCGGGCACTGGGGGCCAGTCCCAGTCGATCGGAAAAAATTTCAACCAAACCGCCATGTCAGTCATAAAAATCTCCGAACGTTTCTTCGCAATGGGTTTCGTGGTCATCGTCGTCTTGTTTGCCGGTTGCGCTGTCGCCTTGATCGCGTTTTCCGGCATCGAGCTTTGGCGTGCGTTGCAGCCCAGCGAGGTGCTGACGCTGACCAAACGCTTTGATTTGATCCTCGACTGCATTGCCATGTTGACCATCGCCATGGCCGCCATGGAACTGGCCCACACCATCGTCGAAGAGGAGTTCGAGCAGTCAACACGGCTCAGCGCCGCGGCGCGGGCCCGCCGTGTGCTGTCACGCTTTCTGGTGGTGGTGGTGGTTTCGCTGGCGATCGAGTCACTGGTGGCGATCTTCAAGCTGCTGCATGAAGATCCTTCCAAGATTTCGGACGCCGCATACATCGCTTTCGCGGCGGCCGCCTTGCTGGTCGCCTGGGGCATCTTCATCAAATTGAGCCAGCAGGGCCAGGCGCGGGGCGACTGAGTCGCGCCCCAACTGTCTCCGCCAGGGCATGTTTCAGGTGCTGGTGCAGGCCGAATCATGGCGTGTCCTCAACGCTGCGGTTGCCTGACGTCATCGGCCCGACCGGCCAGCGTGACCGGACTTGTTTGCCAGATGCGACTGATTGCATCGAGCATTGCGGTCTCGCCATCGGCGTGGTGCTGATCGGCGTTGACGGCGCAAACAGCAACGCGCAACACCTCGGTTTGCAGTCGTGGCTCGTCCACCTCGGCCAGCATTGGGGTCAGCGTACCGTCTTCTACATGGGACAGTATCGAGTGACCATTGAAGCCGGCCATCAGCAGGTCTTCGCACAGGGTCTGCACGATGCCATGCATGTTTTCTGGCTCCAGGCCCAAAGCAGGCACGCCATCGGGCTGGTTCAGTGCATCGTATTCAGTGCGGCTGATGTGGCCATCAGAGATCAGCACAAGCGCCACGATGCGGGCGGCGGCTTCTGGGCTATTGCGGGGGTAGGAACGCATGGGGGTGACCTCGGTAAATGATTGACTGGGTTGAAAAATGGCAATGATAAGGACGGAATTAATCCTTAAAAAGCAGATAATTTCTTACCCATCTTCCCTAAAAAACTGATCTTGAACACCCCGTTCAACGAGCAGTTTCGGTACTGCTTTGGGCGGTGACCAGACCTTGAGTTTCAGCGCTGATTGGGCCTGTGGTGAAATGACAGCAGCCACCACCCTGCGGTCAGCCGACCCTGTTGCATGTACCCGGCGCATCGCGCTCTGACCCATGAACCCAACATCACCATGAAACAAACCATAGGCGCGGGACTGCTCTCATGCGCCGAAAAAATCTGGGACACCGCCGACACCCTGCGCGGCGCGGGCATCAAGGCCAGCGAATGGCCCGTCTATATGATGCCGTTTTTTGCGTTGATGATGCTCGCGAAACTATTGACCTCGATTTGAGCGACATGAAATATGTGGCGCTGCCAGCCAAGGCCGCCGAGGGCAAACGCACCCGGCTTCGCCCGGGTGACATGCTGGTGTCCATCACCGCCGACCTGGGCTCGATTGCGGTCGTCCCAGTGCTGGAAAAACCCGCCTATGTGAGCCAGCACATTGCGCTGTGTCGGCCCAAAGAGGGTGTGCATCCGCGCTGGTTGGGCTACGCCATGGTGAGCCCGCAGGCCAAACGGCAGTTGATGAATTCGGGCTACGGCGGCACCAAGATTCAGTTGAGCCTGGACGATGTGCGCAACGTCTGGCTGGCGGTGCCGCCGCTGGATGAACAGATCGAGATAGCCGACTTTCTGGACCTGCGGCTCAGCAAGATTGCCCGCCAGATCACCCTCATCGACCAACTCGACGACCTGCTGAAACAGCAGCGCAAAGCCCTCATCCACGAGGCGGTTACCGGCAAGATTGATTTGTCTTCAGCCGCTTTGGGCTAATTTGATGCAGTTAGGCACATCTCAATGAAATCAAAATTAATAGCTGCTCACGCATACAGAATAAGGGCTACAAGCCAAATTGATTCATAAACTGAACAGAAAACACCCATCACGAAAGGATTCTGCGATGAACACATTGACCCAGATTCAATCCGAATTGCTTGCGCTGCCTGTCAACCTACAGGCGGAGGTGCTGGACTTTGTCCGGTTTGTCAAACAGCGGCGTGGTCTGGCAGCCGCCGTGCCAGGCACCTCACCGGCCACGTCCGAGTCAAGCGATTCCCCCTTTTTTCAAGCCCTGACCGAGGCCGGTTTTGTTGGCTGTATCGACACCGATGATCAGTTGTCCACCCGCTACAAGAGCCAGCTCGATTTCTCGGCCAAGGTGGGAGCGCAGCCATGATTCTGGTAGATACCGGGGCTTGGCTGGCGCTGGCTGACCGGGGCGATGCTTACCATGTGCGCAGCCGTGAGTTTTTTCGCACCAATCGCGAACCGCTGATGACTACCTACCCGGTGCTGGTGGAGAGTGTTCACCTGATGTTCAAGCGCATTGGCATCGCAAAAACTTTGGCATGGCTGAACGCGCTGACTGCGCAAAGTGTGGGTGTTTTCACCATGACCGCCGCCCACCTGCCCCGGCTAGGCGCTTTGATGGGCCAATACCGCGATTTGCCGATGGACTTGGCCGATGCTTCGCTGGTGCTGCTGGCTGAAGAGTTGGGCGAGGGCCGAATTGTCAGTTCCGATGAGCGTGACTTTCATGCCTATCGTTGGAAAAACCAGCATCCGTTCTGTAATCTGCTGGTGGCGCAGGGCTAATCAAAAACAATAGCTGCTTGCGCTTATGCGACAAGCGCTAGAGGCCAATTTGTTCAATAAAACAGTCAGGGAGTACCCATCATGGCTCACGGTTTCAAGGAAAGCGACTTTCAAAACGGCGTTTTCATCCCCTACCTGACGGCGCCACTCCCGGCGGGGCTGGACTGGATACTGGGCAAGCCCGCCGACATTGACCAAGCGCGCTGGCTGGTGCCCGCCGACTTGTTGCAGTTTTTGCGCGAAGGCTGCCCGCTCAATGCCTCGGCCTTTACCAAGGCAGTCAAAGGGTATGACAGCGAGGCGGATTTTTTGCAGGCGTTCTTGCGCGATGCCCTGCTGCCCAAGACCCTGGCCAAAGCCAACGCCGCCTTTGTGCTGCGCGAGAGTTTGAGCTTTGCCGGGCAGTCGTTTGTGCTGTGGAACGAGGCACCGCGTGCGGGCGCGGACTCCGCCGCCACCGGCTTGTTCCAGAAAAACCTGCTGCGCGTCATCCCCGAGGCCACGTTTGAGCGCAAGTTTGCCCATGGCAACAAGCGCATTCGCCGCCGGCCCGATCTGGTGTTTTTTGTCAATGGCCTGTACCTGGCATATACCGAACTCAAAACCGCCCAGACCGGCCAGACGGCAGCCGGACACGGTCGCAAAAAGATAGCACATGATTGTGTCGAGGCGGGCGCTGCCATGCTGCGCGAGGCCCGCGAACATTACGCTGCCCAAGGCGCACCGTGGCCGGGATTCAGGCACCGCGACCTGAGCGAAAAGCTGCGCTGGGAGCTGCGCCAGACCATTTGCCTGTACGAAAAGGCCACCCACATCAGTTGCATCGACATGGGCGAGATGCTGCTGCTGCCCGACATCGACTGGCTGCTGCCCGAAATTGACGATGCACTGGCGGCGGACAACACCCAAGCGCTGGTCGAAACCCTGCCCGACAAGCTGGTGGCAGCATTTTTGCCTAGCGCCGAAATGCGCGACCGACCCGCCTTTGCCGCGCTGGCGCAGCATTTGGCCTCGTTTTTTGACCCGGCCGATGGCATCGACCGCGAGATTCACTTCTTTAACCAGCACCGCCCGAGCCGCACCACCACCGGCATCGAGGTGCTGCGGCCGCGCCCGGCGCAGCGCACCATGCTGCATCAGACCTTGTGCCGGGTGCGCGAACTGTATGCCGATGAGGGCAAGGCCAAGATCAACGAAGTCGATATTCGTGCCGCGCTGGCTTTGTCGCTGCCAGCCCTTGACCCGAAAAAGGCTGATGAGATCGTTGGCAAAACCCTGCTGCACCGCAACGGGCAGGAGTCGCATTCGATTTTGCTGCAAGGTGCTGCGGGGCTGGGCAAGACCAATGTCATTGTCTGGCTGGCGCAGGCTCTGGCCGATATGCCCGATGCCCGCAGCCCGGCGCTGGCGCCGCTGTTTGACCTGTGCATTTTGCTGACCGACCGCACCGAGTTGCGGCAAAACGTGGCCGATGAGGCGGCCCGCCTGCGCGCCACGCAAAGCATTGTGGCCGAGGCCGAAACCTTCAAAGACCTGCGTGATGGCCTGCAAAACGGGGTGCGGGTGGTGGTGGTGAATATCCAGAAGTTCCCCTCCATCCAGCGGTTGGCCGTGGCAGACCCAACGCTGTCGAAAATGCTGGCTGACAAGCGGGTGGCGTTTGTAATTGACGAGGTACACCGCAGCCAGAACGGTGTTCTGCACGATGCCACGCTGGATATTTTTGACCAATGGGGCACGGTGCGCCCGGCGGGTGCCAAGCGCAATCTGATCATTGGCCTGACCGCCACGCCACGCGATGACATCCTGGCGCGCTTTGGCGAATGGCGCTCGCCCGCAGCAGCCGGTGACGACATTCGCTGGGCACCGTATTTCGCCTACACCATGACGCAGGCGATTCGTGACCGTGTCATTTTGAACCCGATCCAGAATGTGATCCGCTTTGAAGACCACCTGATTTACAAACAGGTGGACACCCTCCAGAAGCTCAAACCCGGTGATGAGCTGCGCGCGCCCAGTTCGGACGAGATTTACCAAAACCATGAGCGCCAGGTGTTGGTGGCGCGGCAAGCGGCGCTGGTGTTTTGTGCCAAGACGATGCTCGCAATTCGTCCACCAGGGCGTACCCTGGGTGAAGGCAAGGCGCTGTTTGCTGCGCATTCCATCCGGGCGGCGATTGCCTTTCAGAAGCTGCTGCGGGCCGAGCTGGATGCATTGGCCAGCGATCCGCGTTTTGTCGAACACGCCGCCGCCATCAAGGCCTGCCCGGTGCTGCTGCTCTACACCGACAAGCAGGGCGAGTCCAGTTGTGCATCGCTCAACGGTGGCAAAAATCAGGAGGCCATCCTTGACGAATTTCGCCGCAAGGGTGAAGGAGCCAAGCCGGGCCTGAAGGTCTATAACGCGCTGATGGTGGTGGTGGACAAGCTGTTGACCGGGTTTGACGAGCCGACGCTGCACACCCTGTTCATTGACCGGGGCATGGATGATGTGCTGCTGTTTCAGGCGGCGTGCCGGGTCAACCGCTGGCGCAAATGGAAAGCGGATTGCCTGCTGGTGGACTTTTCGCATGAGGGCGTGGTGTCGCAAAACCTGCCCAAGGTGTTTGCCAAATATGGCGGCATCACCGTTTCTGATTTCGATGCGTTGACACTCATGGCCAAGATGGATGCGGCATTCAAGGCGTTTTTCAAGGACGACAAAGACATCATTGCACACTGGAAAAGCTGGCGTGCCACCCAGCGGGGCGGCAAGGACAAGGACGGTGCCATTGGCTTGTCAGACTTTCTGGACGATTTGGTCAAGCATCAAAAACCGCGTGCCGTGGCGCTGCGCAAGGCAGGTTCGGCCTGGCTGGGCTGCCGCGAGCGCCTGTGGGGCATTCTGGATTTCACCAAGCCCGAGCTGGTCAAACACGCCGACGACCAACGCGCCGCCTTTGCCGAGCAGGTGGTGCGCCACCTGGCGGCCAAATTGCAGGACGAAGATGACCGGGTCGGTGCCGTGTTTGACATTGATCTGGTGGAAGATGCGATTGGCTGGGGTCTGGATGCGATGCCAGAGCCGCCAAAAAATAAGAAAACGGCCAAGGGCGAAGACCTGCCGCATACCATTGGCGCTTTGATGGGTTCGCTCGATGCGATGGAACTGCTGGCCGCGCTGGAACTGACCGAGAAGCAAAAGCTGGTGCTGATTGAAAAGCTCAAAGCCTTTTTGATCTTGCTGTTTGGGGTGATTGATGCCGAGGGCAGGCTGCGCAACAACGACATTTACCGCAAGCTGATTCTGGAGATGGCCACCGATGGCAGAGATTTTCCGTGGGACGAGCGCTTTGGCAGTTTCAAAGCCATGCTCGACGTGAGCGCCAACAACCTGAAAATCGCCTTCCACCCTGCCGCCCGGGCGCTGCTGGCACCTTTGATGAAGCGCGCTGAGCTGGTGATGGCCGACTATGAGGAGTGGATCACCTCGGGCGGCACATCGATTGTGCTGAGCCAGACGGCACTGGAGCAGCACGCGGATGCCGATTCGGCTGAATCAGGCAGCAGCTTGAAGGAGGCTGACCATGCCCGGCCATAACCCTCTTAATACTATGTTTTATATAGCTGTCAGCGCAATAAGGACAAGCGCTTCAGCCTGTTTTCATCTAAATAATTGATCATGAGCACACCTTTCAACTACAAGCATCTCTACTACTTTTGGGTAGTTGCCAAAGAAGGCGGCATTTCGCGCGCCGCTGACAAGCTCGACATGGCGGTGCAAACCGTCAGCGCCCAGGTGCGTGAACTGGAGCGCTCGCTGGGCTATGCGCTGCTCAAACCCGCCGGGCGCGGGCTGGTGCTGACCGAGGCGGGACAAGCCGCCATGCAACAGGCCGACCAGATTTTTCAGCTCGGCGAGAGTCTGCCGGCGCGGGTGCGTGATGCCGCGAGCACGCCAACCGTGCGGCTGGCGGTGGGCATCTGCGATGGGCTGCCCAAACTGGTGGTGCATCGGCTGTTGCTGCCGATCATCACCGAACCCAATTTGCGTCTGCTGTGCCATGAAGGCGAATTGGACGATTTGCTAGGTGATCTGGCCTTGCACCGGCTGGATCTGGTGCTATCGGACCGGCCCGCGCCCAGCAACCCCAATATCAAGCTGTACAGCCATGCCATGGGTTCATCCACCATCGCCTGGTACGCAACGGCCACCCTGGCGGCTGCCAGCAGCGGGGACTTTCCGCAAAGCCTGGCCAGCGTGCCCCTGCTGCTGCCCACCGCGCACACCGCCGTGCGTGCCCGGCTGGATCATTGGTTTGAGCAACGCGCCATGCGGCCACGCATTGTGGGCGAATTTGCCGACAGCGCCTTGCTCAAGACCTTTGGCGCCAGCGGCATGGGGGTGTTTCCGGCGGCTGAGTGGGCGCATGACGATCTGCTGACCCATTACGCGGTGCAGCGGCTCGGCAGTTGTGATGGTGTCACCGAGCACTTTTTTGCGATTGGCACCGAAAAGAAAGTGCAGCATCCGCTGGTGCAGCGCTTGCTGCAGCCAGCACTTTAGGCGCTTTTCGCCTTATATAAACCAACATGTTGTTGCAATCAGGCATGCGATACCTGCGCTGGTTATATCAAGGTCGGCCGCATCATCACTACCTCCAACCACCGCCCGCCAAATCAAACCCGCGCCGTCTGGCCGATGCGGGCTGGTTCATGCGCCACGCTGCGGCAGCCTACTTCTTGCGCGCGACGATGGCCGCTTCTGCCGCTTTCACCAGGTCGGCGCCGACCGTGGTCTTCCATTTTTCATATACCGGGCGAGTCACCAAGACAAAAGCCTCGCGCTCGGCGGGGCTGAGCTGGGTTACCGTGACCCCCATGGCGGCAATGTCTTTGAATAGCGGCTTGTCGGCTTCTACCAGGCCCTTGCGCGCCAGCACGATTTCTTGTTTGCCGGCATCCACCGCCGCCTGGCGCACCAGTGCCTGATCGGCTGCTGTCCAGGAACTCCAGATGTCCTTGTTGACGACAAAAATCAGCGGGTCGGCCACATAGCCCCAGGCCGTCAAAAACTTTTGACCAACGTTTTGCATTTTCAGCACGGTAAACAGAAACAACGGGTTTTCCTGCCCATCGACGGCCCCGCTGGCGAGCGCCGGCTGGGCGTCGGCCCAACTCATCTGGGTCGGGTTCGCCCCCATGGCACTGAACATGTCCGAGTAAATCGGCGAACCCACAACGCGGATTTTCATGCCCTTGAGGTCACTGGGCGACTTGATCGCCCGCTTGGAGTTGGTCAGCTCGCGAAAGCCGTTTTCACCCCAGGCCAGCGGCACCACGCCAGCCTTGTCAAGCGTGGCAAATATCTTTCGGCCAACCTCGCCCTGCGTCAGCGCGTCAATCGCGGCATAGTCGGGCATCAAAAATGGCAGCGAAAACAGATTGAGTTCCTTCACCTGCGGCGACCAGTTGATGGTCGATCCCACCGCCATGTCGATCACCCCCTGGCGCAGTGCCGAAAACTCGCGTGTCTGGTCGCCCTGGATCAGCGAAACCCCCGGATACAGCTTGATGTTGATGCGGCCCTGGGTGCGCTCCTTCACCAGTTCCGCCCACATCTTGCCCGCCTGACCCCAGGGTGTGGGCGGCCCGAGCACCAGCGACAGGCGGTATTCCGCCTTGTAGGCTGACTGCGCCGTGGCAACTGTCGAAAAAGCCCCCAGTGCCGCTGCCGCCGCGACCAAACCAACCAGCGATCTGCGTAATTTCATCACTTCAAGTCTCCTCGGTTAAAAAATCCTTTTTGCGCCACCCGGACATGCCAGCAAAAGCGACTTTGGCGGCGGCGGCGCGGCGACCCACTCAATAACCCAGCTTGCGCGGCAGCCACAGCGCCAGCTCAGGCCAGATGATCACTGCCAGCATCACCAAAAACATCGACAGCAGCATCGGTCCCACCCAGCGCACGGTTTCTTCCATGCGCACACCGGCAATGCGGCACGACACCATCAGGTTGACCGCCAGCGGTGGCGTGAACTGCCCGAGTGCCACCTTGAGCGTCAGAATCACGCCAAACCAGACCGGGTCCCAGTGGTAGAACTGCACAATCGGCCACAGCAGCGGCACAAAAATCAAGAAGATCGACACCCCATCGAGAAACATGCCGACCGTGATCAGCAGCAAAATCAGCAGTGCCAGCACGCCGTACTCGCCCAGGCCAGAATTGACAATGGCCTGCGTCACCGGGTCAATCACCCCCAAGGTGGACAGCGAATAGGCAAAAATGCCTGCCAGCGATACCACCAGCAAGATGATGGCCGACAACTCGCCCGACTCGCGCAAGATGACAAACAGGTCACCTGGCTTGATCGTGCGGTGAATCGCCATGCCGACAAACAGGCCATAAAACACCGCCACCACGGCCGCCTCGGTCGGGGTGAACCAGCCGGCGCGCATGCCGCCCAAAATCAGCACCGGTGCCGCCAGCCCCCAGGAGGCTTCTTTCAGGCTCTGCCAGAAAGCTGGCCGTGGCAGGCTCGATTCGAGCGCGCCCATGTTGTGCTGGCGCGCCAGCAGCACGGTCGGCACGATCAGCGCCAGGCCGGCCAGAATGCCCGGAATCATGCCTGCGGCAAACAGCGCCGGCACCGATGCCCCCGGCACCAGCACCGAATAGACGATGAAAGCCACCGAGGGCGGAATCAGGATGTCGGTGGCCGCCGCCGCACCCACCACGCTGGCCGAAAATGCCGCCGGGTAGCCGGCGCGCGACATGGCGGCAATCATCACTGCGCCCACTGCCGCAGCATTGGCCGGGCCGGAGCCTGAAATGCCGCCGAGAAACATCGCCACCACAATGGCGACCAGCGGCAACATGCCAGGGCCGCGCCCGACCATGGCAATGGCAAAGTTGACCAGCCGCAAGGCGACACCCGAACGGTCAAAAATCGAGCCGACCAGCACAAACATCGGAATCGCCAGCAGCGGGTATTTGCCTAAGCCCGCATAAAAATTTTGCGGCACCGCCAGCAGGCCAAACCATTGCGCGTCCGAGTTGGCCAGCGCAATGCAGCCGGCACCGGCCAAGCCCAAGGCGGCGCCAATCGGCACGCCCAGCAGCATCATGGCCAGAAAGCCGGCAAACAGCAGGGCTGGAATCATGCGCGGCGCCCCCGGCGAATGAACAGGCCCAGGGCACGCCCGGCAATCGCCACCGACATCACCGGCAGCCAGATGGTGTACCACCACTGCGGCACGCCAATGCCCGGCGAGGTTTCGCCATACCGAATGTCGTCATACACCATGCGGCTGCTGAGCACGGCAATCAGCGCAAACAGCACAAACACCATGATGGCGCCAAAGCGTGCCAGCGCCCGCTGACGCGCCGGCGGGCCGCTGTCGGCAAAAAACTCGATGCGAATCTGCCGGTTGCGTGCCACCGAGGCCGAACCCGCCACCAGCGCCAGCGCAATCATCAAAAACACCGAAAACTCTTCGGTCCAGGCAAACGACTGGTCGCTGAAGTAGCGCACCAGCACATTGGCAAAGGTGATCAGCGCCAGCAGGCCCATGATGATGACGGTGAGCCAGTCTTCAATCTTGAGCGGCACCACGGTGACTTCATCCGGCGCGGCGGGATCGTGGATTTCAATCGGCAGATGACTGGGCTGGCGGGGCAACGGCATGATGTAAAAAAACGGCTATCGTAAAACAAGCCCGGCAAAGCCAGGCTGATATGCGCCGGAGGTAAAACAGGACACGCATTGTCGCCGCTGAAGCTGCCAGCCCTGCCCGGCTTGGGGCAAATCCGATCCGGCCTTCGCCGCCACCAGCTTGCTGCCTATCGAAATAAAGGAATATTTGCAGCGACTGCCTTGCCGCCCCTGGCCAGCCGCCAAAATAGCTGATAGCCTAAAACCCATTACATCAACCTCAGCAGGAGAACACCATGTCCAACAAACTCTGGCTCAACAACTATCCCGCAGGCATGCCCGCCGACATCGACCCCGACGTGTTCACATCAATTCCCGACTTGCTGGCGAGCTTGGCGACCAAGTATGCCGACAAACCGGCCTACCACAACCTCGGCCGCACCCTCAGTTATGCCGATCTGGCGCGCCTGTCGCGTGATTTCGCCGCCTTTTTGCAGAGTTTGCCGGGGCTGGACAAGGGTGATCGTGTCGCCATCATGGCCCCCAATCTGCTGCAATACCCAATCGCTCTGTTTGGCATCCTGCAGGCCGGCATGACGGTGGTCAACGTCAATCCGCTCTACACCCCACGCGAACTGGAACACCAGCTCAAAGACTCCGGCGCCAAAGTGATCGTGATTCTGGAAAACTTTGCCAGCATCTTGCAGCAGGTGCTGGCCAACACGCCGGTCAGGCATGTCATCACCAGCCAGTTAGGCGACCTGCTGCCGGCTCCCAAACGCTGGCTGGTCAATCTGCTGGTCAAGAAAGTCAAAAAGATGGTGCCGGCCTGGCATATTGAGGGCGCCATTGATTTTCGCAGCGCACTGGCACGCGGTGCCGCCGCCGCACTCAGGCCGGTGCTGCTGACGCGCGAAGACATTGCTTTTTTGCAGTACACCGGCGGCACCACCGGGGTCTCCAAAGGTGCCATGCTGACGCACCGCAACATCCTCGCCAACCTGGAGCAAACCGGTGTCTGGATTTCGGGCAGTTTCAAGGAAGGCACTGAGATCGTCATCGCGCCGCTGCCGATGTACCATATTTTTTGCCTGACCTCGACGCTGTCGTTCATGAAGTGGGGCAGCCTGATTGTGCTGATCACCAACCCGCGCGACCTGCCCGGCCTGGTCAAGGAGCTTGGCCGCTGGAAGTTCAGCGTGCTGACCGGCGTCAACACGCTGTTCAACGGCTTGCTGAACGCGCCCGGCTTTGAGCGGCTCGACTTTTCTGCGCTCAAGGTGGTGGTCGGTGGCGGCGCCGCCGTGCAAAAGCCGGTGGCCGAGCGCTGGCAGCAGGTGACCGGATGTGCCATCACCGAAGCCTACGGCCTGACCGAAACCTCACCGGGGGCCTGTTGTGTGCCGCTGGGCGCGGCCTGGAATGGCAGCATCGGCTTGCCGATTCCTTCCACCGAGATGTCAATTCGCGACCGCGATTTCAATGAGTTGCCGGTGTGGACCGGCGTCGGCGACATCGAGCGGCACACCGGCGAAATCTGCATCCGTGGCCCGCAGGTGATGAAAGGCTACTGGAACCACCCGCAAGAAACCGCCAAGGTGATGCAGGACGGCTGGCTGAAGACCGGTGACATTGGCCATGTCGATAGCAACGGCTACTTCACCATCACCGACCGCATCAAGGACATGATTCTGGTGTCTGGCTTCAATGTCTATCCAAGCGAGATCGAGAGCGTGATTGCGGCCCATCCGGGCGTGCTCGAATGCGGCGCCGTGGGCGTGCCCGACCCGAAATCGGGCGAGGCGCTGAAAGTGGTGATTGTGCGCAAGGATGCCAACCTCAGCCGCGACGACGTGATCGCCCATTGCAAGCTTCATCTGACCGGCTACAAGATACCGCGCCATGTCGAGTTTCGCGATGCCCTGCCCAAGACGCCGATCGGCAAAGTGTTGCGGCGCATGCTGGCCTGACACGTCCACTGATGGGCATGTGACAACGCCAACAGCTTGATTGCAGTCCAGCCAAGCCAGATCCGGTCATGCCGGGTCTGGCTTTTTTTTGTCTCAAGCCCGGGGAAGACCGCCTGAAAGCCTGTTTTTGCAGTGGATAAAGCTGTGCAGAATTTGTCTGGATTGGCAGACTTATCCACAGGATAATGAAAAACCGAAAACTTGTTCATTTTTGCGGTACACCAGCAAAGCACGCCCGCAAACACCCATAAACAAGTGGCAACTCATTGATTTAAATCATTAAAAGTGACTTGTCCACATTTTTCTCAATGCTTATCTATTACTACTAATTTTAAGAAATTGAAATAACAGTCTGGCAGTCAAAGAAAAAAGCCACCGCTCACGGTGCAATCCAAAGGCACCGCCCTTTGCTGACATGGCGCTGTGGGACGCTGCGCCACCCGTGGGTCAGGAGATCATGTAGTGGCTGTTTTTGACCGTGGCGACATCGTTTTTTTAAGCCTTGAGCTTGTCGCTGGCCGGGAAATGCAAGGCGAGTGCCGCTATGCTTTGGTTCTGACGACAAAAGAGCCCACTGCCTTGGGCCGATGAACCAGAGCAACCCCATGACCCTGCGTGACCTCCTGAGCAACTTTTCCATCTGGGCCGATGCCCAGGCGCTGGCTATTCTGCTGGCATCGGTGGCCTGGGGGTTGGTGGGCACACTGCTGGCCCGCATCGCCCGGGGTGGCCGCAGCGATCAGGACGGGCGCCTGATTGCCAGCGTGGTTATCGGTGGCGCGGTGTTGTGGCTGATGCTGGCCGTGGTCGCGCTGTGCCTGGCCCAGATGGCATTCAACAAAAACCTGCTCGATGTCAATGCGCTGCTGTTGCTGGCGCCGCTGGCCTGTGTAGTGGTCAGCGTGCTGGGCATTCGCCGGGTGTTTCCACTGAGCGGGCTGGCCAGCGTGCGCACGCTCGGCGACGTGGCGGGCTTTGCCCTGGCTTGCCTGGCGCTGCTGTGGCTGCTGTCCAAATTTCGGGGCTGGGGCGTGATGTTTCTGGGTGGCTTGGGCAGTCTGTTGGTGATTGCCGTGTTGGCAGTGCTGCTGCTGCGGCTGTTGTACCGGCGCACCTTCAGCTAAAACAGTCAGGTTTCTCTGCCGCTGCGGGTGAAGGGCCTCGGCATAATGTCACCGCATCCCCGGCTTTCCAAGTGCGCCAGCCCCATGCAGGCTGATCGCCAAAAAGTCTTGGTTTTTATGACAAATCAGCCTCTAGCCCTTATATCCATTGCGCAAGCAGCTATTTAAATAGGAGTAAACATGACGCATATCCTGATCCAGGGCGGCACGGTCGTCAACGCTGACCATGCCTTTAAAGCCGATGTCCTGACGCAGGACGGCTGCATTGTGGCAGTCGGCCCTGACCTGCAAGCCCCGACCGGTGCCACGCTGGTTGATGCCGGTGGCCAGTATGTGATGCCCGGCGGCATTGACCCGCACACCCACATGCAGTTGCCTTTCATGGGCACCACCACCATGGACGATTTCTTTAGCGGCACGGCGGCTGGTCTGGCCGGCGGCACCACCAGCATCATCGACTTTGTCATCCCGAATCCGCAGCAAAACCTGATCGAGGCCTACCAGACCTGGCGCGGCTGGGCCGAAAAAGCCGCTGGCGACTACGGCTTTCATATGGCCATCACCTGGTGGAGCGACGAAGTCAAACGTGACATGGGCACCCTGGTGCAGCAGGAAGGCATCAACAGCTTCAAGCACTTCATGGCCTACAAAAACGCCATCATGTGCGATGACGAAACCCTGATCAACAGCTTCAAGCGGGCCATGGAACTCGGCGCCATGCCTACCGTGCATGCCGAAAACGGCGAGCTGGTGTTTCTGCTGCAACGCCAGATCGTCGACATGGGCATCACCGGCCCCGAAGGCCACCCGCTGTCGCGCCCGCCGGTGGTCGAAGGCGAAGCCGCCAACCGGGCGATAGCGATTGCCGAGGTGCTTAACGTACCGATTTACATCGTCCACGTGTCATGCATCGAGGCGGCGGATGCGATTGCGCGCGCCCGCGCCAGAGGCCAGCGAGTTTATGGCGAGGTGCTGGCGGGCCACTTGGCGATTGACGACAGCGTTTATCGCCACCCCGACTTTGCGCAGGCTGCCGCCCACGTCATGAGCCCGCCGTTTCGCCCCAAAGCGCATCAGGAGGCGCTGTGGCGCGGCCTGCAAAGTGGCAACCTGCACACCACCGCCACCGACCATTGCACCTTCTGCGCCAGCCAAAAAGCCGCAGGCAAGGACGACTTTGCCAAAATACCCAACGGCTGCGGCGGGGTCGAAGAACGTCTGGCCGTGATCTGGGACGAGGGCGTCAACAGCGGTCGCCTGACGCCGTCTGAATTTGTCGCCGTCACCTCGGCCAACGCCGCCAAACTGTTCAATATTTACCCGCAAAAAGGTTGCGTGGCAGTCGGTGCCGATGCCGATCTGGTGGTGTGGGACCCTGTTGGCACAAAAATCTTGTCAGCCAAAACCCAGTTCAGCAAAAACGACTTCAACGTGTTTGAGGGCCGCACGGTTAAAGGCATCCCCAGCCATACCATCAGCCAGGGCAAACTGGTGTTTGTGTTAGGCGATTTGCGCGCCGAGCGCGCGGCGGGCAGATATATCAAGCGGCCAGCGTTTAACGCCAGCTTTGCAGCCACCAAGCTGCGCGCGGAGGTGCAGATGCCATCTGCTGTGAAGCGTTGACCGTGTGAAAATCATGCCTTTGGCAATAATTCAAATAGTCAACGCCCAATGATGCCAGTAGTTTTTGATAGGAAGGAGCACGTTTATAGAAATGATGCTTTTGATGAACTGGTGAAAGACGCAGTACGGTTTTTTAACGGCACACCCGTTCATGCCCTGCCACCACCGCAATCTTTTTTAGGAACCGGGGTTTATGCGCTTTACTACACGGGCGACCATCCGTTTTACGAAAAGTACGCATCATTGAATCGCCTCGCTTATGGCTATCCAATCTATGTTGGCAAGGCCGTCCCAAAAGGATGGCGCCAAGCGCGAGCTTCTGACAGCAGCAGCACCCAATCGAGAGAATTGTTCAAGCGCCTCAAACAGCACAGCCGCAGCATTGACTCAGGTGCAGACCTGAATATCGGGCACTTTTCGTGTCGATTTGTCATCTTTGAACAAGAAGGCTCAGACATGATTGGTACGATCGAAGCGGCACTGATCAAGCTCAATCGACCACTTTGGAACATCGCCATTGATGGGTTTGGAAACCACGATCCTGGCAAAGGAAGGTACGAGCAAGCAAAATCTGACTGGGATGTGATTCACCCAGGCCGGGCATGGGCAGCGAAGTGCAATGGTCATCCCAAAGACCGATCCAAAATCGTCGCGAATATTTCTCGCCACCTGAACAATATCAGGTGAACCACATGCGATCTCTGGAAATATTCTCTGGCGCTGGCGGGCTGGCAAAAGGGCTGGAGCTTGCAGGCTTCCAGCATGCAGCCTTCGTAGAGTTCAATAAACATGCTTGCGCATCGCTTGCGGCTAATTTCGAGGCTGAAAAGGTGTTCTTCGGAGATGTCAAAGACTTCTCCTTGGATAGCATCGGTGACATTGATGTTGTTGCCGGTGGCCCGCCGTGCCAGCCATTTTCTCTTGGGGGCCGACACCAGGCGCAGCAAGACAGCAGGGACATGTTTCCGTATGCCATCCAAGCCATTGAGAAACTCACACCAAAGGCATTTGTATTTGAAAACGTCAAGGGCTTGCTTCGCCCAAGCTTTTCAGAATATTTTGAATACATCCTCTTGCGTCTCACCTACCCTGGGTTCAACGTCAAGTCTTCAATGCAATGGCAGGAGCATCTTGCGCAATTGCGCGCAGTCAGAAAACTTCCCTTTACGGGTGTGCGGTATGACGTTAAGTTCAAACTTCTCAATGCTGCCGACTACGGCGTGCCACAAACACGAGAGCGCGTGGTCATTGTCGGAGTCAGGGCAGACTTGGGGCATCACTGGTCTTTTCCTGCACCCACGCACTCAGAAGACAGCCTGTTGTGGGATATGCACGTCACCGGCGTTTACCTGAAAAAGCATGGCATCGCATCTTCCAAAATCCTGCCGATGGATTCTTCATTGGATGACAAAGTGCAACGCATCAAAGAACGGCATGGATTTTTCGAACCACAACACCAAGCCTGGATAACGGTTCGAGATGCATTGGCGGGTATCCCGGACCCAAAGGGAGATCACGGTATCAGTGACCATATTTTCAAAGATGGCGCACGCAGCTATGCAGGCCATACCGGCAGCGATTTTGATTGGCCAGCAAAAACCATCAAGGCAGGCGGGCATGGTGTGCCCGGTGGTGAAAACATGATTCGTTATGCCGATGGCAGCGTTCGCTACCTGACAGTGTTTGAAGCCAAGCGCATTCAAACATTTCCTGACGATTATGTGATTGGGGGTGCCTGGGGTGAAGCCATGCGCCAGATCGGAAACGCGGTACCGGTTCGTCTTGCCCAAACCATAGGTCAGCATCTTGCCCAGACATTAAGCAACAAAACTGAGCTTCGCCTGGCCTCGGTTCGCGAATGCGCGCTGATTTAACAACCATTCACAACATTCACCCACGCCACCCTTACAGGAGCATCGCATGACCACCACCACCGACCTCAGCACCCTGCGCATCAACGGTGAGCGCCTTTGGAATTCCCTCATGGAACTGGCGCAAATCGGCGCCACCCCCAAGGGCGGGGTCTGCCGCCTGACCCTCACCGACCTCGACAAACAGGGCCGCGATCTGGTCACCAAATGGGCACGGGAAGCCGGCTTGACAGTGACCATCGACAAGATCGGCAACGGCTTCATGCGCCGCGCAGGCCGTAACAACGCCTTGCCGCCGATCGTCACCGGCAGCCATGTCGATACCCAGCCGACCGGCGGCAAGTTTGATGGCAACTACGGCGTGCTGGCCGGGCTGGAAGTCATGCGTACCCTCAACGACCACCAGATCGAGACCGAAGCGCCGCTTGAGGTCAGCTTCTGGACCAACGAAGAAGGCTCGCGCTTTGTGCCGGTGATGATGGGCTCGGGCGTATTTGCCAAGGCTTTCACGCTGGAACACGCCTATGCCGCGCGCGACACCGAGGGCAAGTCGGTTGGCGACGAACTGGCGCGCATCGGCTACATCGGCTCCCAGGAACCCGGCGAGCACCCGATTGGCGCGTTTTTCGAGACCCATATCGAACAAGGCCCGGTGCTCGAAGACAACGACGTGACGATTGGCGTGGTGCAGGGCGTGCTGGGCATCCGCTGGTTTGACTGCACCGTCACCGGCATGGAAGCCCACGCCGGCCCGACTCCGATGGCGCTGCGCCGCGACGCGATGCAGGTGTCCACCCACATCATGCAGGAAGTGGTGGCGGTCGCCCTGCGCCATGCGCCGCACGGGCGCGGCACCGTCGGCATGGTGCATGTCCACCCCAACAGCCGCAATGTGATTCCGGGCCGGGTCAGGTTCAGCATCGACCTGCGCAACGCCACCGATGCGCTGGTGGACCTTATGGCCGACGAGGTGAAAGCCTTTGCCGCCAGCCTGAGCACGAAAACCGGCTTGGGCATCCAGATCGACCTGGTGTCAAGCTACCCGGCGCAGGCTTTTCACGAAGATTGCAAGGGTGCGGTGGCGCGTGCCGCCGCCAAGCTGGGCTACTCCAACATGCCGGTGGTGTCGGGTGCCGGGCATGATGCGGTTTATATGGCCAAACTGGCCCCGACCGGCATGATCTTCATCCCCTGCCTCAACGGCATCAGCCACAACGAGATCGAAAGTGCCACCCCCGAGCACATCAGCGCCGGCTGCAATGTGCTGCTGCATGCCATGCTGGAGCGCGCTGGCACATAAAGTGCTTGCTTTTTTATAAGAAATCGACCTCTAGCCCTTATGCAGTATGCGCGAGCAGCTATATATTTTGTAGTATTTTTAACCGGAGAAACCCATGTCATCCAAACCCTTCAGCCGTCGCCAGGCACTTGTTCTGGCGGCTTCCCTGGTCGCCTTGACCCCTGGTCTGACACTTGCGCAGGCCAAGCTCAAGGTCGCCGGCATCTACACCGTGCCGTTCGAGCAGCAATGGGCTGGTCGCCTGCACCAGGCGCTCAAGGCCGCCGAGGCGCGTGGCGAGATTGAGTACAAGGCCAGCGAGAACGTCAGCAATGCCGACTACGAGCGCGTCATGCGCGACTACGCCACCGGCGGCAGCCAGTTGATCGTCGGCGAAGCCTTTGCGGTCGAAGCCGCTGCCCGCAAGGTGGCCAAAGACTTTCCCAAGGTGTCGTTCCTGATGGGTTCCAGCGGCAAGCCCGCCGCCCCAAATTTCAGCGTGTTTGACAACTACATCCAGGAACCGGCTTATTTGAGCGGCATGGTGGCTGGCGGCATGACCAAAAGCAACAAGATTGGCATGGTCGGCGGCTTCCCCATCCCCGAGGTCAACCGGCTGATGAATGCCTTCATGGCCGGTGCCAAGGAAACCAACCCCAAGGTCGAATTCAGCGTCAGCTTTATCAATAGCTGGTTTGACCCGCCCAAAGCCAAGGAAGCCGCTTTTGCCATGATCGACAAGGGTGCCGACCTGCTGTATGCCGAGCGTTTTGGCGTGAGTGATGCGGCTAAGGAAAAAGGCAAGCTGGCGATTGGCAATGTGATCAACACCCAGGCCCAGTACCCCGACACCGTGGTGGCCTCGGCCCTGTGGCACTTTGAACCTTCGGCCGACCGCGCCATCAAGCTGGCCAAAGAGGGCAAGTTTGTCGCCGAAGACTACGGCCCCTATTCGATGATGAAGCACAAGGGTTCATCGCTGGCGCCGCTGGGCACGTTCGAGAAAAAAGTGCCGGCCGACATCGTGACCAAGGTCAAGGCCCGCGAAAAAGCCATTCTGGATGGCCAATTCAGCGTCAAGGTTGATGACGGCCAGCCCAAGTCCACTGCCAGGTGAGCACGGCAAAACCGCCTGACTGCGCGGCTGCCCCGGACTCTGCCCGTGACTGCCAAGGTTGGGCTGGGGCCAAGATCGAAATGGGCCGTGCCGACCCGAGCCCGGCGTTTTTTAAGGCTGGTGAATCGGCAGCAACAGGCGAAAGGTGCTGCCAACACCCGGCTGGCTATCGACTTCGATGCAGCCACCGTGGCGCTGAACAATGTCATAAGACAAAGAAAGCCCAAGCCCGGTCCCTTTGCCCGCCGGCTTGGTGGTAAAAAACGGCCACCAACGTAAAGTTGCGCAGAACTACGCCGCTACTACCAGCGTAAACACGAGCAATACTGAAAATTATCTTGTGCAACAATGGCTTAACGATTTTGTTCAAGTCACCTGCTGGTGCCATCTGCGCAACTTTACGAT
>CAIQOO010000031.1 GCA_903873485.1 uncultured beta proteobacterium | reverse complement strand
ATCCCTCGCGCCTCCAGTGGACCGACAAGGCGGGCAATGAGTTCACGCTGCCCCGTTGACAACTCTGTGGAAGGATATTTTTTCTTGGTTGGCACGGACTTGTTATGCGCTGATTTGACTCAATAATAAATGAATCGCTGGCTACAGGCCAATTTCTCATAAAAAATACGGCCAAACCCGGCACTGCGCTAGCCAATCAGCGCCACTGCCTTGATCTGCGCCCAGACCAGCTTGCCCGGTGCCAGTGCCAGCCCGGCGGCAGAGCGACGGGTCAGGCGGGCGGTGATCGGCGAGTCGCCGACCTTTAGTCGCACCAGCGACAGGGCAGGGTGGTGGTCATCGGCGATCTCATCGACCACGGCGCTCAGGCAGTTCTGGATGCTGCTGCCACTGACCGGGTGCAGGGCAATGCTGACATCCCGCGCCAGGATGCGCACCCGCACCGCCTGAGCCACAGCATGGCCGCCATCGCGCACCCACACGCTGCCGCCGCTGAATGCCACGCGGCTCAGGTGCCAGCGTTCGTCGCGCTCGGCCACCGTGCCTTCCAGCACCACGCCGGCATCTTCGCCGAGCTGAATTGGCAGATCCAGCCGCGCCAGGGTGTCGGTCAGCGGCCCGGCTGCCACCGCCCGGCCTTCTGCCATGACGACAATGTGATCGGCCAGCCGCGCCACTTCGTCGGGTGAATGGCTGACATACAACACCGGAATGTCCAGTTCGCGGTGCAAGCGCTCCAGATAGGGCAAGATTTCCTGCTTGCGCTTGAGGTCCAAGGCCGCCAGCGGCTCGTCCATCAGCAGCAGGCGCGGGCTTAGCGCCAGGGCGCGCGCCATGCTGACACGCTGGCGTTCGCCACCCGACAAGTGCGCCGGTTTGCGCTCAAGCAAATGACCGATACCCAGCAGTTCGATGGCCTGTTCCAGGCTGACGCGCTGTGCATCCTGGCTGCGCCGTGTACCGTAGCGCAGGTTGCCCAGCACCGTCAGGTGGTCAAACAGGCTGGCTTCCTGAAACACATAGCCCAGCGGGCGCCGGTGGGTAGGCCGCCAGCGGTTAACCTCTGATCCGTTGCCGTCATCCTGCCAGACATCCTCATCGACGGTAAGGTGGCCCTGTGGCGCGCGCTCCAGCCCGGCGATACAGCGCAACACGGTGGTTTTGCCCGAGCCGGAGTGGCCAAACAGCGCGGTCACGCCACGCGCTGGCAAGTCCAGATCCACATCAAGCACAAAGCCCGGCCAGTCGAGGCGAAAGCGCGCCTGAATGCCGCTCACCTCAGCCCGCCTTGCCGGGACGGGGTCGCCAGGCGTACAGGGCCAGCAGCACCATGAACGAAAAAATCACCATCACCGCGGACAGCCGATGCGCTTGCAGATATTCCATGCCTTCCACATGGTCGTAAATTTGCACTGAAGCGACCCGGGTCACGCCCGGAATGTTGCCGCCAATCATCAGCACCACGCCGAACTCGCCCACCGTGTGCGCAAAGGTCAGGATGGATGCAGTCAAAAACCCCGGCAGCGCCAGCGGCACTGCCACGGTAAAGAAGGCATCCAGCGGCGAGGCGCGCAAGGTGGCCGCCACTTCAAGCGGGCGCTCGCCGATTGCCTCGAAGGCGGTTTGCAAGGGCTGTACCATAAAAGGCAGCGAATAAAACACCGAGGCCAGCACCAGGCCCCAGAAGGTGAACGGTAACATGCCCAGGCCCAGCGCCTGGGTGAACTGCCCGACCGGGCCGTTTGGCCCCATCGCCAGCAGCAGGTAAAAACCCAGCACCGAGGGTGGCAGCACCAGCGGCAAGGCCACCACCGCGCCAATCGGCCCTTTCCACCAGGCCTTGCTGCGCGCCAGCCACCAGGCGATGGGCGTGCCAAGCAGCAGCAGGATCAGCGTCACAATGCCGGCCAGGCGCACCGTCAGCCAGATGGCTTGCAGATCACTGTCGTTCAAAAACATGGGGTTATCTTAGCCCATCTTTAACAGACCATAAAAAAACAGTTATATAAATCAACGACTTAGGTTGAACTAGTTTTTTTCAGGCCAATTTTCTCGTTTTTCTTCCCAACAAATGACGGGTTTTTTGGTAGTTCCTTGACATATATTGATCCCAACGACTGATAAATCCT
>CAIQOO010000030.1 GCA_903873485.1 uncultured beta proteobacterium | reverse complement strand
GCCAATATGGAAATACAGAGAAACATATCGCACCATCTTGAATCTATTGGCTTGCTTCTGCCAATTATGTGTACCCCAGAGGAATTGTTAGGAGAAAACGATGACGACACTACTGGATGATGAAATCATCACTGAAGTCAGGGCAAATCGAAATGCCCATGCCGCTAAATTTAATTATGATATTGATGCAATAGCGGCAGATCTGAAATTAATTGAAGCTCAATATATTGCAAAAGGAGTTCCTTGCGTTCAACCGCCGCCACGCGAACTCATGCCTAACTCGGCATTGCAGCGGACTCGCTTCGCTCACCGCTGAATTACGACGTTATTCAGAACTGCACAGCGCCCTCGGGCCAGACAGCGGCACCGCCATCAAACGGATTGAGATGAATTACATCGGAGAATGAGGTGATTGCAGCACAACAGATTAGCGCCCTGATTCTGGCGGGCGGGCGCGGCAGCCGCATGGGGGGTGTTGACAAAGGTCTGCAAATTTTCCACGGTTTGCCGCTGGTACAGCACACCCTGACCCGCTTGCAAAGCAGTGCCGGAGTCGGACCCATCATGATCAATGCCAACCGCAACCTGGCCACTTATGCGTCCTGGGGTGTTGCGGTCTGGCCCGATGAACTGCCGGACTACGCCGGACCGCTGGCCGGTTTTTTGACCGGCCTGGCGCGCTGCGAAACCCCTTGTCTGCTCACCGTGCCATGCGACACACCGCTGCTGCCGCTGGATTTGGCCAGTCGGCTGGCGGTCGCGCTGGATGCCCGCCAGGCCGACATCGCCATGGCCGCCGCCCCCGAGACCGACAAAGATGGTCAGGTCCGGTTGCGCCCCCAGCCAGTGTTTTGCCTGCTGCGCACCAGCTTGCTGGGCAGCCTGGTGCAATTTACCCAAGCTGGCGGGCGCAAAATCGATGCCTGGACCGCGCTGCACCACACGGTGCTTGTGCCATTTGACCTGCCGGGCGACAATCCGCAGGCTTTTTTTAACGCCAACACGCTGGCCGAACTGCAGCAACTCGAAAGCATCACCGCATGACAACCCTGGCCCAGATTGCCGCCGAACTGGCCGGCTACGACCCGCAAGCCTTGCGCGCCGACATGGTCAACACTTTTCTGGCCAAACTGGTGCAGCCGGTGACAGACAGCGAAAACATCGGCATTTTTCAGGCATTGGGCCGGGTGCTGGCAGTTGATCTGGTGTCGCCCATCAGCGTGCCGGCGCATGACAACTCGGCTATGGATGGCTATGCGTTGGCCGGCGCACAACTGTCTTTGGGCAAACCCTTGACCCTCAGACTCGTCGGCACCGCACTGGCCGGCAAGGCCTGGCAGGGCCGGGTAGCGGCTGGCGAATGTGTCAAGATCATGACCGGTGCCATCATGCCTGCCGGGCTTGATACTGTGGTACCACAGGAGCTTGTTAGCGTGGCAGGCGACCAGATCACGCTGGCCGCCGGCCTGCTGCGCTGCGGCGACAACCGCCGCCGGCTCGGCGAAGACCTGCAGCAAGGCCAGCCGGCACTCTTGAAAGGAGAGCTGCTTACGCCCGCAGCGCTTGGGCTGGTGGCCAGTTTGGGCATTCAATCAGTGCCGGTGCTGCGGCGCCTGAAAGTCGCCTATTTTTCAACCGGCGACGAAATTTTGAGTTTGGGCGAGGCGCCGCGTGAAGGTGCCGTCTATGACAGCAACCGCTACACCGTATTTGGCCTGCTGACCCGGCTGGGCTGCGAGGTGATTGACATGGGGGTAGTGCCTGACCAGCCCGACTTGCTCGAAGCGGCTTTTGTGCAAGCGGCGCTGCAGGCCGATGCGATCATCACCAGCGGCGGAGTCAGCGTCGGTGAAGCCGACTACACCAAGGCGATGATGAAAAAGCTTGGCGATGTGACGTTCTGGCGCATTGCCATGCGCCCGGGCCGACCCATGGCCGTGGGCCAGATTTTTAGAGACAAATTGGCCTCTAGCCCTTATGCAGCAAGCGCTGACAGCTATCATAAAAGTAGTATTGCAACTGGCTCCGCCATGCTGTTTGGCCTGCCCGGCAACCCGGTGGCGGTGATGGTGACCTTTCTGGCCTTTGTCCGCCCGGCCCTGTTGCGCCTGATGGGCTGCAGCGCCAGCGCGCCGCCGCTGCTCAGGGCTCGCAGCAGCGAGGCCATTCGCAAAAAGCCTGGCCGCACCGAGTACCAGCGCGGCATCGTCAGCGCCGCGCCCGACGGCAGCTTGCAGGTTCAAACCACCGGCCAGCAAGGCTCGGGTGTGCTCAGCTCGATGGTGCGGGCCAACGGCCTGATCGTGCTGCATCACGCGCAAGGCAATGTGGCTGTGGGTGACGAGGTCGATGTGATGATGCTCAGCAGCGTGGTTTGACACGCCCATGCACCCAAGATATTAGGGTTTTCCCTAATATGCAAAGCCTGCGTGTTGATTAAGATTTTTGATGATTCAACTTGGCAATGCAGCTTGACCGGGTTGCGGGTGGAATCAGTCAGCAAAACCAAACCGGAGGTTTTATATGCCTTTCCCGATTGTTGCAGTCGCTTTTGGTGCCGTGGCGGCTGCCGCCACACCCTATTTGCTCTATGGATCAGTGGCTTACCTGCCTGACACCCCGTCCGGCATGGACGCGGCGACACTGAAATTGACCGAAGATGCCTTGCTGGTGGTCCATCAAGGTCTGGTCAAACGGGGCTGGGACTTTAGCATCACCACCCATGTCCCTGCCGGAAAATCCTGCGTCGAGGCTTCGGAGAGCCGGTGCCGTTTCATTGCCGGTCTTCTTTCTGACAAGTGGGAGGTGTTTTCCTGTACCGTGAGTGCCGGAACCCACACCTTCAACGTCGTCAAATACCAGAATCACCATTGGATCGTTGACAGCTATTTGATCGTCTATGTCAAGTACATCGGCAGCTCAATCCCGTCAGGCATGGCGATCACCCCTGGCAACAGCATCTGGCGTGGCAGCGCATCGTCGATTTGATCAACTGTTGCCGGTGCTGCCAAAGCCCCCGGTGCCACGTCCGGTTTCGGTTGAGAACTTGTCCACGATGTTCAAGGCGACCTGCACCACCGGCTGAAACAGCAACTGGGCGATACGGTCACCTGGCTCAACGGTATAGGCCTGCAAGCCATCATTGGCAAGAATGACCGCGATTTCGCCGTGGTAGTCGGCGTCAATCACGCCAATGCCTTGTGCCACATGGACATGGTGCTTGAGGGACAGACCGGAGCGCGATGCAATGATTGCCACCAATCCCGGGTCCATCATGTTGATGGCAAGGCCGGTCTTGATCAGTTCCCGCCCGCCCGGCGGGATGCTGACCGGCAGCTTGATGCAAGCACGCAAATCCATGGCGGCGGAACCATCGGTTGCATAGCTGGGCAAAGGAATTTGCGCTCCAAGCATCTCGTTAACCATGCGCGCTTCAATTTGTCTCAACATGTTCATTCTTTAAAAGTGGTGGATCAGTGCTGTCGGCAAGCGTTGCCAACAGCGGTGGAAAGCTGGCTCGGCGTATGATGGCCAGCCCCTTCTTGCCGTTATTTTCCATCCCATGCCGTTCGATATTTCCCTGATTTTGGCACTTGCCCTGCTTGGCCTGGTTACCGGCTTTCTGGCCGGCCTGCTCGGCATTGGCGGCGGCATGATCATGGTGCCATTTGTGACGGCGCTGTTGTCGGCGCGCGGCGTGGCGGCGCCGCTGGCGATCAAAATGGCGATAGCCACCTCAATGGCGACCATTGTGTTCACCTCGATTTCGAGTGTGCGGGCGCATCACAAGCGTGGCGCGGTGCGCTGGGACATTGTCAAAGGCCTGGCCCCCGGCATTGTGCTGGGTGCGGCGCTGGCCAGCCTGGGCGTTTTTGCGCTGCTCAAAGGCAGTTCGCTGGCTTTGCTGTTTGCCTTGTTTGTCGGTTTTTCGGCGACCCAGATGTTTCTGGACAAAAAACCGGCGCCTAGCCAACACTTGCCGGGTTTCAAGGGGCAAGCCGCTGCCGGCACGCTGATTGGCTTCTTGTCCGGCTTGGTGGGTGCCGGCGGTGGTTTTATCAGCGTGCCCTTCATGGTCTGGTGCAACGTGGCCATCCACAATGCCGTGGCGACATCGGCCGCGCTGGGCTTTCCAATTGCCTTGGCCAACGTGGTCGGCTATGTTGTCGGTGGCGCCAGCCTGCCGGATTTGCCGCCCTACTCATGGGGTTATGTCTGGCTGCCGGCGCTGGTCGTGATTGCCAGTTGCAGCGTGCTGACGGCACCGTTTGGCGCAACCGCAGCGCATCAACTGCCAGTCAAAAAGCTCAAGCGTGTGTTTGCCTTGGTTCTATATGCATTGGCCTGCTACATGCTGTACCGCGGCTTGACGGCCTGAGCGGTGGAATCGAGCCATTGCGCCAGAGCGGCATTCATGGCAGCCGACTGCTCGGGCGTGCTCCACAGGTGTTGCCGACCGGTGCGCAACCGGGTTGGCCAATCAGTCAACATGGCGCATCAACCCAGGCGCACTCGCAGGTGAAATGGCGCAAAAACCGTGGCTGTTTGGTGATTTTCACGCCCCGAATGCTGGCGGCTTTCTGTTTGAGTTCGGCGATTACCTCGGCGGCGTAATCAAAATGGCTTTGCGTGTACATGCGCCGGGGAAAAGCCAGCCGCACCAGCTCCATGTTGTGAAAGGTTTCCGTGCCATCGGGCAGGCGCTTGCCAAACATCACCGAGCCAATTTCCACCCCGCGAATGCCGCCTTCCAGATACAGCGCATTGCACAGCGCCCAGGCCGGGTAATGCGCTACCGGCATGTCGGGCAGCACGGTGCGGGCATCGATATAGACGGCATGACCGCCGGTGGGCTTGACAAAGCCGACACCGGCAGCATCAAGGCGCTCGCCCAGATACTCGGCGGTGCGCAGGCGGTAGCGCAGGTAGTCTTCCTGCATGCCTTCCTCCAGACCCACCGCCAGTGCCTCCAGATCACGTCCGGCCAGACCGCCATAGGTGGGAAAACCTTCGGTCATGATCAGCACATTGCGCACTGCGTCCATCCACTCTTCGCTTTTGAGCACGATGAAGCCGCCCATATTGACCATGCCGTCTTTTTTGGCGCTCATGGTGGCGCCGTCGGCATAAGAAAACATTTCTTGCACGATGGTCTTGATGGGGGTGTTTTCATAACCCGGCTCACGCATCTTGATGAACATGGCGTTTTCCGAGAAACGGCAGACATCCATGATGAACGGCTTGCCAAATTTCTTCAGCAGCGTGGCATAGGCACGGATATTCGCCATCGACACCGGCTGGCCACCGCCGGTGTTGTTGGTCACGGTGATCATGCCAAACGGGATTCTGTCGCTCTGCTCTTTGAGCAGCGTCTCGGCGCGCAGAAGGTCAATATTGCCCTTGAACGGGTGAATGGTGGATGGTTGCAAGCCTTCGGCAATCACCAGGTCAAGTGCCTCGATGCCCAGATACTCCAGATTGGCGCGGGTGGTGTCAAAGTGGCAATTGTTGGGCACCACATCGCCTTTCTTGCAGACGGCGGTAAACAGCACTTTCTCGGCCGCGCGGCCCTGGTGCGTTGGCACAAAATACTTCATTCCGGTGATGTTCTGGATCACCGCCTCAAGACGATAGAAGCTGCGGGCACCGGCGTAGCTCTCGTCGCCTTCCATGATGGCGCCCCACTGGCGGCTCGACATGGCGCCGGTGCCAGAGTCGGTCAGCCAGTCAATCAGCACGTCTTCGGCGCGTAGTTTGAAGACATTGAGTTTGGCCGCTTCGAGCAGTTGCTCGCGCTCGGCGCGCGTGGTCATGCGAATCGGTTCGATGCTTTTGATGCGAAACGGCTCAATCAGGGTTTTCGGCATGGTGTTCTCGGCTAAATGAATGGTGGCGTGAAGGTAGCACCGCGAAAAACCCCGTGGTGTCGGGTTTTCCCAACAAGTGACAAATAATCCGGCTTCCGGGCAAAACCACGCAAGTGGTCTGGAACAGCACCCTGAATGCTATGTTATATATAGCTATATGCGCTCGCTGGATAAGGGCTAGAGGCCAATTTGATATAAATTTTTGGCCGAGCAACGTGTTCCCGCCAAATCAGCGTAACGGTTCAGGCAGACCGGCTTGGACCGGGCCAAAGCCGCCAGAAGCCAACGGCCGAACTGCAAAAATGATGGGGCCACATCGCATGGGCCGGGCATTTTTTGGCGCATGATCTGGTTTGCCATGCTCGACATCACCCCATCTCCAAAACCGGCAAGCGGCGAGTGCCCAGACGGCGCTGACGCGCAAGCGGACATCCCTGACAACCTGGTCTGCCAAGCCAAAACAGTTGCCGCAAAACCCATAAGCCACCCGTCGTCAGGCATTGGCCCGGTGAAAGTGCAAGAACACCTGATGGCGGCCTTGCTGGCATCGGAAGCCTTTGCCAAGGCGACGATCGATGCCGTCTCCACGCAGCTTTGTGTTCTGAACCAGGCCGGAGAGATCCTGGCAGTCAACCGGGCTTGGCGCGACTTTTGCACCGAGAACGATCCGCGCGCCATGGAGCACGGCTACTTTGTCGGTCGCAACTACCTACATACCTGCGGTGCATCGACCGGCCCGGATGCGGCCGAAGCGGTGCCGATGGTGGTCGGCATCCTGCAGGTCAGCCGGGGCGAATCCGATGAATTCAAGCTCGAATACCCGTGCCACAGCCCAACCCGGGAACGCTGGTTTGCCGCCCGGGTGACGCGCTTTTTGGATGGCAGCGGCAACCTGGTGGTGGTCCACGAAGACATTACTGCCCGAGTGCAGGCACAGGCACTGCTGCAGGCCGAGCGCGACTTTTCTTCAGGTTTGATCGACACTGCGGCCAGTTTGATCATGGTGATTGACCGCGTCGGCATCGTTCATCGCATCAACTTGGCGGCGCAGGAATTTACCGGCTACCGCCTTGCGGAGATGAACGAAGAACCGTTCTTCTGGTCGCGCTTTTTGCCGCCCGAGCAAAGACCGCAGCTCCGGGAAGTGTTTAACCAGTTGCTGGACGGCAAGCTGGCGGCACACCACAAAAACCCCTGGCTGCGCCGCGATGGCAGCCAACGCCTGTTTGACTGGTCCAACTCGGTGCTGCGCACTGCTGACGGTTGCGTCAGCCACTTGCTGATGGTCGGGGTTGACATCACCGAGCTGGTGCAGGCAACCCAGGCAGCACAGGCAGCCAACCTGTCCAAGAGCCGTTTTCTGGCCACCATGTCGCATGAAATTCGCACCCCGATGAACGGCATTTTGGGCATGGCACAGTTGTTGTTGATGCCGGATGTGCCCGAAGCGGTGCGCCTGGGCTATGCCCGCACGGTGCTGAATTCGGGGCAATCACTGCTGGCGCTGCTCAACGATATTCTGGATTTTTCAAAAATTGAAGCTGGCAAGTTTGCACTCGACATCGGCACGATTGACCCGGATCAGCTACTGCAAGAAACCCGGACGCTGTTTTCGGGTGCTGCCCACAGCAAGGGCTTGCAGCTTGACTGCCGCTGGCTTGGCCGGTCTGGCCAACGCTACCAGACCGATGGACACCGGGTGCGCCAGATGCTGGCCAACCTGGCGGGCAATGCCCTGAAGTTTTCTGCCAGCGGTCAAATCAGCTTGCAGGCCACCGAGATTTCTCGCCACGGCCAGTCGGCCCTGCTCGAATTTTCGGTGGCAGACCAGGGCATCGGCATTGCCGCCGACAAGCTCCCATTGCTGTTCAAGCCGTTTTCACAGGCGGACAGTTCAACCACCCGTGAATTTGGCGGCTCCGGGCTGAGCCTGTCGATCGTCAGCAGCCTCGCCGGTTTGCTCGGCGGCGATGTCGGGGTTGCAAGTGAACCCGGCAAAGGCTCCAGATTCTGGTTTCGGCTGCTCGCCGAGGTCTGTCAGATCGGCACTGAAAGCCGGGTTGGCGAGCGCTTAACCACTGGCACCGCCAGGCTGCCCGATTCACCAGGCAGCCTGGCAGGCCGGATTCTGGTAGCCGAAGACAACCCGGTCAATTGCCTGGTGATTGAAGGCTTTCTGAGCCTGCTGGGCTTGCAGGTCAGCTTTGCCGACAACGGTGAAATGGCGCTGGCGCAGTATTGCGGCAGCGAAGTGCCCGATGCCGTGTTGATGGACTTGCACATGCCGGTGATGGATGGCTACACCGCCACCCGGCGCATTCGTCAATGGGAACAGGATCAGGCGCGGCCCCGCGTGCCGATCATTGCACTGACGGCCGATGCCTTTGAAGAAGACCGCCAGCATTGCCTGGCCGTCGGTATGGACGACTTTTTGACCAAGCCGGTGGATTTTGCTGCCTTGCGGCAATCCTTGACCCGCTGGCTCGCAAAACTGCCAAAATAAAACACCGCTGACCCATCCAAGGAAAATCCTCATGCAACTGAACCGACTTGGCCTGTCTGCTGGCCTGCTGGCCGCGCTGGCCGGCTGCGCGCTGACCCCGCAGCCGGGTGCTGAAAAAGACAAGACTTATCGCCTGACCATTCTGCACACCAACGACCACCATGGTCGTTTCTGGCCCAACAGTGATGGCGAATACGGCATGGCGGCGCGCAAGACCGTGGTGGATGAAATTCGTCGTGAAGTGGCATCACAGGGTGGCTTTAGCCTGCTGCTTGATGGTGGCGATGTGAATACCGGCGTGCCGGAATCTGACCTGCAAGATGCTGTGCCCGACTTCAAGGGCATGAACCTGCTGGGCTATCAGGCCATGGCGGTGGGCAACCACGAGTTTGACAAGCCGCTGGCGGTGCTCAAGATGCAGCGTGAACTGGCGCAGTTTCCGCTGCTGTCAGCCAATATTTACCAGGATGGTCAACGCCTGTTTGCGCCTTACCAGGTGTTTGACCTCGGTGGCCTGAAAGTCGGGGTGATGGGGCTGACCACCGAAGGCACGCGGCGCATGGCGCACCCGGACAACATTGGCCGGCTGGAGTTTCGCGGCGTCATCGCCGAGGCCGGCAAAGTGGTGCCTGAACTGCGTCGCTTGGCCGATGTGGTGATTGCCGCGACCCACATGGGCCATTATGAAAATGGTCAGCATGGCTCGCAGGCGCCGGGCGATGTGGAAATGGCGCGCGCCGTCTCCGGCATTGATTTGGTGGTGGGTGGCCACACGCAAAACCCGGTCTGCATGAAGGCCGAAAACCGGCGTGACCACGCCTATGTGCCGGCTACCCCGTGTCAGCCCGACCGACAAAATGGCGCCTGGATCGTGCAAGCCCATGAATGGGGCAAATACGTCGGTCGGGCTGATTTTGAATACCGCAACGGTGACTTCAGGCTGATGAAATACGCGCTGATTCCGGTCAACCTGAAAAAGCCGGTCACCGCTGCCGATGGCAAGACCACGCTGGTGCATTACACCAGCCCGATTGCCCAGGATCCGGACATGCTGGCGCTGCTGACCCCTTACCAGCAGTTTGGCCAGGACAAGCTCAATGTTCAAATCGGCACGGTCGATGCCCGGCTAGAAGGCGACCGTGATGTGGTCCGCAGGATGCCGACCAATCTGGGCGTGTTGATTGCCCGTGCCATGAGGGACAAGACTGGCTCGGACTTTGCCATGGTCAACGCGGGTGGGGTGCGTGACTCGATCGCGGCAGGTGCCATCACCTACAAAGATATGCTCAAGGTGCATCCCTTTGCCAACACCGTGTGCACCGCCGACCTGAGCGGCAAGGAGGTGCTCGATTACCTGAATGCCGCCGCCAAAATGAACCCCGGCGCCGGAGCTTTTCCGCAATTTGCCGGTATCGAGCTTGACATCAGCGCCGGTGTGGCAAGCCATGTGCGGATCAAGGGCATGGCCCTTGATGCCGACAAAACCTACCGCATCGCGGTCAACAGCTTTCAGGCCGCCGGCGGTGATGGTTACCCCAAACTCAGCTCCCATCCAAGTTTTGTCAACACTGGCTTTAACGATGCCCAGGTGCTGCACGCCTTTATCGTCGCCAATACACCGCTGAAAGCCGCCAGTTTTGAACCCGGCCTGGCCGTGCTGCGCCGATAATTCAGATCAATTTAACCCCAGGAGAAACATCATGGCAAAAGGTCAGCAAAACGACAAAATGGTTAAAAAACCCAAGAAAGACACCTCACCGCCCAAACCGGTGTCGGCCGATGCGGTGCGCCCCACGGTGACCACGGTGGTGCCAGTGCGTGGCAAGCTAAAAAACGCGCCGCGCTGATTGGTTCGCCACACCGCGTGGCAAAACGCCACCGGTCATGCTCCCACACCGCCCAAAAAACAAGCCCGGTCCGACCAGGCTGAAACGGCTTGGTGGCCTCAGGCAACCAGTCCCCGGTCAGGCCGATAGCGGTTCAACTGCGCAATTGGTTGAAGACCTTCGGCATTCGCAAGCCGAACTGGAAATTCAAAACAAGGCGCTGCGTTTCAGTCAGGCCGCTGCCGAAGGTGCCTCTGAGCGCTTTGTCACGCTGTTTTCCAGTGTGCCGCTGGCCTTGATGGTGGTCGATGCAGATGGCCAGATTCTGGAATACAACGCACGCACGCTGGCGCTGATGCGTCCGGTAGAAGACGACTCGCCGCTGAATTTTCTGTTTCCACTGGTCAGTTTTCCGCAAGCCAGGACCGAATCGTCCAGGCTGCTGATGCAAAGTTTTGTCACCGCCAGCGATCAAGGAACCTGCGAACTCAATGAACTGGAGTTTTCGGGCGGCTCCAACGGGGTTTTCATTGGCGACTTGCACATCGCGCGGATTGACAACACGCAAGACGACGAGGTCCACTTTATTTGCGCCATCGTCGATCAAGGCCCCCTGCTGGCCCAGCGCCATGCTCTGCAACTGAGCACGCAAGCCCTGCAAGAGCGCAACAAGGAACTGCTGGAAAGCAAAACCCGCCTTGGTGCCATCATTGATTCGTCGCTGGACGCGATTATTTGTATCGATGCGCAGCACCGGATCACCGTGTTCAACCCGGCTGCAGCCACCCTGTTCAAATGCCCGCAGGCGCAGGCATTGGGCCAGCCCTTGACACAATTCGTGCCGGCTGCCAGGCGCGCCCTGTGTTGCGGCGACAGCACCCGCCACGTCCAATTGGGCGAAATGAATGGCCTGACCACCCAGGGTGAGTCGGTGCCACTGGACATCAGCCTGTCGTTTGAGCAACACCCTGGCGGCGACATCATCACCTTGTTTGCCCGCGACCTGAGCGCCAGTCAAGAAATGGAAGCGCACCGGGCTGCATTGGAATCGCAATTGCGCGAATCCCAAAAAATGCAGGCAATTGGCACCATGGCCGGCGGCATTGCGCATGATTTCAACAACATCATCAGTGCGATTTTGGGCAATGTGGTGTTGGCCCGCCAGGATGTGTCGGCCAACACGGCGGTGGCCGCCAGTCTGGGCGAAATTGACAAGGCCGGGCGGCGCGCGCGTGATCTGGTGCGACAGATTCTGACCTTCAGCCGCAATGAGCCGCCACGCCAGGTACCCTTGCAATTGGCAGAGGTGGTGCATGAGACCGTGCGCCTGATCAAGGTGTCGTTGCCACCCCGGGTTGAACTACAGGTTGACATTGATGCCAGCACGCCTGCCGTCATGGCCGATGCCACCCAGGTTGAACAAGTGCTGCTCAACCTGTGCACCAACGCAATTCATGCCATCGGTCAGGAAGCTGGCCAGATTCGGATTGAACTGGCACACAGTACCCGGTTGCAGGCCAAGACAGAAGAGCGACGCGGTGGCTTGCGGGGACAACATGTTCGGCTTGGCGTCAGCGATACCGGCTGCGGCATGAGTGAAGCCACCCAGGAACGGGTGTTTGAACCTTTTTTCACCACCAAACCGGTGGGTCAGGGCACCGGCCTTGGGCTGTCCGTGGTGCATGGCATCATGCGGGCACATTCAGGCTCGGTGGAAGTCCAGAGCAGGCTGGGCCAAGGCAGCGAATTCACCTTGTATTTTCCGGTCGCCAACCTGCCGGTGCAGATACCCCCGGCCGCCTTGGTGGCACAAACTGCCGTCATGGGCCACGGCCAGCGCGTGATGTATGTCGATGACGACGAAGCGCTGGTGTTTCTGGTCAAGCGCGTGCTGACACGCAAGGGCTACACAGTGATCACGTTCACCGACCCAAAACAAGCCATCGCTGCCTTGCGGGCCAATCCGCAGCAGTGCGACATGCTGGTCACTGACTACAACATGCCGGGCTACAGCGGGGTTGATTTGCTACGCGATGTGCAGTTGCTTCGGCCCGAGTTGCCGGTGGCGCTGGCATCGGGTTATGTCACGCCCGAGATCGAGCGCGATGCACTTGCCGCCGGTGCCCGCGCGCTGATCCACAAGCCCAATGATGTGGACGAACTGTGCCACACCGTGCAGCAGTTATTGGCGCAGGCGACCCAGCCGGTATCGCAATGAGCCTGGCATTGCCTGAAATTTCGCTGATTCATGCTGACGATGCGCTGCTGGTGCTGGACAAACCTGCCGGCCTGCTCAGTGTGCGGACATGGCCACGCTGACCATCCCCGGCACCGTTTTTAGTTCAAACCCGTGTGGTGCGACCCAGGGTACTGCTGATGAGTTTGTTCATTTTTTCAACCGCACCTTCAATCGCCTGGTTCAAATTGGCGCCAAGATGCTTGATGGCCAGCGGCTGATGACCCTCCAGGCGAGCTTCCATGGTGCACTGAATGCTTTCTGCGGTGTTTTTCTTGCCGGCATTTTCATCGCTCAAGTGAACTTCAACGCGGGTGATCTGGCCGGCAAAGCGCTCCAGCGCGGTTTTCACCGTGCTGCTGGCCCATTGGGCCATGGCATCCGTACCCTGGATATGATTGTCAGTGTGAATCTGGACTTGCATGTTGCTTTCCTTTTAAAGTGGCTATTGTGACCACGTCTGATCATATCGATCAGCCCACCCACCGCACTTGACTCCAGTCAACACTTGGACAAGTTCATCCCTGTAACCACCCTTGAACCCACAAGATGATCACGCAACTCACCATCATTACCGGCGCATCCCGCGGCATGGGACTGACCATGGCGCAGCAATTGATCGGAGCGCGCCATAAACTGCTGTGCATTTCCCGTGGCAGTTCTGATGCTTTGGCCCAGGCAGCAGACCAGGCCGGAGCCGATCTGACCCAATGGCAGGCAGATCTGGCCGATGCCACGCCGGTGGCAGCCCGCCTTGGCCAATGGCTCGCCAATCAATCCGCCCCGGAAATTAGCAGCGTCACCCTAGTCAACAACGCCGGGGTCATTCCACCGATTGTTCCGTTGTACGCCGCCGATCCGCAGGAACTGGTGCGTGCGCTGCGCGTCGGGCTGGAAGCACCACTGGTCATGACCGCTGCGTTTCTGGCGGCCACACGAGCGTGGACTGCCAAACGCCGAGTTCTCAACATCTCGTCTGGCCTGGGCCGCCACCCGATGGCCTCGCAATCGGCTTACTGCGCAGCCAAGGCCGGACTAGACCATTTCACCCGCTGCCTGGCGCAAGACGAGGCCCGACAAGCCAATGGAGCCAGGGTTTGCGCGCTGGCCCCAGGCGTGATTGACACCGACATGCAGCAGCAGTTGCGCAATGCCCACCCGCTGGATTTTCCTGATCAGGCCAGTTTTGCCAAGCTTAAACAAACCGGACAGCTCACCAGCGCGCAGGATGCCGCAGCACGGGTGCTGGCGTATCTCAATCGCACTGATTTTGGCAGTCAACCGGTCGCCGACGTGCGCGACTGAGCCAGACCGGCTGGCTCCATCTTGTCAACCAGCGGCCCATCGCCACCGGGTTTGCGCTAGCCATCGGCCCGATGGCTTCTGCTTGTCAGATCAAAGGCGCTCGAAAATCACCGCAATGCCTTGGCCACCGCCGATGCACATGGTTGCCAGACCATACTTGCCGCCGGTGCGCTGCAACTCATAAACCGTCTTGGTGGCGATGAAGGCACCTGAGCAGCCAATCGGGTGACCGAGCGCAATCGCACCACCATTCACATTGGTCTTGACCGGATCCAGGCCAAGGCCCTTGCTGACGGCAATCGCTTGTGCAGCAAAGGCTTCGTTGGCTTCAATCACGTCCATCTGATCCAGCGTCAGGCCGGCTTTCTTGAGCGCCAAGGTGGTGGCCGAAATCGGGCCTTCGCCCATGATGTCGTTGGGCACGCCAGTGACGGCATACGACACGATGCGGGCCATCGGCTTTTGGCCGGCCTTGGCCGCCACATCGGCCGAAGCCAGCACAAAGAAGGCGGCACCATCGTTGATGCCGGAGGCATTGCCGGCGGTGACCGAACCGTCTTTCTTGAAGGCCGGCTTCATCTTGGCCAGGGTGGCCAGGGTGGTAGCGGGCTTGACATGCTCGTCGGTGTCAAACACCACGTCGCCCTTGCGGGTTTGCTGGACGATCGGCACGATTTGCGATTTGAAACGGCCATCGGCAATGGCAGCGGCAGCACGGCGATGCGACTCGCAAGCCAGGGCATCTTGCTCTTCGCGCGAGATGTTCCACTTGGTGGCCAGGTTTTCAGCCGTCATGCCCATGTGACCGGCGCCAAACGGGTCGGTCAGAATCGCCACCATTAGGTCAATCGATTTGGTGTCGCCCATGCGGGCACCGCTGCGCATGGCCGGCAGCGTGTAGGCGCCGCGTGACATGACTTCGACACCGCCACCGATGCTGTAGTCAAAATCGCCCAGCATGATGCTTTGTGCGGCAGTCACGATGCCCTGCAGCCCGGACGAGCAAAGACGGCTAACCTGCATGGCGATGGAGTCCATCGGCATGCCGGCCTGAATCGAGGCGAGACGCGACACATAGGCATAGCGCCAGTCGGTCGGGACGCAGGTGCCGACCACCGCGTTGCCAATCAAGGCGGCATCAACGCCGGAGCGGGCAATCGCCTCTTTCATCACCAGGCCGGCCAGCTCTGGCGGCTCCATATTGGCCAGAGAACCGCCGAATGTACCAATGGCAGAACGGACTGCGCTTAAAACTACAACATCATTACTCATGGGAAAATCTCCTTAAAATTAAATTGACTGACTGGACTGACCGACTCGCAAAAAGCGAGAAAAATGACAGTGGGAACCCGGTGACACCCGCCACTGCAAGAAAAATCCGGCAGCGAAAAGCATCGCAGGCTTCGTTGACATCAACAAAGGCCAGCCAAATATCATAAAGGATTAACATGCGGGGGAACTTACGCGACGAGAATTGGGCCAGCAAGCCAAAGGGCATCAGGCAAACACCCCCTGCCGCGTTTTCTTTCAACGAATGCACCTGCATGTTCGGCAAAAAATCCACCAAAAAATCAGACCCTCTTGCCGCCTTTGCCGACAAGGTGACAACCCCCGCGCTGGCGGTGACGCACATCCGCAGTGGCGACCATGTTTTTGTCGGCAGCGGTTGTGCCGCCCCGTGCGCGCTGCTGCGGGCGCTCGAATCCATGCCCGGCTTGCCCGCCGATCTGGAACTGCTGCACTTCTTTACCATCCGGGCGTTTGACCACGACACCGAGGGTCACAGCACCACCCGGCTCAAGCACCGCACTTTTTTTGTCGGCAGCGACATGCGGGCAGCCGTCAAGCAAGGCATGGTTGAGTATGTGCCGATGTCGATCGCACGGGTTCCGGACATGATCCTGCTGGGGCGCATTCCGGTCGATGTGGCACTGATTCAGGTGTCCCTGCCAGACGAGTTCGGGTATGTGAGCCTGGGGGTCTCGGTTGACATCATCCCGGCAGCACTGGCGCGCGCCAAACTGGTGATCGCCGAGGTCAACCCGAACATGCCGCGTTCCATGGGCGACTCCACCCTGCATATCAGCCGCATTCACCATCTGGTACCAGTCGATACGCCAATCATCGAGTTCCAACGGGTGCCTACGCAGGATCAACATGTCCAGCGCATCGCACGCTACATTGCCGGCATCATCGACGATGGTTCAACCCTGCAAATCGGCTTGGGGCCACTCGCGCATGAGGCACTGCAATACCTGACTGACCGCAAGGACTTGGGCATTCATTCCGATGTGGTGTCGGATGCCATCATTCCGCTGCTGGAACACGGCAGCCTGACCGGTGCCAAAAAGACCCGTCATCCGTTCAAAATCGTCGCCAGCATGGCGCTCGGGTCACGCCAGTTGTACCAGTTGATTGATCGCAACCCGCTGTTTTCATTCCAGCCGATTGATAGCGTCTGCAATCCGCTGACGATCTCGAAACAACACAAGATGGTGTCGATCGCGCAGGCTTATGCAATTGATCTGACCGGCCAGGTGTGTATTGACCAGTTTGACGGCAAGTTTTACAGCGGCATCGGTTGTCAGGGCGAGTTTCTGCTCGGGGCCGCCCAGTCGCCGGGTGGCAAACCAATTATTTGCATGACCTCCACCACCGACGACGGACTGGTTTCGCGGATTCGCCCGGCGCTGCTGGAAGGTGAATCGGCCACCATTGCCCGCACCGATGTGCATTATGTGGTTACCGAATATGGCATCGCCTACCTGTTTGGCAAGTCGATCCGGCAACGCGCCACTGCGCTGATCGAGTTGTCCCATCCCAAGTTTCGCCCCGATCTGTTTGCCAAAGCGCAAGCCATGGGCTACCTCCCGGCTGACCAGGCGCTGCACAATTTGCGGGCCTATCCGGTGGAAGAAGAGCAAACCATTGTCCTCAAGGGCAACCGTAGCGTGATGTTGCGCCCGGCCCTGTCGAGCGATGCCCAGGGCATTCGCGAGTTGTTTCACCACCTGAGCGAGGCGGATGTCTATACCCGGTTTTTCCACAATGTGCGCGGGCTGTCAGATGCCGAAGTGGAGCGGCTATGCAACGTCAATTATGAAAACGAGGTGGCGTTTGTCGCCATCAGCGGCAGCCGCGAACAGTCCACCATCGTCGGCCAGTCCTGTTATTTCATTGACCCGACCACCAACCTCGCCGATGTGGCCTACATGGTGCATCCGGACTGGCAGGCTTGTGGTCTGGGCAGCGCCTTGCAGGCCTGCATGATCAAACATGCCACCCGCCGGGGACTGCGCGGTTTTGTCGCCGACGTGTTGCTGGGCAACACCAAAATGCTGAACCTGGCACGCAACAGCTCGCTGCATGTGCAGGCGGAAAAAAACGAAGACGCCGTCCACATCACCATCCTGTTTTAGTTGGTAGTTCTTTGGAACTAGGCTGCCGCGTCAAGGGTAGTTCGATTTGCCCGGAGCACTGAGTATCGGCATTATCATGAGCGGATGCCTTTTAGCCTGAGCCTGACCCCGCCATTGAGCCGCCTGCGCAGCGCCTGGCAGCGCCAGTTAGGCAGTTTCTGGTTCATGCTGCAGTTTGGCGCAGTGGTGCTGGTACTGGCGCTAACCCCTTCCACCCACAGCCCGGCCTACCGCGCCAACACGGCACGCCACATCTACACCAGCACCTGGCAGGTGCTGCCGTGGTTTACCGCGCTGTCGGCGCTGCTGAGTCTGGTGCTGATCCGCATCGTGGTGCTGACCGCCCTGAGTTACGGCCTGTCGCAATACGCGCTGCAAATGGTGGTGCGGGTGCTGGTGCTGGAGCTGATTCCGCTGTCGGCGGCGATGTTTGTTGCCTTGCGCGCCGGGCTGGCTTTCAACATTGGCGCACCCGGCGCCAGCACCACCGCACGGGTAAGCCAAGTGTCCGAACTCGGGCTGGATCGGCTGCGCACCGAGTTGACGCCGCAGGTGCTGGCCGATGCTTTTTCGGTGCTGGCGCTGGCCATGATCAGCAGCCTGATCGCCCTGCTGCTGGCTTACCTGATGGTGTATGGCCTGTCGCCCTGGGGTTTGCCGGGTTTCACCCGCACCGTGGGGCAGGTGTTTGACCTGACAGTGAGCCTGAGCTTTATCTTGAAAGCCTTTTTCTTCAGCATGGCGGTGGCCGTGGTGCCGCTGGCGGCCAGCCTGGAAAACACCGCAGAATCGGCCCAGAGCGGCATTCAACCCGGCGCGGTGCGCTTGTTTCTGGTCTTGCTGATGCTCGAAGCGGCTTCGCTGGTGGTCAAATACATCTGAAATTCACCCCTTCCGCCCAAAGCATGCACACCCCGCCGCCGCCATCCGACCCTGCAACAGCCCCGCTGGCCAGCCTGGAGCGCAAGGCGGTGGCATTGCTGACGCTGGTGCTGCTGATCATTTGCGGCTTTGTGCTGTATGTGATGTTTGCGCGTGGCGTGTTTGAGCGCACCCAGCAACTGGTGCTGCTGTCGGACGACTCCGAGGGTGTCATTGTTGGCATGGACATGACGTTTTCGGGTTTTCCGGTGGGGCGGGTGCAGCGCATCGAACTGGCCAACGACGGCAAGGTGCGCATCGTGATGGAGGTGCCACAAAAAGACGCACGCTGGCTGCGCAGCTCCAGCATCTTTACGCTCGAGCGCGGCATGGTCGGCGACACCCGCATTCGCGCCTTCAGCGGCATTCTGAGCGACCCGCCGCTGCCTCCCAACGCCGAGCGCACGCTGCTGCGCGGCGACATGACGGCGGAAATCCCGCGATTGGTGTCATCGGTGCGCGCCCTGCTGGAAAACCTGGAAACCATGACCGGCTCCGAGTCCAGCATCAACACCAGCCTGGCACACCTGAAAATCGTCAGCCAACGCCTGGCCAGCCGCTATGGGCTCCTGACCGGCGCGCTGGGCAACGAGGACAACGCCAAAAAAATCATCAGCACAATCGACAGCGCCAACGCCTTGCTGGGCAAGGCCGACCAGCGTGTATTTGGCAGCGGCGGCGTGGTGGACAGCACCCAGGCGACCCTGAAAAGCACACAGGCCACCCTGGCTGGCAGCCAGGCGGCGATGGCGCAATTGACGGCGCTGCTGACCGATACCCGCGCCACTCTGACCAAGGTCGATGCGCTGCTGGCCGAGGCGCAGGCGGTGGGTGCCAACGTCCGTGTCGCCAGCGCCGACCTGGGGCAACTGCGCGCCGAAGTCGAGTCCAATCTGCGCAAAATCAGCCAGTTAACCGACGAGATCAACCACAAATGGCCGTTCGCGCGCGACACCGAGATCAAGCTGCCATGACACCTATCCCCTACCACCCGGCAGATGCCTGTTGCATCGCGCCAGTTCGTTTCACCGCAACGACAAAGGCCGGCGCATCTGCCAGCGCGCTGCTGACAACCGCCCTGCTGCTCGGTGGCTGTGCCAGCGGCCCGCCGCAGCCCGACTGGCAGATCAATGCGTTTGCCGCGCTCAACAGTTACACCTCGGCCTATTTGGCAGGCAACACCCGGGTGGCAGAGTCTGAATTGCGGCGTGCCCGTGCAGAGATTGCCAGCACTGGCCGTCTGGACCTGATGGCGCGCCTTGAACTGGTGCGCTGCGCTGCGCAAGTGGCCAGCCTTGAACCCGATGCCTGCGCAGATTTTCAGAAGCTGGCAGCCGATGCCTTGCCGGCAGAGCAAGCCTACGCGCAGTTTCTGGCAGGCCGCTGGGTTGGCCTGCAAACCGAACTGCTGCCGGTGCAGTACCGTGGACTGGTCACGCAGTCACTGGCAACAACCCGGCCCGGCAACCTTTTAGACCAGATTCAGAACCCGCTGTCACGTCTGATCGCCGCCAGTGCGCTATTTAAAGCAGAGCGCCTTGCGCCCACCGGTATTGGGCTAGCGGCAGAAACAGCATCCAACCAGGGGTGGCGCAGGCCGTTGCTGGCCTGGCTGGGCGTGCAGCACAGGCAGGCGCAGGCAGCCGGTGATGGCACCACCGCCGCCAGCCTGCAGCGGCGCATCGATCTGGTGCTGCAAACGCCGGTACGTTGACGGCCATCTGCAGCCATTTCAGAGTTACTGCTTGACTGCTTCCACCTGCACCACCAGGCGCACGTTTTTCGGGAAACCCCAGTCAATGCCGTAGTTCATGCCAAACTGGGTGCGGTCCAGCATGGCTTCGAAGTCGCCACCGCAGACTTCGCGCTTGAGCATCGGGCTGTCGTAGCAGTTGAAGTTGGTGGCCTTGAGCGTCAGCGGGCTGGTTTTGCCCAGCAAGGTCAGGTTGCCGGCAACTTCTGTCACCTTGTCACCATTGAAGCTGAACTTGCTGGCAGCGAACTTCATGGTCGGAAATTTTTCAGCGTCAAACAGATCAGCGCTTTGCAGGTGTTTGTTGAAAGCCGCAAAACCGGTGTTGATGGATGTGGTGTCCACCACGATGTCAACCTTGCCAGATTTGCCGGCCCGGTCAAACTCGATGCTGCCCTCTTTCTTGTCAAAGCGGCCGCGGTTGGTGCTGGTGCCAAAGTGGCTAATTTCAAAGCTCACATAGGTGTGCGCCGGGTCAATGGCGTAGCTGGCAGCCTGGGCAGAAACAGTGCCAGCCAGCAAAGCGACGGCGGACGCGACGGGTAACAAGCTTGAACGCATAAAAAATCTCCTGGAAAGGTTGAAGAGAAAAAAAGGAAGGTTTTGGAAAAATCCGGGGGACTCAGAGCTTGCCCACCCCGGTCAGGGAAAACTTGAACTTGACCTGCACCTCATCAGCCACCATGGAGGTGTCGGCCCACTCGCCGTCGCCGATCTTGAAGGCCAGCCGCTTGATCGGCAGCACGCCGGTAACCACGGTCACGGCACCGCTTTGCGTCATCGCCAGCGGCACCAGAACATCGCGGGCCTGCCCCTTGATGTTGAGCTGGCCGGCCACTTCGTATTTGCCGCCGCCAAGTGCCTTGAAGCCCGACGAGGCAAAGCTGGCTTGCGCAAACTTGGGCACGTTAAACCATGGGGCCTTGGGCAACTCGCTGTCCATCTCGGGCGTGCCCAGCGTGGCGCTGCCCATGTCCACGGTAAAAGTCACCTTGCTGGCGGCCAGTTTGGTGGCATCAAAGCTGACCTGGGCATCAAATTTCTTGAAGTGCCCGCTGATCGGCACGCCCATTTGTCTGGCGACAAAAACCAGTTCGCTTTGTGCTGGCAGCAACTTTTGCTGGGCTGCGGCTGGCAGGCTGGTGACAGCCAGCAGTGCCATTGTCAGGGTCGAAAGAAGCAGTGTATTTTTCATCATGAGAGTTCGGCAGGTAAGGTATTTGGTCGGTTAACTGCGGCCTGGCAGCATGCGCAGCAGCAGGCCGTCCCGGTCAATCCATTGGTGTTTGAGCGCTGCCGCCACATGCAGGGCCGCCAGACCCATCAGGGCGATGGCAGACCATTCGTGCAACGGCTTGATCAGTTCGGCCAGTGCCTTGTCAACTGGCACAAAATCAGGCAGTGCGAGCTGGCCAAACCAGACAATCGGAAACCCGGCCGCCGAGCTGTACGCCCAGCCCAGCACTGGCACCAGAAAAAACAGCGCGTAAAGCAGATGATGGGTGGCGTGATGAAGCAGGTTTTGCCAGGAAGGCATGGCACGCGTGATGGCAGCGGGCAGCGCCGGTGGCCGCTGCCTGACGCGCCAGGCCAGACGCAACACCGACAACAGCAAAAAGCTGATGCCAGCCCATTTGTGCCAGTTGTAAAGCTTCAGCCGCCAAGGTGAAAACGGCAGATCCTGCATGTAAACACCCAGCACAAACATGGCCAGAATAACAAGCGCCAGCAACCAGTGCAGCGTGATGGCCACAGCGCTGTAGCGCTTTGGACTTGTTGATATGTCAGACAGGGACGGGGTCAAAACGATTCTCCAAACTGGGGTTGATCAGGCATGACCCTGATGGACAAGCGGCAAGTTTAGAGATTGATTAATGCAAACAAATTCAATTTGATTGACGGCAAGATTCAATATATTTGAATCATCATCTGCCTTGCCTGGAACCTGCCAAACCTGCTGCACGGCAGCACCAGTTGGTAACTGCGGCAGCGCTCAGTCCCAATTGGGCACCGGTGGCGCGGCGGTCAGGGGCTGCGGGCTGGCAGGTCAATGCGCTGGCGGCCTTGCGAAATTCTTGAGCAACTCGGTCACCTTGCTTGCCGCTTCATGTTCGCCGCTGGCCAGTGCTACTGTATGCTGGGCCAGCAGCAGGCTGATGTATTCGCTGCGGTGAAACTCGGTGCGCTCCAGCACATTGGTCAGCAAGGCTTGCGCTTCCTCGACCTGTCCTTTTTCGGCCAGGCAACTCGCCAGTCCGCAGCGTGCGAACAGGTAGTCAGGATCGATTGCATAGGCCTGGCGGTATAGCGCAATGACTTCTGCCTGCGGGTGACCCAGACCCTGCTTGATAGTGGCCACGTTGGTCAATGCCATTGGGTGTTTTGGATACAACTTGAGCAGTTGCTGTGCCAAAGCCAGCGCCTGGCGCGGCTCATTGCGATTGATGGCTGCATGGAAGCGCTCGTTAAGCGCGGTGCCAACATCCGAGAAAGGGCTTGGGCGCGGCTCGCTGTGAATGTGATACTTGCGCGCCTTGACCGATTGCAAACGCCCGCCAAGCCAGACTTCGGTGGACTCGGATTTGTTGATCAGATCCGCCTCGGTAAGCCAGTTGACAAGTTCCGAGCGGTCCGAGTCGGATCCGTTCGGGCGCTTGAGCATCCCCAGCAAGCTGGCCAGCGCTGGCGCATTGGACAGCTTGGCGCGTCGCTTGAGAACCGCCAGCGCCAATATGCGGGTTGCCTCATCGCCCAGTTCGACCGCTCGCGCCAGGTAGTCGGCATGGGCGGTGCAGGTGTCTAGCAGAGCGTTCCAGCGTTGTCCGAGTTGATTGTCGCCAGCGCCATCCGGTTTGGATGAGATGTTCTTCAATGCGTGTATCCACGGGGCTGGAAACCACATGGCGCTGGTTCCCGGCAACCTGGCTTGCGGGTCTTTCAAAGCCCAGAACAGATCCCGCTGAGTCTCATCTGCGTGCTTCCACCAGGACGCTTGGCTGGCCGCCTGCCAGGCCTGTTGGACACCTTGGTTGTCGTCCAGAAAGCGCAGCGCAGCCACTTGGACGATGGCATCTTCGATGCGGCCTGGGGTGGTGTGTCTGAAAGTGGCGGCAAAACCCAGACAGCGATCCATCCCCTCGGCCCAGCAGCGCCAGCGCACCACACGCTCCAGGGCATACAGGTTATCGGGATGGGCCTGCCAGTTGGCTTCCATCACGGCACGCGCTTCCACCAAATCGCCGCTGATGAACAGCGCCTGTGCCAGATTGTTGCGCGCCGAGGGGTGATCAACACCTTGCAGCAGCGCAATCGCGGCAGCCGGCTTGTCATCGGCGAGGTGCATCACTGACAGGTCGATCAGTTCGAGCAGCGCCAGCGGCATGCTTCCGGCTTCAGCTTCGATGGTGTCGGGCATTGGCATCTCGCCGCGACCCTCCAGCACCGACAGACGCTGCAGCGCGCGAGCATAGACCGCCGCCAGACCAGCGGCCTTGGCACTTTTGCACAGGGCCTCTGCGGCGGCCTGGCTATTGGGCATGGCATGTTGCCACTCGCAGGCCCGGGCGGTGGCGAGCATCGGTGCGTCGCAGCGGTCCTCGACCTCCCAAGCCAGGCCCAGCAGCGGTTTGAAGTCTGGAAACGATTTGCGCAGCGCCGCCAGTCGCTGGCGGGCCTGCAGCAGGTCACCACTGCCTGCCAGGCGGCGCACCGCCGCGAGCTGGTCCGCGTTGGGTGTCGGGGAATGGTTTTTATGTGCTTTGGTTTTTGCCATGATGGTGTCAGATGGAAGGGTTGTGCAAGCGTGGTATTGTCATACTGGCCCACCCGCACCACCACCAAACATCCATGACCCGGCAACAATTCATCGCCAAATGGGGCGCACCCGGCAGCGTTGAAGGCTATTTGTTTGAGGAAAAAAGCAGCGTCATTGGCGGCAAGACCGGCTATGCCGATGTCTCGATGCGCTCAGTCTTTGCCTGGGAAAACAAGGCCCCCGGCAAAAACCTCGACAGCGCCCTGGAACAAGCCTTTTCCAATGAGGTTTGAGCCTGAACAGTGGCCTGTATTTCCAAGCAGGATTGAGCCTGAAGCCGTAATTTGAGGTGAATTGGGAAGTGGGTTGATCATCCAAGAATGGTGATCAACATGGAACGAATCCACCGAG
>CAIQOO010000029.1 GCA_903873485.1 uncultured beta proteobacterium | reverse complement strand
TCCGCTTCGCTGGGCAGCCGGTATTGCTGACCACTGCTGGCGTTGAGCTTCTGGATGTATTGCTGAATGTCGTCCCAGCTCACTTGCTCCACCGGGCAGTTGTCGCCACATTCTTCGAATCTGCTCGGGTTGCTGCCCATCACCGCCTTCCATTGCCCCTGCGTCACTTCATATTTGCCCAGCGCAAAGCTCTTGATGCTCACCCGGTGCGGCGGCTTTTCATCGGTATATTCGTTGCTGCCCATCTGAAAGCTGCCCGCTGGGATCACCACCATCTCCGGGCAGTAGGCGCAGGCTAAGGGGGCGGGTGCGGCTGGGCGGGGGGCTGGCACGGTGGCAGCCTGGGGTGCCTGCGGCGGCACCACTGGCAGCACCGGCTCGGGCTTGATGCCAGCCAGGTACACCGGGCCTTCTAGAGACACGTCGCTAATCCGGGGCACCTGGTCAGCCGAGCGAAGTCTTACTTTCGCCGTTGTATTACGAAACACGGTCATCAGCTCTTGTCCGGGCACGCGCAACTCTGCCGCCAGAACCTGTGCGTAGAGTCCATCATCATTGGCCGTATTGTTGGGCTGAGTGGCAAACGCCACGAGTGTGCCGGTGGGTACATCTGCCATGCGGGCCATGCCCTTTTTACCGCCCTTGGTGGCAGGGGCGCTGGGGTTGTCGCGGCAGGCATCAAGCACCAGCACGGCGGTTTTTGGCTGTGCACCGGCCATCTGGCCCAGCACATCTTGCGCAGAAACGGCCTCTATCCCATAGTCGGCCTTTTTTTCAATGCTGGCCCCCAGGGGCAGCAGCCAGTTCTCGCCATCCACCTGGGTGCCATGGCCGGAATAGTAAAAAAATGCCACTTCAGCGCCCTGCGCGCGGGTGCCAAAGTCGCGCACCACGCGCTTCATCTGCTTTTGGTCGGCATTGAGTGCCTTCTCAACCTTAAAGCCCAAGGCGGTCAAGGCAGATTCCATTGCCCGCACATCGTTGAGCGGGTTTTTCAGGGGGTCTTTGGCGTAGCTGGCATTGCCGATCAGCAGCGCGACGCGTTGCGCCCACACAACCGATGGCACCAGACACAACAGGCCGGCCAACAGCAAGCTGGCAAATGGGTTTGGAGTCATGCGTTTTCTGCTCGGGTGCGTTTGACTAGGGCATCTTCGGTGGGGGTTTGCTGAGGGTTCGCAGGCTGCTGGTGGCAAAAGTGTACTTGCTGCTCATGCTGGCCAACCACCCTTCGAGCAAGGCCAGGCGGGCATCCGAGGGGTCGAGCTCAAGCGCGTGGTACATTTTTTCCAGGCCAGGCGGGGGCGTGTCGAAGGCGAACGCGAACAACAAGTCCATGCCTAGAGGTTCTTGCACCTTGATGCGCAAGTGTTCCTCATTGCCAGGAATAAAGACCGATGCATTGGCCACCAACGGCTTGGCTTCCCCCGCTCTTTGCGGGTAAAGAACCGAGACTTTGCCATCAGAACTGATGTTCAGCAGCAGCAGCGTAGCGGCTTTGTCTGGCCGCACCACAAAAGCAATCTTGCTGCCTATCACAAAGTTGCCACCCATCAGAGAAGGGTCCACATCCATCTGCAGCGCACCCCGGCGATGCCGTTCGGCCAGCAAGCGCAATCGCTTGGCCCAAGCCAGTTGGCGCACCTGGGCGGTCATGACCGGCGCGGACGCGGCATCCATTTCAGCCAACAAGTCACCGCTGGCGGCAATCACCTTGACGCGTCCTTTTTCTTCTGTCAGCGATATATCGGTTGCCGCGCCCTGCTTGACCACCACCACGTCCGGCACGCCTGCCAAAGCCTGCAACAAGGGCGCAGAAAGCCCCAGCGGCACTACACGCAAGGGTTCGGGAGCGGGTTGGGTCGGTTTTGCGGCCACATGGCGCATCGAGAGGACTGGCGCATTGCCCACACCCTGGGCATCTTCTGCCACCGAAGGCAGTCGCTGCGGTGTGTGGCTATAGGCACGCTGGGCCATAAAGTCGAGCGTGGCGCGGTGTACTTCGTTGAGACTCAGCAGGCCGTCGCTGTCAAGGTCGCCCGGTATCTCGGCTTTCAACACGCGTAGCAGGGCATCGGTAAAGGCACCGTGGGGCTGTTTGTCGTGGGTGGGTGTGTTTTGCAAAGCCGGGCCTGACACATCCAGGGCTTTTTCGCCCTCAGCCGAGGCCGCCAGAAAAGCCACGGTGCGATAGGGGTAGGGTGTTTTCGCCGGGGCATTTGCCGCCAGCCCCATGCTGATGGATTGTTTTTCAATCTCCGCAGGATCGAGCAATATGGGAACAGTGCGGGCCGGTAATTCGTCGTTTCCGGGCAACTGCGAGGAGCGCACCTGCTGGCCCGAGTAGCAGGAGTCGGATATGACCCACAACTTGCGTCCGCCTTGCTCCAGGGCGCTAAAGATGGGCACAAAGTCGGTGCGGCCAACAATCAGCGCTCGAATGAAATCCGGCTTATTTGGGTTTGCATCGTAGGGCAAGAAAGCACCACTGCCATGCGGAACAGGTATCCCCGATCCACTCAGCGCACTCGTGCCATGGCCAGAAAAATACACCAGGATTTCGTCGCCCGGTTTGCTGCGCCCGGCCAATGCACGCAGCTCTTGCATGATGGCAGCTTTGGTGGCTTGGTTGTTGACCAGGGTTTTGATGTCGGCAGACTGAAAGCCCCAACGCACTGCCAACACATCACGCAGCGCCTCGACATCGGGTTTTGGCCCAGCCAATTGGTATTTTTGGATTAAACCCGGATAGCTTCCCACCCCAACCAGCAGCGCAATCCGCTTTGGCTCAGCGTGTGCCGGTGCCAGGCCCAGCAGGGAACTTATTAACCCTACTAAAAGTGCCCCATGCCAAGTACGCGCGGCTAACCATGCCGTTACGGTTGAAAGTATTTTCATTATTGAAATTTCCTGTTGAAGTCGCCATTTGTTGATTTTGAAGTCGCCTGGGGAACCTGGCTCAATAGCTCTCGGCGCGGCGTATCTCGACCCGGCGGTTCTCGGCCAACGCAGCGTCACCACCCCCTAGCGGCTGGTCTTGGCCAAAACCATAAGCAGACAGGCGCTTGGCCGCTACCCGCTTGCTGATCAGGTAGTCGCGAACTGCGATGGATCGACCGCATGACAATTTGCGGTTTGCCACAGCGTCACCAGTGGCATTGGTATGCCCTGCAAGGACAAAGCTGGCCTCGTGCAAATCAGGGTTTCCTAGGGCGCGGGCTAGTTTGTCAAGTATTTTTTTGTCACTCATGCTAAGGCCATAGTCGCCATTTCCGAATTGCAGCGACAGGCTGACCTTGGGCGCACCCGGCGGTGGTGCCGCCACAATTTCAAAATCTTTTGTGCTGCCGGATGCTTTTTCGGCACCTGCGCACAGTCCATTGTGATCTGGCATGCGCAAATCCCGGGTTGTTGCGCTGTTGCCAGCAGCTACGGTGCTCAACTGTCGGACAAAATCTTCCTCACTCAATTCGGCCGCTTGTGCCATTGGCACCAGTGCGAACCATGCGGTGCAGCCAAGCTGGCAGATGGCTTGGCCAATAATTTTTGTGTGTTTTGAATACATGAAAAGTCTCCTTTTGTTTGTTAATTGGTATTGGCCGATATGGCCGCGTCAAGGCGCATTTCAGCGCAGCAGCATCATCACAGTGCCAAACTTGGCGGCAAGTTCAAACCTTGCCTTGCCTTCAGCGATCCTGGGAAATCAGTTGCTCCATGGCGGCAAACTTGCCGGGTGCCACGAGCTGCAAATAGCTTGAGCCAGTGCCGGCATCTTGCCGGTAGGCGGGCTGGTCGCTGCGCGTCAGGCCGATGGCGCGCGGGTCACGAACCGCGATCAGCAGCCGCTCTTGGGCGCTGCGGTTCATCTGGAAATAGCCGTTGGGTTCCAGCGGCAAATCAACGCTTTCTCCGGCTTTGATCCGCACCGAGCTGCCCGCTTGCGGATAGACCTGGCCTTGTCGCTGGCCATACCAGGCATCGCCCGTCACCTGCTCGACTTGGGCCACGGCATCAAAGGTCGGGGTGACCCGCAGCTTGAAGCGTTCGCCACTGCGCAGCGGCGTGCTTATGGGGCGCAGTTGATGCAGCGTGCCTGGCGCATTGAGCACCAATTGCTGCAGGTACAGGCCCTGGTAGTTGAAAGACGGGCTCCAGTGGCGCGGGGCCTGGGCACGGTCGCTGCGCCATAAAGGCAGCTCCGGCAGGCCCAAAATCACCGGCAGGGGCTGGTAGGCCGTTTCGGCCAGTGGCTCTGCGCGCCAGGAGACATACTCAACCGTGCCCGCCCTCACCTCGCGCGGTGCCACGACAAGGGTCGAGACCCATTGGTTAAAAGCAGCAAAGGCGGCTACCGGCTCTGCCACGATACTTTTTTCGGCGGGCTGGGCGTTGGCCGTCGTGACCAGGGCGAAGCCAGCCAGCAGCAGCCGCCATGACCGGCTTGCCAGACGGTTGATCAAAAATTTTTTCATATCAAGACTCCAGGGAAAAGTTGTTGGGTAAACCTTGTCGCCAGCTAGCCGGCGGTGTGAACAATCTGCACCGTGTTCACCAGACCTTGGCCCTGGCGGTTAAGCAGATAGGTGGCGTTGGGGGTGTTCTGGACATCGAGCTGAATATCTTTGCTGCTGCTACTGCTGCTGCCACCCTCCTTGATCGCGTGCAAGCGGCTGCCCAGCCAGGTCACGATGTTGGTTTCTTGAGCCGGCTCCATGACGATGTGCAGTTGGTCAACGCCTGCTGTCCCCATCAGGGCCAGACGTGCGCTGACGGTTTCCAGGCCGACCTTGACTTCGCCCTGCCAAATTGGCAGGGGGTTGGTTTCGCCCCTTGGATTTGTGTTGAAAAACGATACCCTGGCATCACGCGAGGCCAATAATTTGATGCGAAAACGCTCGCCGGTACGAAACAGCGTGTTGGTGCTCTTGGGCCGCAGGGTGCCGTCTGGCGACTCCAGCAGCACACTGATCACCATGGCATCCCTTGCGGGTGTTGTTGGATTGCTGATGGCGATGGGTGTCATAACCCGATCCAGCACGATGTCTTTGGTGGTGGTATCGGCTGCATGGGCGGCGCTGGCGGCCAGCAGCAGGCTCAGCAGGGCAGCACTGACATGATTTTGCAAGGCTTTTGACATGGGGACTCCAGGGTTAGGTTGAGATACAGATAGATTGGGTTGGTCATTGGCAATAGGGATGACGTGAGGTGGCAAAGAACGTCGGAGCCGATTTTTGAAGTTGTTGCCAATGGGTTGCATGATCAGACTTATTTGCTATTATTTATAGAGCTAACTACGCTTTATTTGAAAGGGCTGGAGGCTGATTTCATGTATAAGAATAAAAATTCGGCCGCTGCGCGGCAATTTCAACTGCACTGGGGGCCAGCCCCCAGACCCCCAACAGCCGAACCTCCAAACAGCCATAAGAGGTAAAGAAGTCAAGATTCAAGGGGTAAGAAGAGTCCTGGCAAGACGGAAACCGCTGTCGTAGTCGCGGAAGTCCGGGGTGTACCAGTAGCGGAAGGCCGAGCGCAAGTAGGCCGGGATGATGTCCCAACTGCCGCCACGAAGCACCCGATAGTCCCCGCTGCAGCTTGTCGTCCAGGCGCTTCCATCACTGGGCGCACCGCTGTAGTTGTCATGAAAACAGTCTTCTACCCACTCCCAGACGTTGCCATGCACGTTGTACAAACCAAATGGGTTGGCCTTGAAACTGTTCACCGCTACCGTCGCTTTCCGCCAGTCGCCCTTGGCACTGCCGTTGTAGCTGGTTGCAGTGCCGTCATAGTTGGCCTGCGCCGTGCTGATGCTCTTGCCCCACCAGAATGCCGTTTGGCTACCTGACCGCGCTGCATATTCACGCTCGGCCTCGCTTAGCAGCCGGTATGGCTTGCCGCTGCTTAGGCTGATCCACCTGGTATAGGCTTGCGCATCGTTCCAGCTTACGCACACCACCGGGTGGCCTTCTGCCTGCTTAAAACCCACGTTGCGCCAGTTGAAGGCTTTGTCCTTTTTCCACTCGCTTCCGGTCCACCCATCGCAGCCATCGCCTTTTTCAGCTTCGGTCTGGTAACTGGTTGCCTTGGCAAATGCAGCAAACTCGCCTTTGGTGACGGCGTATTTGCCCGCCGCAAAGCTTTTAATGCTGACGCTGTGCTGCGGGCTTTCGCGGTCTGTGATCTTCTTGTCCAAACCCCCTGCATTGGCCAGTGCCTGTTCGGCTGCACTGCTGCCCATCGTGAAGGTGCCACCCGGCAGCACCACCAGCTCCGGGCACTGCGCGCACTCTTTCAGGGTCTGGCCTGCGCTGGGGACTGCCGGGCGCGCTGGCTGTGGCGGTTGCACTGGCGCTGGTGGTGCTGCTGCTGGCACCGGCTCGGGGCGGATGCTGGCCACCTGCACGGGCGGCTCAGTTCGCACGGCCGCAGGCTGGCCGGCCAGATAGATCCGCTCCGTAATCGACATCTCGCTGATGCGCGGCTCCTGCTTGCCACCGCTCAGGCGGCGCACATCGGCCGTGGTGTCCCTGAACACGTCGATCAGCTCCATGCCGGGTGCCTTGAGCCGGGCTGCCAGCGCTCGGGCGTAGAAACCATCGTCGCTGGCGGTGTTGTTGGGGCTGGTGGCAAAGGCAATCATGGTGCTGGTGGGGGCGTCCATGCGGCTCAAGCCCTTGCTGGTGCTTTTGGTCACACTGGCGTAAGGGTTGTCACGACAGGCATCCAGCACCACGATGGCGGCCCGGGGCCGGGCGCCGGCAATCTGGCGCATGAGGGCATTGGCGGAGACGGCCTCCACCTCGTAATCAGCCTCCTTCTCGATGGTGGCCCCGATGGGCAGCAAATAGTTCTCGCCCCCGGCCTGGGTGCCGTGGCCGGAGTAGTACAGAAAAGCCACCTCGGCCCCCTGCGCCAGGTTGCCAAAGTCGCGCACGGCGCGTTTCATCTGGTTCTGGTTGGCGTTGAGGACTTTTTGCACCTTGAAGCCAATCGCCGTCAGGGCTGACTCCATCTCGCGCACGTCGTTGGGCGGGTTACGCAAGGGTGCGGTCTGGTAGCTGGCATTGCCAATCAGCAGGGCCACGCGCTGGGCGTGCACCCGCCCGGTCAAACCCCATTGCAGGCACAGGCTCAGCATCAGGAGCACGAGGTATCGGCCGCGGCCGTTTGGTATTGGGTGGCTTGAAGTCGGCATGGTGTTTGGGGGTATGCGGGTGGTTGCGTGGGCTACATGCCCCCTCAGCTTGCCTGCGACAAATAAAACGCCGCCCAGTAATAGGGGTGCGGGCACTTGGCACGCAGCTGGTCTTGGGCATGGTGAAAGGACAAGGTCACATCCTGCGTTGCTGCAAGCTTTTGATAGAACGCTTTGACAAACTCACCAGTGGCCTGATCACTCACGTTCCACAGAATGTGGCGCATGTGCATGGCCCAGGGTCAGTTGGTGTCAGGTCAGGGAGCTGTTTCACGCAGGACGACCATGGCGGCACCGTAGGGTGCGGCCAGTGCCAGCCGGCCCAGCCCCACCTGCGTTGACAGGGCCATCAGGTCCAGCGGCAAGTCGGTCACCACCGCCATCATGTGGCCAACACCGGCCGGGCCACGCGCCGACATGCGCCAGTTGGGCCGGGGCAAAGCCAGTGCGCTGCCCGCCGCAATGTAGTTGGCACCGTCCATGGCGTTTGGAAACACCAGGCTGAGCGTGCGGCCATCGGTGCCCATTTGAAACAGATAGACATAGCCGGCCGTGCCAGAGCGCACTTCGCCAGCAATCGCGTCACCGGTTTTGACCTGCTCGGCCGACAGCCGCAGGCTGACTGCCATGCCGGGTGTGGCTTGCCGCATGACGCTGTCAACATGGTGCAACAGTTGGCTGTCGGAGCTGCCCGGCGGACTGACACAGCCAGCCAGTGCAATGCCGATGGTGAGCGTGGCCGTGTTAAGCCATGTGCGGTAGGTCATAAAGGATTCTCCTGTAGTGATGAATGAATGCGCGATCTAACTTGACTCGGCAGCCGATGGACCTGAGGCTTTGAGCTTGTCAGGCAGACTGGCAACAGGCAATTAGCCGCCGGGCCTGCCGACAAAGACGCAACATCACCAAAGCTGTCGGAACAAATCAGGCAGATTCATTCCTTTGTTTGAGTGGCAGTGAAACTCACCGCCTTGTTGATTTTTTGACAATCATCATACATCACGCACCAGCGGTCACCGGCGTGATTTCAAACACCAGTTGCCAAAAACACATCGGTAATGAATGCGCCAAACGCGCCAGTCGCCAGTCACCGGTCTGGGCGTTTTAAATTGAACCAACACCTTGCCGCACCGCCTGCTGCACGGCTTGCTGCAGGCATGATGGCGATGCAAAACTCAAACTGTATGATCAGAGCCTTGGCAAAACTCCGGGTATCGGCTTCGATCGCCCGCGTCAATGAATCGGCAAACCAAATGTTCTCTGGCCATCACACCCAAAACCACAAAGCTGGTCAGCCCGGCAAAACCCAATTGGGGCCGCCGGCTTTTGATCGTCCTCTGACTACCCTTATCTTCCTGCTGCTGATATTTTTGGCCGTGTGCGCCCAGCCCGCCCACGCTGCCCGCGTGGCGCTGGTCATTGGCAATGCCGGCTACGATGACCGTCCGCTAAAGAACCCGGTGAACGACGCGCAAGACCTGGCTACCGCGCTCATCGGTGCCGGCTTCAAGGTGACCTTCAAACAAAATCTCAACGCCGATGGCATGAAAGAGGCCATCAGCGAATTTGGCGATGCGCTCAGGCGCGAGAACGATGTCGGCCTGTTTTTCTTTTCCGGCCACGGGTACAAACCCCCAAGGGCAACTACCTGCTGCCGGTAGGGCGCGCCTTTAAGCGCGAGAAAGACGTGGAACTGTTTGCGGTGGAGGCGCGCTCGGTCTTGAGTGAAATGCAGCAAGCCAGAAACCCGCTCAACATTTTGATTCTGGATGCCTGCCGCGACAGCCCCTTGCCCTCGACAGAAAAGTCCGCAGGCAGCAAGGGCCTGGCGCGCATGGACGCGCCCAGCGGCTCGGTCATCGCTTTTGCCACAGCTCCCGGCAAAACCGCCAGCGACAACAACGCCGGGCGCAACGGCCTGTACACCAAACACCTGATCGCGGCCATCAACACCCCCGGCCTGCGGCTGGAAGATGTGTTCAAGCGGGTCGGCGCAGCGGTAGAAAAAGAATCGGCCAGCCAAGGCGGCGACCAAAGCCCTGAAGAAGTGATGAAGCTGCGTGCCGAGCAACCGTTTTACTTCAGGCTGGCCAGCATCAAACCCGAGCCAGTTCCTTTTACCGCGCGCCCTGGGCAGATGAATGGGCTGAGCCTGGAAGACCTGCAAAAAGAAGAAGAAACCCGGCAGGCGTGGACCAAATGGCAGGCGCAGATGAAGGCCGACTTTGACAAGACGGCAAAGTTTGCCGGCAGTGCCGACCTGCAGGCCAAGGCGTGGCAGCGGTTCTTGGCGGCGTGGGCGCAAGACAACCCGTTAAGCCGGGACGACGAAGCTCTGCGCTTGCAAGCCAACACACGGCTACAGCAGGCACAGCAGCAAAGCTTGCCAGCACAAGCTGCCGTGCAGACCACTGCGCCAGCATCTGCCCCGGTGGTGTCCAAAATGGTGCCCGGCATCGGCCAGACCCTGAAAGAATGCGCGCAGTGCCCAGAGCTGGTGGTGCTGCCGGGTGGCACATTCACCATGGGCAGCAGTGCTGCCGAGCAGGCGCTGGCCAACGCGGGTGGCATAGCAAAGAAGTTCACAGACCGCGAAAGCCCGCAGCACAGTGTCAGCATCAAGAGCTTTGCGGCGGGCAAATATGCGGTGAGCAGGGGCGAGTTTGGTGCATTTGTCCAGACCACCCGCTACGTCACCGAAGCTGAAAAAGGTGACGGATGTTATGTCTTCAAAGACAACAAATGGCAACAAGACAAAGCTTTCAACTGGCGCAATGTGGGCTACAAGCAAGAAGAAGATCACCCGGTGGTGTGCGTAAGCTGGAACGATGCGCAGGCGTATGCCCGGTGGATCAGCCAGATCAGCGGCAAGCCGTACCGGTTGCTGAGCGAAGCCGAACGAGAATACGCAGCGCGTGCGGGCAGCCAGACGGCATTTTGGTGGGGCGAGAGCATCAGCACTGCCCAGGCCAACTATGGCGGAACAGGCCCCAGCTACAACGGCAGCCCCCAAGGGGAATGGCGGCGAGCGACGGTCGCGGTGAGCAGCTTCAAGCCCAACCCATTTGGTTTGTACAACATGCACGGGAATGTATCGGAATGGGTCGAAGACTGCTTTCATGACAGCTACAGCGGTGCGCCCAGTGATGGAAGCGCTTGGACGACAAGTTGCAGTGGGGACTATCGGGTGCTTCGTGGCGGCAGTTGGATCAACTACCCGGCCTACTTGCGCTCGCCCAACCGCAACAGCAGCACCCCGGACAACCGCATCAACGGCCTCGGTTTCCGTCTTGCCAGGACTCTTCTTACCCCTTGAATCTTGACTTCTTTACCTCTTTTGGATGTTTGGAGGTTTGGTTGTTGGGGGTCTGGGGGCTTGCCCCCAGTGCAGTTGAAATTGCCGCGAAGCGGTCAAATTTTTTTTTGAGGAATTTGGATGCCACACACAGCAAAGCCGCAGTCGCCCGAGTTCGGCCAGCGCAGTCATGGCGCTGGTTAGGGGGTTGCGCCGCAACCGGTTCGGTTTTTGAACTTATATGGATAATCAGGCTGTAGCCCTTTATCCATAAGCGCAGTAAGCTATAAATAACAAAGCAACGAGGTTCCTCCGACGTTTTGTGCAGCTTGCCGTCTAACCGGTTATCGCCCCAGATCACCCAGCCCGCTACCGGAGTTCACCATGAGCACACCCACCGCCACCAGCAGCAGCAAACCCGCCTACCTGTGGCTCCGGCACACGCTGGCTATTTTGACGGCCCTCAGCCTGGGCTATGTTGCGGCCTCGGGCATTCAATATCTGCGCAGTCCAGGTGCCCCGGCCCGGCCCGAGGCGCTGGCCAGCATGGCCGCCAGCTCTGCCACTGGCATGCCTTATCGGCCACTGGCCCGGCCCAGGCCGCCAGCGTCGGCAGCCCGGCTGAGTGCCGCTGTGGTGGTGGCTGGCAACTTGATTGACCACCCCGAGCAGCTTGCCCTGCCCAGCGACAGCGTGTTTGCCTTGAGCCTGCGCGGCGACCACCATGGCCGCGCCGATGTTTACGCCATCAACCCGGCGGGCCAGAGCAGCCACATCTGGAGTGGCCGCCTGCAAGCCGGGCAAGACCTGCGCACCCCGGAAATGCGTCTGCAAGGCATGCGCGGCACTGAAACGCTGCGCATTGTGTTCAGGCCCGATGCGGTTGACGGCCATCAGCCGGCCACACTGGTGCGCCAGCTTGAAATACTGCATCTGTAACCGCCCTGGTCTGCCGGACTGCGGTCAAAATACCAGCCACACCGGCCCGCCCATCACCCACCTGCCTGAACTTTCATGATCCCTGCACCCATGTATCACCCGGCCTGTCGCAGGCTGTTGGCCCTGTGCCTGGCGCTGCTGCTGACCCCCACATGGGCGCAAAAACATGTGGCCCTGGTGATTGGCAACAGCGCCTATGCAGTCGAGAGCAGCCTGACAAACCCGGTGAATGACGCGCAACTGATGGCCCGCACGCTGGTAGCTCAGGGGTTTGCGGTGGATGTCAAAACTGATCTGCCCAAGCGCGCCATGGAACTGGCCATTGCCAGCTTTGTACGCCGGTCTGCCGGGGCTGACAGTGCGGTGTTGTACTACGCGGGCCACGGTGCCCAGCCCGCCAACGGGGGCCGCAATTTTTTGCTGCCGGTGGATGCCAAGGTGGAGGGTGACGACACACTGGAGACCGACGGCATTGCCGCCGACCGCATCGTCGAGCAAATGGAGCGCAGCGCCAACCCGGCCAAAATCCGGCTGGTGGTGCTCGATGCCTGCCGCAACAACCGCATGGCAGGCAAAACCCGCAGCGGCGTGCGCGGCCTCGCGCGTATGAGCCCGAGTGATGATTACACCCTGATTGCCTTTTCCACCAACGACCAGGACGTGGCCCAGGACGGCATCGGTGCCAACTCGCCCTATGCCCAGGCGCTGGCCAAACACCTGGGCCAAGCTGGCGAGTTGCCCCTGCGCCGCATCTTTGAACTGACCGCCACCGATGTGCGCGCCGCCACCAACCAAAAGCAGAAGCCCCGCACCTATGGCGATCTGGATTCGCGCATGCTGCTCAACGGCACACAGGTGGCCAGCATCAAGCCTGAGCCAACCAATCCAGAACAAGAAGCATGGGATTTGGCCAGGAGGCGAGACACGGCGGGGGGCTATGAAGCGTATGTGCGAGCCTACCCGCAGGGGCGTTATGCCCAGGCGGCGCAAGTGGCGCTGGCGGGCTTGAAGCCAGCAGCGGCAGTAGTTGTAGTGCCGGACCCGCCGCTAACCCCAAGACCACCGCAAACCCAGCAGGCACAGCAACAACCGGCGCAGCCAGCCCGCACCAGTGTTCAGGCAGGCCAGGTATTCAAAGACTGCCAGCAAGCGCACTGCCCCGAGATGGTGGCGATTGCGGCGGGCAGTTTTGTGCGAGAAGATGGCAAGACTGTCAGCCTGGCCGCCTTTGCCATGGCGCAAACCGAAACCAGCACGGCGCAATACATGGCCTGCGTGGCCGACAACAAGGCGTGCCAGCCACCCGAATGGGCCGAGCCGGGCAGCAAATACCACCTACAAACCGGCAGCGACAAGCACTACGTGGGCTTTACCGCAGATAGCCAGCCGGTGGTGGGTGTGAACTTGGACAACGCGCGCCAATACGCGGCGTGGGTCAGCGGCAAGACCGGGCAGCGCTACCAACTGCCCAGCGAAGCGCAATGGGAATACGCGGCCCGTGCGGGCACCACCACCGAATGGTCGCACGGCAACTCTGAATCCGACTTGAAAAACTACGCCTGGTACAGCGCCAACAGCGCAGGCAAAAGCCATGCGGTGAAAACCCTGCAAGCCAGCCCATGGAATTTGCACGACATGCATGGCAACGTCTGGGAATGGGTGCAAGACTGCTATATCAACAACTACAGTGGCGCACCGACGGATGAGCGAGCGGCAGGCCAGGATAGCGACCGCAGTTGCTCTCGGGTGGTTCGTGGCGGCAGTTGGAACGGCAACCCGGCCGGCTTGCGCTCGGCCGACCGCTTCAGGGACTCCCCGGACTACCGCAACAACGACAACGGTTTCCGGCTTGCCAGGACTGCGCCGTAGGCGCTTGCCTCTTGCATCTTGACTTCTTTACCTCTTTTGGATGTTTGGATATTGGCTGTTCAAGGGGGGCTGGGGGCTTGGCCCCCAGTGAATTTAACAAGCCGCGCAGCGGTCGATTTTTTTTTAAGGAGCACAGATGACGCCAACCCCGCCCCCTCAGTCACCTGAGTTCAGCGCACGCAGCCATGCCGGTGGTCAGGCCGCGCGTGCCACCGGTCCCGCGCTGGAAGCGATGTACCAATTCCTGCTTTGGCTGGTGCCCACCCTGGAAAAATTTCCTCGCAGCCAAAAGTTTTTGTTGGGCGACCGCCTGCAAGCCCAGGCGCTGAGTGTGCTCGATAGCCTGATTGCCGCCACCTACAGCCGCGAGCGTGCCGGACACCTGCGCGCTGCCAACCTCGAACTCGAGAAGCTGCGCTTTGGCATGCGTCTGGCGAAGGATTTGCGCCATCTTGATTTCAGCCGCTATGAGTTTGCCGCGCGCGCCATTGAAGAAATTGGCCGCCTGGTCGGCGGCTGGCTAAAAACGCACACGCAAACCATCGCCGCCCAGCACGGAGGGGGCCACGATGGTGCAGCGGCATGACGGCCTGTTTGAACCAATAGCCAGCTTTGCCGCCCTGCATGCGGCGGCCCAACGCGCCATCGCAGGCAAACGCAAAAAACCCGGTGCCGCCGCATTCATGGCCCATCTGGAGCCCAACTTGCTCAAGCTGGAGCGCGAGCTGCAAGGCCAGAGCTACCGCACTGGCCGTTACCTGGAGATTGTGGTGCGCGACCCCAAGCGCCGTCTGGTCAGCGCCGCGCCGTTTCGCGACCGGGTGGTGCACCACGCACTGCACGCGGTGATTGGCCCGATCTTTGAGCGCGGCTTTATTGACAACACCTACGCCAACCGTACCGGCCTTGGCACGCACCGGGCGCTGGCCCGCTACGAGCATTACCGCGACCGCTTTCGCCATGTGCTGCGCGCTGACATCTACCGCTACTTTCCCAGCATCGACCATGCCGTGCTCAAGGCCGACCTGCGCCGGCGCATTGCCTGCGAGCGCACCCTGTGGCTGTGCGACACCATCATTGACGGCGCCAACCCGCAAGAAGAAGTGTTGCTGCATTTTGCTGGCGACGATTTGTTCACCCCGCTGGAGCGCCGCCGTGGCCTGCCGCTGGGCAACCTGACCAGCCAGTTTTTTGCCAATGTGTACCTGGACGGGTTTGACCACTTTTGCAAGGAAGTGCTGCGCGCGCCCTATCTGCGCTATGTCGATGACTTTGCGCTGTTTGCCAACGACGCCGGGCAACTGCACGCCTGGCAAGCCCGCATTGCCAGCTACCTGGCCCAACGCCGTCTGCTGCTGCACCCACGCAAAACCCAAGTACAGCCCAGCGCACAACCAGCCCAGTTTTTGGGGTTTGTCACCGCCCCAGGCGGCTACCGTCGGCTGCCTGAGGCCAATGTGACACGCTTTGCCAACCGCTTGCGGCTGCTGCGCAAGCGCTGGCAGGCAGGCGAGATCGAACCCCTTGAAGTGCGCCAGCGCATCGGTGCCTGGGTGGCCCATGCCAGCCACGCCAACACGGTGCAATTGCGCCATACCCTCTTTGCCGGTGGCTGGTTTGACCCGTATTGGGCCGACGGCACACCGGCAAGGGCCTGCATGCCCTGAGAAAACGGGTGCTTCGTGGCGGCAGTTGGAACAACAACCCGGCCAACTTGCGCTCGGCCAACCGCAACAGGAACACCCCGGACAACCGCAACAACAACAACGGTTTCCGTCTTGCCAGCACCGCCCAAGCCAGAGCTGTGCCACCCCGTGTGGCGCAGGCGTGCAGTGGGTGAGTCCAGGGGCATGGGGCGAGCACTTGGGCCACCCCCGCCTTGATTCTGCAAAGAATGGCGGGGGTGCGTTCTTCTGGAGCACATTACCCTGGTAATGTGCTAGCATTTATCCATGCTTCAAATTCAGACCAAACTCACTTCGCAAGGGCAGGTGTCAGTGCCTGCGGCCGTGCGCAATTTTCTTAACCTCACGCCCGGTTCGACGCTGATGTGGAAAGAAGAAGCCGGGCGCATCAGCGTCGAACGCGCTGTGCTTCATAGCACGGCGGAGGTGCATCAAGCCTTGTTTGATGAAGGGCTTGAGGCCGCACCGGCTGCTGCCAAAACGCCTGAAGAACTCAAGCAGGGCATTCGCCAACTGATGAAACGTCGCCATGCTGGCGGTTGACACCAATGTGCTGGTGCGCTTGTTGGCCCGCGATGATGAAAAACAAGCCAGCTTAGCCGATGAATTTGTAGCCAAAGGTGCCTGGGTGTCGCACCTGGTGCTGGCTGAAACCGTTTGGGTGCTGGAAGCCGTTTATGCGCGCACGCCCAAGCAACTGATGGCGGCCATTGAATTGCTATTGCAGCATGAGAGTCTGGTGCTTCAGGATGCCGACACGGTCAGCGCCGCACTGGCGCACTTTCGTGTCAAACCCGCACTGGGTTTTTCTGATTGCCTGGTGCTCGCCACCGCCAAAAAAGCCGGTCATGTGCCACTGGGTACGTTTGACCGGGCGCTGGCCAAGCTTGACGGTGCGCACCTGATCTCGGGCTAGGGTTGCCGGGGTCACAGGCGTGCAGTTTTGCACCATGACTTGCCTTGATGTCCTGCTGGCTTACCGACGTTTTGGCGCGTTTGCCGTCTGTATCATCAACCTCGTTCGCCACATTTGAACCCGATCATGAAAACACCCTGTTGTATTGGCTTGCTCTCGCTGGCCCTGGCATCCTTGTTGTTGGCTTTGCCTGCGCAGGCGGCGCGTCTGGCCCTGGTGATTGGCAACGACAGTTACCAACAGGTCAGCACCCTCAAAAACGCGGGCAACGATGCCAAGCTGATGGCCAGCGCTTTGCGCAGCGCGGGGTTTGATGTCAGCGACCACTTCAACCTGGACCGCAACCGCTTGTATGAAGCCATTGACGGGTTTCAAAAGCGCCTGGGTAAAGGCGACGAAGTGGTCTTTTACTTCTCCGGCCACGGCGTGCAGGTAGAAAACGACCCCATGCTGCTGCCGACCGACATTCAGGCCAACGACGAAAAAAAGCTCAGACGCGAAGCCCTGCCCCTGCTGTATGTGCAAGACGCGCTCAAAGATGCCCGGGTGTCACTGCTGGTCATCGATGCCTGCCGCGACAACCCATTCCCCAAACAGGGCACACGCACCATCGGCGACACCCGGGGGCTGCGGCCGCCCGATGTGGTCAAAGGCCAGGCCATCATCCTGAGCGCGGGGCGCAACCAGAAGGCGCTTGACAGCGTGCCCGGCGAGCCAGGTCAGCGCAACGGCCTGTTTACCCATGAGTTTGTGCGTGTCATGCGCACGCCGGGCCTGGACGTGCGAAGTGCCCTCGTCAAGGTGCGAGACGACGTGGAAGACAAAGCCGCCCGGGTCAACCACGAACAGCGCCCCAGCCTGATGGACGACATGCGGGGCAACTTCTATCTGCAGGCCAGCATCAAGCCTGAACCTACCCCCGATAGGCTCAACCCGGGGTCTGAGGGGCTTAACCTGAACGACTTGAAGAAGGAAGACGACAACAAAAAGGGCTGGGCGCAATGGCAAACAAAAATGAAGGCTGACCATGCACAGGCCAACGGCATCAGCGATACGGCATTGCGGGCCAAGGCACTGGAGCGGTTTTTGGATGCCTACAAACAGGACAACCCCTGGAGCAGCGAAGACGACACGCTCAGGTCGAAAGCCAGCAGCAACTTGCAAAGCCTGAGGGCACAGGGGCAGCAAACGCAAAACAACGTTCAACCTGGCCAAGCCTTCAAAGACTGCGCCGACTGCCCCGAGCTGGTGGTGATCCCGGCGGGCAGCTTTGAGATGGGTAGTAACGACGGCGATGACGGTGAAAAGCCGACCCACCGGGTCAACATCCGCAGCTTTGCGCTGGGCAAATATGAAGTGACGCAGGGGCAGTGGAAGGCGGTGATGGGCAGCAACCCCAGCTACTTCAGCAAGTGCGGCGACAACTGCCCGGTAGAGCAAGTAAGCTGGAACGACATCCAGCAATACATCCAGAAGCTCAACCAAAAGACCGACCAGAACTACCGGTTACCCAGCGAGGCAGAATGGGAATTCGCGGCGCGGGCGGGCAGCAGCACCAAGTGGAGCTTTGGCAGCGACCAAGGTCAACTGGGCCAGCATGCTTGGTACTATTCCAACAGTGGTTCCAATACCCACCCTGTAGGGCAGAAACAAGCCAACGCTTTTGGCCTGTACGACATGCATGGCAATGTCAGGGAGTGGGTGCAAGACTGGTACCACGCCAACTACAGTGGTGCTCCGAGTGACGGCAGTGCCTGGGAAAGTGGCGGTGAACAGAAATCTCGGGTGCTTCGTAGCGGCAGTTGGGGCAGCTTCCCGGCCTACTTGCGCTCGGCCATCCGCGACAGGTTCACCCCGGGCAGCCGCAACGACTACCTCGGTTTCCGTCTTGCCAGGACCGCGCCGTAAGGCGCTTGCCTCTTGCATCTTGATCCCTCTACCTCTTATGGAAAGTTCGGCTGTTTGGGGGCTGGGGCCGAAGCCCACAGTGAATTTGCATTCAGAATCGCCGCGCAGCGGCAGCGATTTTTTTAATAAAAACAGGCTGCAGCCCTTACCTGTAAGGCGCAAGCTGCTATCAAAAAATTAACAAACGCGACAACGACCACCACGCCAGCCTGGCCATCACCTCTGAGTCAACCACCGCAGCCAGCGGCTACGGGTTTTCTCGGGTTTTATGTATCAAATTGGCCTGTAGCGCTTATCCTTATTGCGCTGGCAGCTATATTTTATAAAGCGAATCAGCAACCCCCCGTTCTACCCGCATCCGACGCTTTTCTGCGGCTTGCGTCAAGAACTGCATGAAAGCCCCTAACGCGACCTCCCACCTGACAGGATCACTTTGATGATGATTGGCATTGACCTTGGCACCACCCATTCTCTGGTATCGGTTTGGCAAGATGGGCACGCGGTGTTGATTCCCAACGCTTTGGGCGAAACGCTCACCCCGTCGGCGGTCAGCATGGGCGACGGCGACACCGTGCTGGTAGGCCGTGCGGCGCGCGACCGGTGGCTCACCCAGCCCGAAACTGGCGCGGTGGCCTTCAAGCGGCACATGGGCAGCAACCGGGTGTTGCGCCTGGGCAAGCGCGCATTTCGCCCGGAAGAGTTGTCGGCGCTGGTGCTCAAGTCGCTCAAGGCCGATGCCCAAGCGTATTTGGGCGAATTGGTCACCGAGGCGGTGATCACCGTGCCGGCCTATTTCAGCGATGCGCAGCGCATCGCCACGCGCCAGGCCGGCGAGCTGGCCGGGCTTTCGGTGCGCCGTCTGATCAACGAACCCACGGCGGCCGCATTGGCCTACGGCTTGCAAGCGGCCGCCGATGAGAGCACGTTCTTGGTGCTGGACCTGGGCGGTGGCACCTTTGACGTGGCGATTCTGGAGCGCTTTGAGGGCCTGATGCAGGTGCGCGCCAGCACCGGCGACAACTTTCTGGGCGGCGAAGATTTTGTTGCGGTATTGATCCAGATGGCCCGCAAAGCCTGGCCAGACTTGCCGCAGGAATACGCCAGTCCGGTGCTGCATGCCCGCCTGTGGCGCGAGGCTGAGCGAGTCAAACGCGCCCTGGGCAACACCGACCAAGCCGAGTTTGCACTGGAGTGGGAGGGCCAGTCTTACCGCCAGAACCTGCGTGCCGATGCTTTTGAGGCCGCCTGCGAACCGCTGTTGCAGCGCTTTCGCCGCCCCATCGAGCGAGCCTTGCGCGATGCCAGGCTGGATGCCGGTAGCCTGGACCAGGTGGTGCTGGCCGGTGGTGCCACGCGCATGCCGATGATCCGGCGGCTGGTGTCAAAAATGTTTGGCCGGGTACCGGCGATGAACCTCAACCCCGATGAAGTGATTGCCCAAGGGGCCGCTGTGATGGCCGGGCTGGTGGCGCGCGACGTGGCTTTGCAAGAGGTGGTGATGGTGGATGTGTGCCCCTATAGCCTGGGCACGGCCGTGATGCGCAACGTGGATGGCAACAAACGCAGTGGTTTTTTTGACCCGATTATTGAGCGCAATACCGTAGTGCCGGTCAGCCGCGAGAGCAGCTACTACACCGCTGCCGATGACCAGACGGTGGTCACCATCGAGATTGTGCAAGGTGAAGCACGCCTGGTGAAAGACAACATCCTGCTGGGTGAAGTCCGGGTCAACGTGCCGCCGCGCCCAGCCGGCGAGGTGTCGGTGGATGTAAGGTTTACCTACGATACCAGCGGCATTTTTGAGTGCGAAGTCAAGGTGGCGCAAACCGGTCAGGTGCAGCGCCTGGTGCTGCAAGGCATGCCCAATTCGCTCACGCCCGAGGAAATCAATGAACGGCTGGCACGCCTGGCCAAGCTCAAAATTCACCCGGCACAGCAGCAAATCAACCTCACCGCCCTGGCCCGCGCCGAGCGGCTGCACGAGGAGCTGCTGGGCAGCGTGCGCCGCGAGTTTGGCACGCGGGTGCTGCGCTTTGAGACTGCCTTGAAAGGCCAGGACCCGGCAACGATTGACCGCGAGCGCAAAGTGCTTGAAGCGGTGATGGATTCACTGGAGCGCAGTGATTTGCGCTAAGCCATGAACTGCTGGCGCACCCTTGGCATTGCACCCACCAGCGACCTGCGCGTCATCAAGCGCGGCTATCTGAGCGGCATCAAGCGCCATCGACCGGAGGACGATGCGCAGGCGTTTCAGCATGTGCGCCAGGCTTATGAAACAGCGTTGGAGCACGCGACCCAGCCGTGGTTGTGGCCCGATGAGGCACCCGAACCCGAATCGACCCCAATAGCGATAGTGAGCGATGTCGACACTGAACCCGCTGCCGAAAGCAACGCGACACCCCCTGAAACGGTATTTCCATCCGTCTGGACAGACGACGAACTGCCCGACTGGCTCAGGAGCACCGCAGCGCAGACGCCGCTGCCTGCCGACGAGCCGGCAACCGTTTTCCCCCGAAGCGAGGCGACCCCCTGCGCTGCCGCTAACGAGCCGCCTTCGTTCCACGACCAAGCTGCGCACCTTGTCGCCAATCTTCTTGATCAATGGAGCCACGCCGACCCGGCACAAGACCGCAGCGCCATTCTTGCGCTGCTCTGGTGCCAGCGCGAATGGCAACCGCCAGCGACCGAGAGGGCGCTTGAACTGGCGTTGTGCCAAGGGCTGACCGCTGCCACGGACTTTGATGACCCTCAGATGGAGAGCGACATCGTGGCCCGGATGGCCCCCTTGATTGCCCAGGCGGCGGCGCATTACGGCTGGTTTTCGCGCCAGCAACAGCTATCCGAACTCCCGGATCGGGTGCTGGGCACCTTGCTCAGCCGCTGGCTGACAGGCAGCGTTGCGCAGGTCTGGCAACTTGCCGCCAGCGGCGACACTGATTTGGCGCAAAAGGCAGTTGCCACACAGTTGGCCGAGCCGTTGTTCATGCAGCTCGATTTGCGCCGGGCGCTGGCCTGGCGCTGGGCCGAAAAGTTCAGTGAGGCAGGCCACTGGCCCAGCGGGCTGGCGCAAGCCGTGTTTGCCGAATTTGACTGGGCGCACGAACCCGGTTTTTGCCCACCTGAACTGCTGCAGCGCTACCAAACCTTTATGGATCGCACTTTGCTTGCCCGCATCGCCACGGGCGAAGTGACGCATGAGCATATTGACCCGCTTGCAGCAGGTGCCCTGTTGGAAAGGCACGTTGGGTTGAGCCAGCGGGCCAAATCCATCCGTACAGAGTGGCACACCCGCATCAACCGGGCGCTGATCTGGATGCAGGGCAACGCACCCGAGGCGCTACAAGTCATTGAACCCGAGGTGCTGCGCTTTTGGGTCGGTGCCCGGCCGGTGGCCAGTGGCATGTGGAAGGTCTTGGGGGTCTTTTGTGCGTTCTACGCTTATCTGTGGGTGTCGGAACACTTGCCCGGCGCCATCAGCACCTGGGTCTGGCTGCTGGTCATCGGGGTCACCCTGGCTACCAGCGCGGTTCTGGGTTTTGTGCTGGCGGGCGTGCTGGCCTGGCTGCGCGTGCAATGGGTGGTGCGGCTCTACTGGCCGTGGTCTGACTGGGATCGGCGGCTTACCCGCAAGATGCCCGTGCTGCGGCGCTGGGTAACGAGCCGTGACATCGGCCTGACCCGCGACTGGCTGCCGGTGCTGGCGCTTTATGTGTTCCAGTTTTTGGGGCTTTGGCTCAAAGAACAAAAGGCCGACGCACCGCTGTGGGAAATCGGCGTGGTGGCGCTGGTGCCTACCATTTTTATTGGCGCATTCTGGCGCGGCGCGCTGCTGATGCTGGCCGATGCGCCGGGGGCAGACAACTGGCGGGCACTGCACCAAGCCGGGGTGTGGGCAGCGTCGCCGGTATCGAGCCGCCAGAATTGACGCTTGGGCTTGGGCGGGCATACCTTTCCCGCCTCTTTCAGCCCTGTTGCCAAAAAACCTGACCAGCCAACTTCAAAGGCCTCGTCCGTCTGACGATTTGACTGGCTTTGCGTCTGTATCATCACCCCACCCAGCAGATCAACATCACCCGTCAGCCAGGCAGCCCAACCATGCGCCCCATTTCAAACACATCCCTCATCAAGACCAGCGCCCGGCAGGTGCGGCTGTGGCAAACCTGCTTGCTGGTGTGGCTGGCCGTGCTGACCCCAAGCGCGCCCGCCGCCGAGCGCCGCGTGGCCTTGTTGATTGGCAACGCCAGCTACCAGCATGAGAAAAGGCTCAACAACCCGGTTTACGATGCTGAGCTGCTGGGCAGCGTGCTCAAAGACACGCTGAAGTTTGACGACGTGCGCATTGAGCGCAACCTCAACGTCATCGCCATGGACAAGGTGGTGGAAGACTTTGCCAAAGCCGCCCGTGGGGCCGACTCGGTGGTGTTTTACTACTCGGGCCACGGCATCAAGTCGCCTGACCGGCGCAACTTTTTGCTGCCCATTGATGCCCGCACCGGCACCAGCGATGCCCCGGCGCTGGACCGCCAGGCGGTGTCGGCAGAAGCCATCCGCGACAAGCTCAAGGCCGCTGGCGCGCGCGTCACCCTGCTGATCCTCGATGCCTGCCGCGACGGCCCCGGCGGTGGCAAAAGCGGCAACAAGGGCCTGGCCCGCAATGGCGGTGGCAACGGCCTGCTGGTGGCCTACGCCACCGACGAAGACCAGGTGGCGCAAGACGGCAAAGGCCGCAACAGCCCCTATGCCGAAGCGCTGGCGCAGGCACTCAAACGCACCGACTTGCCGATTCTGGAGCAACTCGATTGGGTGGCCGACGAAGTGCACCGCAAGGAGCCCAGCCAGCAACCCACGCGGGATGGCAATTTGCGGGCACGGGCGTATTTGGTGGGTCCACCGGTGGGCACGGGGTCAGCAGGGGTGCAGATTGCCAGTATCAAGCCGGAACCCATAACACCCGCTCCACGTCCTGCGAGTGTGCCTGCTTCTACGCTACCCGTAGCGGCTCCTCCCGTAGTCACCGCACAGCCCGTGCAGGCAGGGGAGTTGATTGATGGCAGGTACCGGATTCTGGCAAACGGCATGGAAGTAGAGGATTTGAAAACCAAGCTCGTCTGGCAACGGTGCGAAGTGGGGAAGAAGTGGAATGGGTCAACCTGTACGGGAGAGGGCAGGGCGCTTACCTTTGACGATGCACAAAAGCAGGCAGGCAATGGCTGGCGGGTGCCACATATCGATGAACTAAAAACGCTTTTGAGCAAACCAAAAGTGAACGACCGTTTTATCAACCCGCAGGCATTTCCCGGTTCAAGTTCGCTTTTTTGGTCGTGTACGCCCACTGCCAACGGAACGGGAGTCGCCTGGTGGGTGAGCTTCGACAAAGGCTGGGCCGACGGCTACAAGGGCCGTAGCACTCGATGTTCAAGTTTTCAATTTAACCCTAAGCGTGGAAGTGTCAGAATAGCGACCCCCACATAAATTGAGGTGAGGCTGCCATGTTTGCCCAATCCCTGCCGTTTGCTATCAACTATGCCCGCCAACTGAGCAATGAG
>CAIQOO010000028.1 GCA_903873485.1 uncultured beta proteobacterium | reverse complement strand
TGCGGTCACCTTCACTTCAGCCAGCGGCAAGCTGGGCGTAGCGCAGACCGCCGGGTTCAACAACATCAGCGTGGTCAGCAACGACGACGGCAGCGGCAAGAGCCAGGGCGTGTACGCCATCGACCTGTCCAGGTAAACCTGCCTCCACCTTGGCATGACTCAAAAAACCCGCTTGCCTGCGCTTTTTGCCGCCGCCGCGTTGCTCGCCATCGCGGTCTGTCTGGTGGTGCAAGTCATCGCATGGGTGCTTGCCGGCCTGCTGCTGGCGATGGCGGTACGGGTTGCGGGTTTTCCATTCAGGAGCCGCTGATGCCAGACATGGCCTGGAGTGCCGCAGAAAAGAAAGTCGCCCGGCGTGTGTTCGACGCTGCGTTGCAGGCCGAACTGGCTGACATCATGGCAAACTTTAAAACGCGCGCAGCCCAAGTCAACACGCCCGATGACCTGTGGGCCATTCGGGCGCACCTGGAGCGGGTGCAACGCGATATCGACAGCATGTACGATTACCGCTACTCGATGCTTGAGTTTGTGCTGGGCCGGCTGCTGTACGAGAAGCGCATTCAAATCCACGACCTGACTGGTCTGAAAGCGGACCGACAGGACAGAATTTCTCGCATCGCATCGCTGTGATCCAAGCGCAGCGCTTGTCATTTGCTTTGTTTTATGTAGCTGTCAGCGCTTGTCCAGCAAGGGCTACAGGCCAAAAAGATGCAAAATTACGCGCTGACTTTCATCGCGTACAGTCCCCCCATCGTCAAGAAAGAAAGAACCCCCATGGCCCGCGCTCCCTCAACCACCACCGTCAAGGAAGAACCTCTGGAAAAGCAACTGTGGAAAGCGGCCGACAAACTGCGCAAAAACATTGATGCGGCCGAATACAAGCATGTGGTGCTTGGCCTGATCTTCCTGAAATACATCTCCGACTCGTTTGAGGAACTATTTGCCCGGCTGCAAACCGGCAGCGGTGACTATGCCGGGGCCGACCCTGAAGACAAAGACGAATACAAGGCCGAAAACATCTTTTTTGTGCCGCCGCAGGCGCGCTGGTCGCACCTGCTGGGCAAAGCCAGGCAGCCCGACGTAGGCAGTTATGTGGATGCGGCGATGGATGCCATCGAAAAAGAAAACCCTTCGCTCAAGGGTGTGCTGCCCAAGGTTTTTGCCCGGCAAAACCTCGACCCGGCCAGCCTGGGCGGGCTGATTGATCTGGTCGGCAACATCGCGCTGGGCGATGCCAAGGCCCGCAGCGCCGATGTGCTGGGCCATGTTTTTGAATACTTTTTGGGCGAATTTGCGCTGGCTGAAGGCAAGCAGGGCGGCCAGTTTTACACCCCGCGCAGCATTGTGGAACTGCTGGTGGTGATGCTCGAACCCTACAAGGGCCGGGTGTTTGACCCCTGCTGTGGCTCTGGCGGCATGTTTGTGCAGTCGGAAAAATTCGTCACCGAGCACCAGGGCCGTGTCAACGACATCTCGATCTACGGGCAGGAAAGCAACCAGACCACCTGGCGGCTGGCCAAAATGAACCTGGCGATTCGCGGCATTGATGCAAGCCAGGTGAAGTGGAACAACGAAGGCTCTTTTCTCAACGACGCGCACAAGGACCTGAAGGCCGATTTCATCATCGCCAACCCGCCCTTCAATGTGAGCGACTGGAGCGGCGAACTGCTGCGTGCCGATGGCCGCTGGCAATATGGCGTGCCGCCCAGCGGCAATGCCAACTTTGCCTGGCTGCAACATTTCATTCACCACCTGGCCCCCCACGGCCGTGCCGGTGTGGTGCTGGCCAAAGGCGCACTCACCAGCAAAAGCAGCGGCGAGGGCGATATCCGCCGGGCGCTGGTGGCGGATGGCAATCTGATTGACTGCATCGTCAACCTGCCAGCCAAGCTGTTTTTGAATACGCAAATTCCGGCTGGCCTGTGGTTTATGAACCGCGCCCGCAACAACGGCCACCCGCGCCGGGGCGAGATTTTGTTCATTGATGCCCGCAACCTGGGCCACCTGATCAACCGCCGCACGCGCGAGCTGAGCCGGGCGGATATCCAGAAAGTGGCCGATGTCTATCACGCCTGGCGCACCGGTCGGGGCGAATACGCAGACGAAAAAGGCTTTTGCGCTTCGGTGCCGCTGGCACGCGTGGCGGAGCTGGACCATGTGCTGACGCCGGGGCGCTACGTGGGCTTGCCCGATGAGGAAGACGATTTTGACTTTGCCGAGCGCTTTGCGGCGCTGAAGGCGGAATTTGAAGCGCAGTTGCTGGAAGAAGTGAAGCTGAACAAAGCGATTGCTGAAAGTCTGGCGAAGGTGAAGGTATGACCAAGCCCCCAGTCAAGCCAATCGCACCCCCTGCCACGCTGGCCGTGGACGCGCTGTACCAGGGCATCAAACAACTGGTGGAACGGGCACGATCACAAGTGCTCACTCAAGTGAACCAGGCACTGGTTCTCACCTACTGGCAGGTTGGCAAAACCATCAAAACCCAGGTTTTGCAAAGCGATCGGGCGGCCTACGGTGCCGAAGTGCTCAAGCAACTGTCCGCGCGCCTGACGCAGGACTACGGCAGCGGGTTTAGCCACTCAGGCCTCACGCGCATGGCCAAGTTCTACGACTACCTGCCCGAGGAGCCAATTGTTGCGACACTGTCGCAACAATTGAGCTGGTCGCACTTTGTAGAAATCATCAAGCTCGACAACCCCACCCAACGCGCCTTCTACGCCGACCTGTGCGCCCAATCGCGCTGGTCAGTGCGAACCCTGCGCGAGCGCATGCTCAATCTGGTGAAGGATGAATCATGAACAACGAATTGCGCTGGAAACAGCGCTTTGCCAATTTCGACCGGGCTTACCGCAATTTCATCCAGATTGCCGATTACCGGCTTGAAGATCTGTCGGATTTGGAAAAAGAAGGTTTTGTGCAGCGTTTTGAATACACCCTGGAACTGGCCTGGAAAACGCTCAAAGATTATTTGCTGGAGCAAGGCTTTGATTTGACCTCCCCCAAAGAAGTCATTCGCCAAGCCTTTCAGAATGAAATCATCACCGATGGCGAGGTATGGATGGAAGCGCTTAGCCGCCGAAACCTGACAAGCCACACCTACAACCCGGAGGTGCTGGAGAAAACCCTGACGTTTCTGAGAGAAGAGTTTTACCCCGTGATTCAAAAAATGCACGCCACACTTCGCAATGAGTTGAATACATGAAATACGGGCTATCGCAAAAGCAACTGCAAGACATCAAAACCATTCTGGCCGCGTGGCCGGACATCGCGTCGGTCTGGCTGTTTGGATCACGGGCGCTGGGGAGCTATAAGGAAGCTTCAGATATTGACCTGGCGATTAAAGGCCAGCTTGACCGGAAAACCCTGATTCGCCTGAAGGATGCTTTTGAAGAAAGCGATTTGCCATTTTTTGTCGATTTGGTGGAGTATGCGGGCATTACTGAACCGGCTTTGAAGGCGCATATTGATGATTTTGGGGTTTGTATTTATTGCAGGAATGATAATAAAATTCGTCAATGGCGAGAAATAAAACTTGGTGATACCGGATATGTTGTAACTGGAAAAACTCCATCAAAGGATAATCCAGAAGATTGGGGTAAGGCTGTTCTTTTTATTACTCCATCTGATTTCAAAAACTATGGAAAGAAGGCTTATTCAAGTATCAGAATGCTTTCACAAGTTGGAACCACTAGGCAAGGGAAGCGCTTGCTTCCACAAAAATCGGTACTCGTAACTTGCATTGGCTCCGACATGGGCAAATCAGTAGTCAATGCTTTGCCTTGTGTAACCAATCAACAAATCAACGCAATTATTCCCAACAGGTCAGTGATTGATTGTGATTTTCTTTATTACTTGACCAGCGATTTATACGAAATGCTAACCATACTTGGTAGAGATGGCACAGCGGTACCCATACTTAATAAATCCGACTTTGAAAATATTGAAATCACCATTCCACTGCTTCCCGAACAAAAAGCCATTGCTGCCGTCCTCAGCAACCTCGACGACAAAATAGATCTGCTGCATCGCCAAAATAAAACCCTCGAAGCCATGGCTGAAACCCTGTTTCGCCAGTGGTTCGTGGAAGAGGCGCAGGAGGAATGGGAGGAGGTAACTGTAGGTGATGTAGTTAAACTCAACCAAACAAGTATCGACAAAAGTTATCCGCATGCAATGATTGAATATCTAGATACAGGCTCACTCACAGAAAACAGAATTGAAAACCTTCAATCTATTGCCTTGAACGAAGCGCCAAGCAGGGCAAGGCGATTGGTTCAACATAACGACATTCTGATCTCTACCGTAAGGCCAGACCAGAAGCATTATGGAATTATCAAAAATCCGACCGATAAGTTGGTGGTATCCACCGGGTTTTGTGTTTTAACTTGTACCAAAATTGATCCACACTTTATTTATTTATTGTTGACCAATGATGAAATGACGGACTATTTGCACTCGATAGCCGATGGTTCTACATCAACGTATCCATCTTTGAAGCCTTCGGATATTGGTTCTGTCACTTTTCAGATGCCACCGAGTGATCGGCTGATGGAGTTTTCAGTTATTGCACGTCACTCATGGGAAAAAATTGAGAAGAATCACGTTCAAATCCAAACTCTCGAAACCCTCCGCGACACCCTGTTGCCCAAGCTGATGAGCGGCGAGGTGCGGGTAGCTGTGTAAAGGAAACAACCATGACAGATAACAACTTGCCGCAAGCTGCCAACTTCATTCTCTACACGGCCAGCAATGGCGATATCAGGCTCAATGTTGCCTTGCAGGGTTGAACGGAAAAGCAGTTATTTCCAATTTGGAAACCACTGCCGCCGACGGCAAAAGCTATGAAAGATTAAGAGAGATTAAGAGAGCGAAGGCCACCGAAAAAGTTGATATTTTTCTATAAAACAATGACTTAAGCTCTCTTAACCACCGCACAGATGTTTGCAATTTAAGAGAGCACATGGAGAATCAGGGATGACCCACAAACTCACCGAATCCGCCATTGAAGCCTTTGCCATCAAGCTGTTTGAACGGCTGGGCTACACCTTTGTGCATGGCCCGGACATGGCTCCTGGCGGTGGCAAGCCCGAGCGCGACAGTTACGCCGAGGTGCTGTTGCATGGCCGGCTGGCGCAGGCGGCATGGCGCATCAACCCCCGGCTGCCGCGTGAGGTGGTGGCGTTGGCGCTCAAGGACGTGCTGCGGGTTCACTCGCCCGACTTGTTGGCTGTCAACGAAGAATTTCACCGCCTGCTGACCGAAGGCGTGCCGGTCAGCCTGCAAAAAGACGGCGACACGCGAGGCGAACGGGTCTGGCTGATTGACTTTGCCCGGCCTCTGAACAACGAGTTTGTGGTGGTCAGCCAGTTCACCGTGATCGAGAACCAGCAAAAAAAGCGGCTCGACCTGGTGCTGTTTGTCAACGGCATCCCGCTGGTGGTAATCGAGCTGAAAAACGCCACCGATGAAAACGCCACGCTCAAGACAGCGTTTGCGCAGATCGAGACCTACAAGCAAACCATACCGAGTCTGTTTGCTGCCAACGCCCTGGTGGTGATCTCGGACGGGCTGGAGGCCAAAGCTGGCTCGATTTCGGCGGGCCTGTCACGCTTTATGGCCTGGAAGAGTGCTGATGGCAAGGCCGAGGCATCGCACCTGGTCAGCCAGCTTGAGACGCTGATTTTGGGCATGTTGAATCCAGGCACGCTGCTGGACCTGGTGCGCCACTTCATCGTGTTCGAGAAAGAGAGCAAGGAAGACTCCGACACTGGCCAGATCACCATCAGCACCAGCAAGAAGCTGGCGGCCTATCACCAGTATTACGCGGTCAATGCGGCGGTGGCCTCGACGTTGCGGGCGGCGGACTTGAGCGGGCCGCTTTTGCTGCGCCAAAGCCCGGCCAGTTATGGGGTGCCCGGCGTGGCCGCACAGCCCCGAGGTGACATGAAGGCGGGCGTGGTCTGGCACACCCAGGGGTCGGGCAAGTCGCTTTCAATGGTGTTTTACACCGGCAAGATCGTGCTGGTGCTGGACAACCCGACGGTGCTGGTCATTACCGACCGCAACGATCTCGATGACCAGCTTTTTGACACCTTTGCCGGCTGCAGGCAACTGCTGCGCCAGCAGCCGGTGCAGGCCAAAGACCGTGAACACCTCAAGGCACTGCTGAAAGTGGCAGGGGGCGGCGTGGTGTTCTCGACTATCCAGAAGTTCCAGCCTGACGATGGCAATGTCTATGAGGAACTGTCTGGCCGCCGCAATATTGTGGTGATCGTCGATGAAGCGCACCGCACCCAATACGGCTTTGCCGCAAAAACCATTGACGAAAAAAATGCGGCGGGTGATTTGATTGGCAAAAAGGTGGTCTATGGTTTTGCCAAATACCTGCGCGATGCCTTGCCGAATGCCACTTACCTGGGCTTTACCGGCACACCGATCGAAAAAACCGATGTCAACACCCCGGCGGTGTTTGGCAACTATGTCGATATTTACGACATTTCCCAGGCGGTCAATGATGGTGCCACTTTGCCCATCTATTACGAAAGCCGTCTGGCCAAGGTCGGCCTGAGCGATGAAGGCAAAAAGCTGATTGCGGATCTGGACGAAGAGCTGGAGCAAGATGAACTGACAGAGACCCAGAAAGCCAAAGCCAAGTGGACCAGGATGGAGGCGCTGATTGGCAGTGAGCAGCGCATCAAGAATATTGCCCGCGACATCGTGACCCATTTTGAGGCGCGGCAGGAAGCATTTGCAGGCAAGGCAATGATCGTGAGCATGTCACGGCGAATAGCGGTCGATTTGTATGACGAGATCATCAAGCTGCGGCCGGACTGGCATGCCGACGCGCTGGGCCAGGGGGTCATCAAGGTGGTGATGACGGCTGCCTCCAGCGACGGCCCCAGGCTGGCCCGGCACCACACCACCAAGGCGCAACGCAAGGTGCTGGCGCTGCGCATGAAGGATGACAGCGACCCGCTCAAGCTGGTGATCGTGCGCGATATGTGGCTGACCGGCTTTGATGCGCCCAGCATGCACACCCTCTACATCGACAAGCCGATGAAAGGGCACAACCTGATGCAGGCGATTGCGCGGGTCAACCGGGTCTATCAGGACAAGCCGGGCGGGCTGGTGGTCGATTACCTGGGGATTGCTGCCGACCTCAAGGCTGCTCTGTCGTTCTATTCGGATGCGGGCGGCAAAGGCGACCCGGCTTTGTTGCAGGAGCAGGCGGTCGCGCTGATGCAAGAGAAACTGGAGGTGATCTCGGCGCTGTACCACGGCTTTGCCTATGCGCATTATTTCGCCGCAGATACGGCACAAAAGCTGTCGCTGATTCTGGCGGCAGAAGAGCATATTCTGGGTCTTGACGATGGGCGCCGGCGCTATATCCAGGCGGTGACGGCCTTGTCGCAGGCGTTTGCCATTGCCGTGCCGCATGAACAGGCGATGGATGCCAAAGACCAGGTCGCCTTTTTCCAGGCCGTCAAGGCGCGGCTGGTGAAGTTTGACAGCGCTACCACAGTGCGCAGCAATGAAGCGCTTGAAACCACCATTCGCCAGGTGATTGACCAGGCGCTGGTGTCAGAAAAAGTGATTGACGTGTTTGACGCGGCAGGCATCAAAAAGCCCGATATTTCGATTTTGTCGGATGAGTTCCTGGCCGAACTCAAAGGTTACACACATAAAAACCTGGCCTTGGAGGTGCTTAAAAAACTTCTGGGTGATGAACTGAAAGTGCGCGCCAGGCGCAATCTGGTGCAAAGCCGTTCACTGATGGCGATGCTGGAGTCGGCCATTTTGAAGTATCAAAACAAGATACTGACCGCCGCCGAAGTGATGGACGAACTGATCCAGCTCAGCCGGGACATTGTGGCTTCAGACGATGAAGCCAGGCAGATGGGGCTGACAGATTTTGAATACGCTTTCTATACCGCCGTGGCCAACAACAACAGTGCACGTGAGCTGATGCAGCAAGACAAGCTGCGCGAGCTGGCGGTCGTGCTGACGCAGCGGGTGCGCGAAAACACCTCGATCGACTGGACTATCAAAGAGAATGTCAGGGCCAAACTCAAGGTGATTGTGAAACGCACGCTGCGGCAATTTGGCTATCCGCCCGACATGCAGTTGCTGGCAACAGAAACCGTGCTTAAACAGGCAGAGATGATAGCGAATGAGCTTAATACGCTTTGTATTTGATAGCTGTTAGTGCAAGCTGCAAAAGGCCTGGAGGCCAATTTGGCATCAAACGTACAGCGACGCCATGTGCCGCCAATACTGGCCACGATGGGCGCGCCCGTCCCAGACATGCAACTGGTTATGCACACCCTTGGCGTGCAGGATGTCGCTCAATTGCCGGTTGTTGTGCAAAAACGGATCTTCATTGCCAACCACCATCACAATGTCCATGCGGCGCAAATGCGCCAGCCGCCAGTCACAGCTCAGGTTGGCCAGAAAATGGCTAGGCGTGTGGAAATAGACGCTGTCGTCGTAGTAGCCGCCAAGCAGATCATCAAAAATTTCGACGCGCATCGTCAGGTCGAAGCGCCCGGAGAATGCCGCCAGTTTCTGAAAATGTTGCGGATGGCGAAACGCCATGTTGGCGGCCAGAAATGCCCCCAGGCTGCAACCGTGGGCGATGGTGCAGGGGTGAGCATTCTGCTGCTGCATCAGCGGCATCACCTCATTGAGGACGTATTCCTCATACAGGGCGTGGCGCTGGATGCGGTCGGCAGGGTGACGCCAGCCGCAATAAAAGGTTTCCCAGGCGACACTGTCCAGACACCACAACTGCAATTGCCCGGCATTGATTTTTTCGGCCAGGCTGTGCACGATGTGCAGGTCTTCATACTCGTGAAAGTTGCCGTCGCGGGTCGGAAAAACCATGACCTTGGCACCGGCATGACCAAATACCAGCAACTCCATGTCGCGGTGCAAGCGGTGGCTGTACCAGCGGTGATACTCTCGATGCATACGCGAATGCCTCCATACCGTGTCATGGTTCCATGAAAAAGCTGGCAAGCTCCCGGTTCATTTCCCGCAACTCCTGCTGCTCGCCTGCATGGTCAAAATGACCGGCCTGCAGCACAAACAAGCGTTTGAGCGGCTTTGCAATGGCGTTGTAAATGGCAAACTGTCCGGGTGGCGGCACCGCCGGGTCGAACAGCGCCGCCGCCACTAGCGCGGGGATGCACAGGTGTTGCACAGCACTGGCGGCATCGTAATAGGCCAATGTGTCGATTGCATGAAACTTATGCTGGCGTTGAAACACGCGCACCGATTCGCCACTGCCGACGCAAGGCAGGGTCAGGCGCAGCGCCTGGTGGCCGAAAGTCGGCACTTGCAGATGCACGCGCCCAATGCGGGCATCCCAAGGCACCGCAAGCGCCCCGATGCCGCCGCCAAAACTGATGCCCGAATAGGCCACCCGGCCTGCCACTTCGGGGAAAAGTTCCAGCAGGGCGGATACCGCCAGCCACAGGTCTTCCACACAGCCGCCAAGAATGTAGCGCTGCCGGTCTTGAATATGGTGCAAAACATGAAAGTTGGGGTCTGGCGAAACGCCGGCCACCGGGCTGCGGCCAATGCCGCGAAAGCAGGGAAACAACTGCACCGCGCCATTGACCGGCAACAGTTCATCCGGCAACTCGCAGCCACCGTAACCATGCCCAAAGACCACGCCACGGCGCACCTGGCCATCTTTGGGCGCCAGCAGCCAGCCACCAATTTGCACGCCGCTGGTCGAGACAAAGTGCAAGTCGTACACCCGATGCTGTGGGCGCTGCAACTTGGCAAGCTTGATGCGTGGCTGCGGCGACAGGGCAAGTGCTGCAGCATGGCGCTGTCGCCAGAAGTCGGCAAAGTCAGCCGGCGGCTCGGGCGCAGCAATGGCCAGAAGCTGCGCCAGATCCATGTTGCAGGCGGGGTCGAAAGAATAGTCGTGGGTGAACCTGGGTGGACGCATGTTGAACATCGAAGACGTGAAACTGTAATAAGCAGCGATGGATGGTTAGAGTTGATGGGGCAATGCGGCAAAGATGGCCCGGTCGGCGTGCAGAACATGGTTTGCAACCATTTCAGTTGTCAAAATTGCACGACAGCATTGCGACCGCTTTTTTTGGCGCGAAACATCGCTTCATCGCCCAGGCGCAGCAAGTCTTTTTCGGTCTGAGCATGGTCGGGGTACAGGGCGACACGGCACCGGCACGGCAATCGCAAACACGCCGATTTTCAACTGCGCATCGCGGTGAACCCGGCCCACCAGGGGCTGCCCATCGCTGAGCAGGCGCGCCAGTTCTTGCGGATCAAGCGGCTGGTTCACGGCACTCATGCCCTCAAATTGGGCGTCAGTTACCCGCTGGCCGGTGCGGCTCCATAACACCACGCCGCCATTGAATACCTTGGCCAAAAAGGGGCGCTCCAGCAAAAATGCCTGCCCGGCCATGGGACTTGCCATATCACGCGGTGTGATGCGCCCGGCCACCGTGGTCAGGGTGACCAAGCGCTCTTGCAGGCTATGGCTGATCTGGCTGACCAAAACCGCCAGCGCCGAACGCTGCTGCTCGCCAGTAAAGCGTAACAATTCCTCACGCATCAGCGATTTCATGTAGTTCGACAGCAATAAAAATATCATCACCACAATCACCAGCGTGAGCAAAGTCAGGCGGGCCACAAGCGATTGGGGTTGAAAACGCTGAAGGTTCATCTCAAAGGCAATGCTGTGTTGTTGTTGCCTGTGAAGGGGGTGCGCAGATACAGATACAGATGCTATCTAAAATATAGCTATCAGCGCTTTATCCATAAGGGCTGGCGGCATAAAAAGCATATAAAGCAGATTCTGCGCGGGGCCTCGTTGATGCCTTTCAGGGTGTCCACCACCAAGGCGACAACTTCGCCGCCCGGCACGGCGAACAGAACCAGAACATCGGTCGCGCCAATCACTTTGCCGCGCAGAGTAGCAATAACTGCGAACATGATTCAGTACCTGTTAGATTGAAGTGAGCCAAAGGAAGCGAACGCTACCACAACCAACTTGCTGGCATTTCTTGCTGAACCTCGGCGATGCGCTCCTAGCCGCATTCCACTGCGATGTCGCCGCGCGCGATCATGCGTAGCGCCGCAGGATTTCCCTGCCTTTGGTGACTAACAAGTCAGGTCTTTGCAATTTCCGAGAAGAATTCAAGAAATGCAGGGGAGGAAGTCAATGACCGCAAGCCACGGCAAGGCAGGCTGTGTACCAGCAACATTTTTTGTCATGAATCCTTCTTGTGTCATGAATCCTTCACGTCATTGCTCCACACTCGCCAATTGGCACGTCGCCATACGCCATCTACTCGTGAGACATCCATGACGCAAGACACTGAAAACACATTTAGAGCCGCTATCGCCTCGTCCGGGGAAGACCTGGATGACGATTTTGAGTCGGTCGGTGACTACCATCGCGCTGCTGCCGAGCACTTTGCCGCTGCCGCGCGCCACCACCTCGCTGCCGCCGAAGCAGAGGACAACGGTGATTCAGAAGCAGCGGATCGCCACGCCTACCTGGCCTATCGCCAACGCCTGAATGGCGTGCAATACGCAGAAATCGCCGTGATGGACAGCGAGCGCATCGAAGACGTGATTGAGAGCGAGTTCTGAAGCGCCTGCTGCGTTTTGGCCTGCTGGCGCTGCTATTGGCGCTGGCGGCCTGTTCGCCACGGCACCTGATCTTGCAGGAGGTCGCCAGCGTGCTGGCGACCCAAGGCAGTGCGCCCGAAGATGACTTGGTGCTAGCCCGCGAGGCCAGCGCCTTTTACCTCAAACTCTCGGAGGCAGTGCTGCTTGATACACCCGGCAATCTGCCACTGGCTGCGGCGGTCGCCGCCGGGTTTACCCAGTACGCCTACGCCTTTGTGCAGTTTGAAGCCGAGCGCGTCGAAGCCCGCGATGCGCAAGCCGCGCAAAAACTGCGCGAGCGCGCCGCCCGCTTGTACCAGCGGGCGCAGCGCCACGCCATGACGGCACTCGAAAATCACCGCCCCGGTTTTGCCGGGGCACTGGCGAATTTGAACCAGGCTGATGCGCTGCGTTTGTCGCCTGAGGAAGTGGCTGTGGCCTACTGGGCGGCGGCCTCCTGGGGTGGCCTGATTGCCTTGTCCAAAGACCAGCCCAACCGGGTGGCCGACTTGCCGCTGGCGATTCGCCTGGCGCAACTTGCCTACCAGGCGGCACCCGATCACGGCCAGGGTGCGCTGGCCAGCCTGATGGGCAGTTTTGAGGCGGCGCGGCCCGGCGGCTCGCGCCAGCAGGCAACCCGCTATTTTGATCAGGCCATCACCCTGGGTGCTGGCAGCAATGCCGGGGCGCTGGTGGCCAAAGCCGAAAGCATCGCCTTGCCGGCAGGGGACCGGCCCGCGTTTGATGCCTTGTTGCGGCAGGCGCTGGCTGCCAGCGCGTTGGCCACTGATTTGCAAAGCGCCGTGATGCGTGAGCGTGCGCTGTGGCTGCAGGCCTCGGCCGATGACCTTTTTTAGCATTCACCATGATCAATTTTTCGATGTTGAGAAGACAAGTTTTGGGTGCCGGCCTGACCGCCATGGCGGTCGCTTTTGCCGCCGCCAGTGCGCCTGCCGTCCATGCGGCCACCCCGCAATTGCGTATTGGCACGCTGGCACCCAAAAACTCGCTCTACCACCGGCAACTGCAAGCGGTGGGTGAAGCCTGGCGCAGCGCCTTGGGCGGCGATGCCAAATACCTGATTTACCCCGACGGCAGCCAGGGCGGCGAGGCCGAACTGGCGCGGCGCATGCGCATTGGCCAACTGCAGGGCGCGCTGATCTCGGTGGTCGGCCTGCGCGAGATCGAACCCTCGATTGCGGCACTGCAAAACCTGCCGCTGCTGTTCAAAAACTGGGACGAAGTGGACTATGTGCGCGAGAAAATGCGCGCCGGCATGGAGAAGAAGTTTTTTGACAAGGGTTTTGTGGTGCTGGCCTGGGGCGACTCGGGCTGGGTGCGGTTTTTCTCCAAAGAACCGGCTTTCAAGCCCGCCGACTACCTAAAGATGAAATTCTTTGCCTGGGGCGCCGAGTCCGAGCAGCAAGAGATCATGAAAAGCCTGGGTTACACCCCGGTGCCGCTGGAAACCAGCGACATCCTGCCCGCGATTCAGACCGGCATGATTTCGGTGGTGCCCTCCACCCCTTACTTTGCGCTGGCCAGCCAGATCTACAACACTGCCCCCAACATGCTCGAAATCAACTGGGCACCCATTGTTGGCGCCCTGGTGATCACCAAAAAAGCCTGGGATGACATGAGCCCCAGCGCACAACAAACAGTGCGCAATGCCGGCGAAAAAGCCGGGCTGGCGATGCGCACCCAAGCCCGCCAAGAGGTCGATGAAGCGGTGGCCGCCATGAAGCAGCGCGGCCTGGTGGTGAACAAGCCCAGCCCCGAGCAGATGAAAGAGTGGCTGGCGCTGGCCGACAAGCTGTACCCGCGCATTCGCGGCCACATGGTGCCCGCTGACACCTTTGACGAGGTGTTCATGCACCTCAAAGCCTTTCGGACCACGCCGGGCCGCTAGCCTTGGCTGCCCTGAGTTGGTCCCGCTGGCGGGAACTTCAACGCCTTGACACCGTGCTGGCCGCATTGGCCTTGGTGCTGATGACGCTGATTCCGCTGGCCGAGATCGTGCTGCGCCCGGTGTTGGGGCGCGGTGTGGAAAACGCCGCCGCGCTGGTGCAGCATCTGGGTTTGGTGCTGGCCATGCTGGGTGCGCTGGCGGCCGAGCGCCACGGCCACTTGAGCAGCCTGGGCAATGGCCTGGCCAGTTGGGGCGGCCCACTCTTTCAAGCCGCTGTCAGGGCATTTGCCCAGGGCAGCGCGGCGCTGGTCTGCGGTGTGTTGGCGCTGGCAAGCTGGCGTCTGGTGCAAACCGAAATCGATGCCGCTCACACCCTGGCCTACGGCATGCCGACCTGGTGGGTGCAAGGGCTGATGCCGCTGGGCTTTGGCCTGCTGGGGCTGCGTTTGGGTGCGCGCTGTGTTCAGGTGCCTTGGCTCAAGTGGCTGTTGGCGCTGTGCCTGCCAAGTTTGGGTTATTGGCTGGGCCAGGGATACGAGGCCAGTGCGCTGCAGTTGTGGCCGGCGGTGCTGTGGCTGTTGGCGGCCTTGCTGGGCGGTGCGCCGATTTTTGCGGTGCTCGGTGGCCTGGCACTGGCGCTGTTTTGGCACCAGGGTCAGCCGCTGGCCTCGGTGGCGCTGTCGCATTACCAGATTACCGTGAATGCCTCGCTGCCAGCCTTGCCCTTGTTCACGCTGGCTGGTTTGGTGTTTGCCCGCACTGGCGCGGCAGCAAGGCTCGGTGCGGTATTCATGGCGGCGTTTGGTGGCGGCATGACCGGCACCGTGGTGGCCGCCGCTCTGCTGTGCTCGTTTTTTACCGCTTTCACCGGCGGCAGCGGCGTCACCATTCTGGCGCTGGGCGGCCTGCTGCTGCCGCTGCTGCGCAACGCCGGCTTGCCCGAGCAGCGCTCAATCAGTCTGGTCACCAGTGCCAGCGCCCTGGGCGTGCTGCTGGCACCCTCGGTGCCGCTGATCATGTACGCCATCATCGCCCGGGTGCCGATCAACACGATGTTTCTGGCCGGGCTGATTCCGGCCTTTGTGATGGTGGCATTTTTGCTGCTGGTGGGCGGTTATCTGCGACGCACCGGGCTGGCACCGGTGGTGGCGGCACCGGCAGGCAGCCCCGTCGGCAGCCGGTTTGGTCCTGGCATCGGCACCGCCTTGTGGGCGGCCAAGTGGGAAATTCTGGCGCCGGTGATGGCGATCGGCTCGCTGGCCAGCGGCCTGGCCACGCCGACCGAGAGTGCCGCCCTGACGGCGGCTTATGCCGTCGCCACCCAGGCCATCGCGCACCGGGAGCTGGGCTGGCGCGTGCTGGGCGGGGCGCTTGCCGACTGCACGCAGATCATTGGCGGGGTGATGCTGATCCTGGGCATGGCACTGGGGCTGACCAACTATCTGGTGGACAGCGGCTTGCCCAATGATGCGATCGACTGGGTGCAAGGCATCATTCCTGACAAGGTTCTGTTTTTGCTGGCGTTGAATGTGTTTTTGCTGGCTGCCGGGGCCTTGATGGAAATTTACGCCGCCATCGTTTTTTTGGTGCCGCTGCTGCTGCCGGTGGCGCTGAGTTATGGCATTGACCCGGTGCACTTTGGCATCATTTTTCTGGCCAATATGGAAATGGGGTTTTTGGCTCCGCCCGCCGGGATGAACCTCTACTTTGCCTCGGCGATGTTTGGCAAAACAATTCCTTATGTGGCGCGCTCGGTGCTGCCGGCGGTGCTGGCCATGTTTTTCGGCACGCTGGCGATTTCATGGATTCCGGTGCTCTCCACCGGCTTGCCGCGCCTGCTGGCAGGGCCTTGAGGCGTTTTATTGCGGTGGCAAAGTCGGGTTGTCGCCCCACGCGCGCAGGGCACGCAGCAGCGGGCGCTTTTTGTCCTGGTGCCCGCCCATGCGTTTCAGAATGTCGTCGAGCGTGCGGATGGCCTGGGTGATGTACGGCCCCTTGTTGAGCATCACGCACTCGGCGCGCACCCCCAAACCGGCATCCGAGATCTCGGCGCGCGAGGGCAGTCCGGTTTTTGCCAGTGATTCGAGCACCTGGGTCGCCCAGATCACCGGCATGTGGCCGGCTTCGGCGCACCAGAGAATTTCTTCCTGAACCTCGGCCATGCGCTCGTAGCCGCATTCCACCGCCAGGTCGCCGCGCGCGATCATGATGCCGGCGCTGCTGGCTGCCATGGCGCTCAACATCAGCTCGGGCAGGTTTTCAAATCCCTGCAGGGTTTCTATTTTGAGCACCAGGCCCATGTCGGCCCGGCCCAGTTCCGCCAGCATTTTGCGCAACTGATCCACATCGGAAGACCTTTGCACAAACGACAGGCCGACCATGTCCGCCTCGGCGGCAACGGTTTGCAAATCCAGCAGATCTTTGGGCGTCAGCGCGGGCAGATCGAGTTGGCTGTCGGGCAGATTGATGCCTTTGTCGCCCGAGAGTTTTTCACCCGCATCGCGCGCCTGGGTGATTTCGATGCTCAAATAGTTGGGAAAACTGTGCCGCACGATGCCGCCAATGCGGCCATCGTCAAACCAGATGCGCGCGCCGGGCTTGACCTGCTGGATGGCCTGCGGCGATGTGCAGGTGATGTGCGCGATATCCTGACCCGGATCATGCGCGTCGTCATCCGCTGCACTGGCCATCGGGCTGCCATCGGTCAGGTGCAACACATCGCCACGGTGCAGATGCAAGGTTCCCGGCGGGCTGTCAATTTGGCACACCAGGGTGGCGTGTTTTTTTGTTCCCTGGGTTCCGCCGATGCTCAGCACTGTCTCGGGTGTCAAGTAGGCGGTCTGCAGGCTTTCGGCAATCGCGCCTTTGGCATCGACGTGGACCACCATCAGGTGACGCTTGGCGCCGCGCGCGTCCGAAAATTCAATGCTGGTTCCCGGCTTGAGCCGCTCCAGCCAGACCTCCCAGACACCGACACTGGCATCCACACCCGTAACATTCTCCTGGCTGTTGATGGGGCGAAGATGCAAACGGGCGGGCCGAAAGACACGGCCAAACTGGTCTTTGGACGGCTTGAGCTTGAGTACCGGTGCCAGTGGCGGCATTTCCCCGGTGCGAATTTTCGGCCCGCCCAGATCCATCAGAATCTTGACCGGACGCTGGGCCAGTTGCGCGGCGCGCCGAACATGCAACGCCATCGTCTTCCAGTCTTGCGGGCCGTCATGCGCGCAATTGATGCGGGCGATATCCATGCCGGCGTTGACCAGGTCTCTGACAACGGCAAAGTCTTGGGCCGCCTCGGCGGGCAGTGTCACCATGATGCGCACCGGACGGTCTGGCGGTGCTGGACCCAGCAAGCTCTCGGTGTGCTCGACAAGGCGGGCGCGGCTGCTGACACTGCCGACCGGCTCCTCGCCGGAGCGGTCTTGCCAGACCTGGTCCGTCAGCCGGTGCAGCAAACCCAGCACCTTGTCCAGGTTCGCCAGCACATGCGACTCGGCTCGACCCAGCGAAGACAGGCCCAGCTTGGCCAATTGCTCTTGCAGCGGACGCAGATCAACCGTGCGCAAACTCAAATAGTGAATCAGGTTGCGTGCGCTGTCATGGTGCTGCGGCAGCACACTGCCAAGTTCGGGCTGCAATTGGCTCTCGCGTTCCAGCATGGTCTGGCGCAGCGACCACAACAGGGCGATCAGACCGAGGCAAACCTCCCGGTCCCAGGGCAAGCTGTCGCCAGTGGCGGTTTCGGCAGATGTGATGGATGTGTCGGCAGGTGGTTTATGGAGGCTCATGAGGGGGTTTGTATGATCTTTCTGTGACAAAACAATGACATTCTCCGGATGCGTTGTGGATGCCGCTTGCCAGAAACGGCAGCGTGTTTGTTCTAAGTCAACTCCATGACGATTAGCGCCACGAACACAGAAATCAATTGCTAAGATTCCCCGGTCTTAACAACGGTTCAACACAATATGTCGCGATATCTCAACAATCTGGAAATGCTTTGCAACAAGTTGCAGCAGCGCTATGGTCAAGACGATTCCTTGTATCTTGAAGTGAAAACAGATTTGGACGCAGAAAACTCCCACTCGGCAATGCCGGCGACGGGCCACGACTGGTCGGTTTCGTACCAGACGCTGATCATGCAACTGCGCACCGGCACGCTGGCGCAACATTCCCACTAGCGCAAGCCCAAGCTCCGGTGCGCATCAACGGCGTGCCGCACCTGCTTGCAAGACCATGAGGGTTCATTGGCAGAATCCTTGCGTTGCTATTTATTAAATAGCTATCAGCGCTTTATCCATAAGGGCTAGAGGCATAAAACGCTTATAAAGTCAAGTCGGACTGGCAGCCGCCTGATTTGCCATGTTTCAGGGTTAAAGTAAAGCAGTCAACAAGTTCACTGGTTTTACTTGATCGGAGTCAACAGCGATGGAAGTCAGACGGATTTTGGGGCCGGCGCTTGCAGCGATTCTGGCAGTTGGCATCGGTGCGGCCATTTATGTCTCGTCGGGGCGTCAATCGACGCAGCAGGCCGCCCAGCAAGCGGCCACGGCCATGGTCGATGTCAAGGGCATGATTGGTTCCGAAAAAGATTCCTTCTTTGCTGACCCGAAGGTGATCGAACGGCTGGCCGGCAAGGGGCTTCGCGTCAGCGTCGAAAAAGTCGGTTCCCGCGAAATTGCCACGCGCGACCTCAAGGGTTACGATTTTGGTTTTCCGGCCGGGGCACCTGCGGCTATCAGCCTGCAAAACAAAGTCGGGGCAAAACAGACTTTCCCGACCTTCTTTACCCCCATGGCGATTGCGTCGTGGCAGTTGCTGATCCCGGTGATGGAACACGAGGGCATCGTCAAAAAAACCGCTGGCACCTACTACATCATCGACATGAAGCGCCTGCTTGAACTGAGCGAAAAAGGGGTGCGCTGGCGCGACCTCAAAGGCAATACCGCGTTTGCCACCGGCAAGAGCATTCTGATCAGTTCCACCGACGTGCGCAAATCCAACTCGGCCGCCATGTATCTGGCGCTGGCCAGCTATGTGGTCAACGACAACAACGTGGTCGATGATCAGGCTCAGGCCGACAAAGTGCTGCCGTTTGTGACCTCGCTGTTTTTGCGCCAGGGCTTGCAGGAATCGAGCTCGGCTGGCCCGTTTGAAGACTACACCACCATGGGTGTTGGCAAGGCACCGCTGGTGATGATTTACGAAAGCCAGTTTCTTGAATACCAGTCCAGGCGTGCCCAGCCCAACCCGGACATGGTGCTGCTCTACCCGCAACCCACGCTCTACACCAAGCACATTCTGGTGCCTTTCACCGACAACGGCCGCAAGCTCGGCGAGCTGCTGGCCAATGACCCAGAACTGCAAAAAATGGCCGCAGACTATGGCTACCGCACCGCTTCGCCGACCCATTTTGCCGAGTTCCTCAAGGCCAAAAACCTGTCGGCTCCGGTCACGCTGGTCGATGTGATCGACCCGCCCAGCTTTGAGACCCTGGAGCGCATGATTCAGGCGATTGAAAAGAAATTCCAATAGACCGCATTGCCCCAAGGAGCCGCCACCATGTGTCAAGCCCAGACCTTTGAAGCCCCGGTCACCCCCACGCCGCCAAATGGCCCGGTCATACTGCCAGGAGTCTGCTGATGAAAACCCTGATGACCTTGCTCGGCCTGTGCGCACTGCTGCTGGCCAGTTGCGGCAAACAAGACACCGCTGCCGCGCCACCCGACTCGGCCAGCACCTTGAGCGTATTGGCTGGCTCCGAACTCAAAGACATCGAGCCGCTGTTGCCGGCACTCACGCAAGCCACCGGCATCACGCTGCAGATGCGCTATGTTGGCACGCTGGAAGCGGTTGAAAAGCTGCAGGCCGGCGAGGCGGTGGATGCCGCCTGGCTGGCCAGCAACCGCTACGCCATGCTGGTGCCGGCAGCCAAGGCACGCATTGCCGCCTCCGAGCGCACCATGCTCACGCCGGTGGTGCTGGGGATCAAGGACAGCAAGGCGACCGAACTGGGCTGGAAGAACAACCCCAACATTACCTGGAAAGACATTGCGCAGGCCGCAGCCCAAGGCAAGTTCACCTTTGGCATGACCAGCCCGGCGTCGTCGAACACCGGCTTTTCTGCGCTGCTGGGTCTGGCTGCCGCCTTGTCTGGCAAGGGCGACGCGCTGGAAGAAAAAGACATTGACGCCAAACGGCTGGCAGCATTTTTCAAGGCACAGCGCCTCACCGCAGGCAGTTCGGGCTGGCTGGCCGAAGCCTATCTGAAAGAACCGGGCAAGGTCGATGGCATCATCAACTATGCATCCACCCTGTTGTCGCTGAACCGCAACCCGGCGCTTGCCGAAAAGCTGGTGCTGATTTACCCGCAGGACGGCATTGCCACCGCCGACTACCCGCTGATGCTGGTGCAGCCAGCCAAGCGTGCGGCTTACGACAAGGTGGTGGCCTACCTGCGCGGCACCGACTTTCAGAAAAGCATGACCGCCCAGACCCTGCGCCGACCCGTCAACCCGGATGTGCCCGCGCCCGATGCCGGTCCGCAAGCGCTGGTGGAGTTGCCGTTTCCGGCCAAACTGGCCGTGGTCGATGCCATTTTGGCGGCATTTGACAACCAGTTGCGTCTGCCCGCCGACAACACGTTTGTGCTGGACCAAAGCGGCTCGATGGAAAACGAGCGCATCGCCGCGCTCAAGACCGCGCTGCTGGGGCTGTCGGGTGCAGATGCCAGCATCAGCGGCCGCTTTACCCGTTTTCGCAACCGCGAGCGCATTTTTCTGCTGCCTTTCAGCGACACTTTTGGCTCGGTTGAGCGTTTTGACATGGGTGACAATGCTAGCGCCAATCAGGCCACCATGGCCCACCTGTCCGAACGGGTCAACGCGCTCAGGGCGAATGGCGGCACCGCCATCTTTTCCGCCACTCGCAAGGCCTATCAGGAAACCGCAGAGCGCCGGCGCAGCGACCCACAGCGTTTCTATTCGATCGTCATCATGACCGATGGCATCAACAACGCCGGCATCAGCGTCGATGAGTTTGCCAGTTGGCACGCGCAGTTGCCCGCGCAGGACAAGGGCATCAAGCTGTTTCCGGTGCTGTTTGGCGAGGCCAATCCGGTCGAACTGCAGCGCTTAGCCGAACTGACCGGCGGGCGTACTTTTGACAGCCGCAAGAGCAGCCTGCAGGCGATCTTCAAAGAAATTCGCGGGTACCAGTGATGCAGGATGTCTCGGCCTGGACCCGTGTGCTGCTGTTTCTCTACAGCACCCGCAATCTTGTCGGCAGCGGTCTGGCCATTGGCGGCCTGGCGTTGTTTTTTGCCGGTGTCATCTCGGACTGGTGGTTTCCGATTGTGGCCGGTCTGTACATGCTGGGCTGGCTGGCGGTGCCGGGCAGCAAGGAACTCGAGCTCAAGGTGCGCAATGAGGCGACCCAGGCCAACCTGGTCGATAGCCTGGACGAATTGGTCAGCCAGTCAAGGTCGCGCTTGCCCGCCGAGGCGGCAGAACGTCTGGACCGGATTCACGCGCTGGTAACGGAACTGGCACCCAAGCTGTTTTCCGGTGATGTGGCGATGGAACATGTCGTGACACTGGTGCATGCGGTCACCCGTGACCTGCCCGGCACAGTCAGAAACTACCTGTGGCTGCCAGCGGCGTTTGCCAGCCTGCATGCCGTCGAAGATGGCAAGACCAGCAAACAACTGCTGCTGGAGCAATTGGACATTCTCGATGAGCAACTCGCCAAGATAGCCACCAACATCTACAAGGACGATGCCGAAGCCCTGGTGACCAACGGCTGGTTTCTCAAGGAAAAATTTCGCACCGTGTCGTTTGCCAGCCAGTAGTTTGTTGCGGGCACAAGGGCTTTTTCATCAAATTTCGCGTGATACCCCGGCATTCATGCCGGGGAGGTAGAGCGTGGATGCGAAGCATCCATTGCCCTTGGCGGCGTACCTGTCGCGTCCGTTTTTGCTGCCTGTGAATAACCGTATCCGTCCCCTCGCTGCACTACCGTGCAGTAGCGGTGTGATACACCTTGAACCAAACCAGTGCGGGTCTGGATATTGAAGCTGCCGCTTGCGCGTATTGCAACACGGCCGCTGTAGCTGCCCGTCTTCTTTCCTTTTGTAACAACTGCTTTCACCATGTCGCCAGTCTGAAAACCTTGAATGCTTTTCGAGCGAGTCAGGTAGCCTCGCACACAGCCAAACTTGTCCAGCCGGGTGCGCTGGTAACTGCCGCGCCCCAGCGCTTTGATGCACAGCGTTGGTTTCTTCCAGTTGGTGATTGAGCCAACTGCGCCAACGCAAGCGGCATCCAGGGCGTGTGTCTTGGGGATGTTGAACTGGTTTCGGTTGAACTTGGTTCTGCCCCCTGATGCAGTCTCGATCGCCAATCCAGTTGCTTTGAGCGCGTTGACCAGCGCCCAGCGGGTACTGTTGACAGCAGCGGCATCCTTGAGGGGTCGCCTGGCATGGGCCTGAATGCGCTTGAGCCGATCGGGGTGTCTGGCTAAAAAGACTTCAATCGGCAAAGCTGCTTTTTTTGCGTTGCAGGACGGACAGGCCAGCGTGAGGTTGCTGATGCGGTTGGAGCCACCTTTTGCTTTTGGGTGAATATGCTCAATCTGCAATGGAGCATCCTTGGCGTCGCAATACGCACAGGTACGGCCCCATTTTTCAAGCAGATATTCGCGCACCTCGTAACCGGCCAGCGTTCCCTGCTGGTACTGCGCCCCTTCAATGTCTGGGTTTTCCAGCGCCTGCATGTCGAACCTCACCAGTTCGGTACTGATGGCTGAAATCGGTGCCAACTTTCCAATACGTTTTACCCATGCCAGTGTCGTATCGACCCGGTGTTGCAGGCTGGGTGCCAGCCAGCCTCTTTGCTGGTTGCCACGGTTGTCAAACCGTGGTGCACGGTAGCGCAATTTGCTGCGGCGCAGCCTGCGATGGCCGCGCCTTGCCGTCAAGGCTTCGCTGATCTGTCGGCCACGGTGTATTAAATCAAACAGATTGACGACGGCCACACCGTTATTTTCCGTCTCGCGTACCAGTGCGATGCCGGTAGTTTTGCTACCTGGGTCGAGTTTGATGCGCAGCGCCTGAAACTCGCTATCTTCAGCCAAACGGTCAACCACCCGAATCGTGAATGGCAACATTTTGTGAACGCGAGCGCGGCCACGCTCCAGTAATAACCTTGCCCGTTTTTCAGAACAAGGCATCAGGGGCTTGCCCCGTCTATCCAAAACAAAAACTGCCATTTCAAAAACCTTCTATAAACCCTTACGGGTCTGGTGACGTAAACCGCTTGTAAGGGCGGAGAATTTCCCCTCGGGAATGTCAATAACCGGCTCCTGACCTTTGCGATCAGCGACTAAAACCTTCGACCCTTTACCTTTGGTCTGCATGATTAAGCCTTGCAGTGCAGCAAACTGAGGAAGCATTTGCTGGTGCGTCTAAGCGACCTATTACTAACGTAGCGGATTGATTACCGCTTTCCCTGTTTCAACCTAGCTCGTTGCCTTGCGGCTCCAAGCTCCGGCCTTTAGGCCGGGGTGATTGACGTTGCCTGCGCCAAGTGGGCCGCCAGTTGGCTCAGTGCCCGATAAGCCGTGCCGGCCTGCGCATCCCATTGCGTGACAGCCTCGCCTTGCCGGGCCACCAGCGCCAGATCACCGCGTGCTGCCGGGCCGGTGATCGCCGCCTTCGGGCCGAGTGCCATGATGTTGTTGACCGCGTTTTGCAGCAGGGTGGCGCGCATCTGCTGTGCCAGATCAGCGGGCATGCCGCTGTGTTGCCAGAGTTGTTCGGCCAGATGCTGCAATACCGGCAAAAAGTTGGTGGCAAACACAGCGCCTGCGTGGTAGAGCAATTTATCGGAAGCAGTCAGGGCAAAGCAGCGGGCACCGATCTGGCTGAACGCGAGCTCAAGCGTGCGCACCGCTGCGGCATCACCCTCAAGCGCGCAGGGGGTACCGGCAAACTGCGCCAGGGCCAGAGCGGGGCTGGCAAAACTCAGCAGCGGATGGGCACTGGCAACATGCCAGGCCTTGGCGCGCAGTGGTTCCAGCAGGCCAGAGCACAGGGCGCCGCTGCAATGGAACGCCAGGGCAGGGCGCTGCGCCAGCGGGAGACTGGCGAGCTGCTGCGCCATTGCCGCAATTCGGGAATCGGGCACCGCCAGCATCCAGATGTCCGCCGCCGGCATGTCGGCTGGATCAAGGCAGGCTTGACCTTGGCCAATAAAACCCAGCGCCTGCTGCCCGGATCTGGCAGACCGTGTCAGCAAGCTTTGCACCCGGAAGACCCCAGTCGTCTGAAACAGGTGCCCAAGCGTCTGGCCAACACGCCCGGCGCCGATCAGGTTCAGGGTTGTCACGACAATGGTTTTGCAGCTATTAAAATAATAGCTGTCAGCGCTTGCTGCATAAGGGCTGGAGGGCTATTTCTTATATAAGCCAGTGGCTTAGATCACTTTGGCAATGCTGGCGCAGACATAGTCCACGTTTTTGCTGTTGAGGGCGGCTACGCACATGCGGCCAGTGTCGGTGCCATAAACGCCAAACTCGTTGCGCAAGCGCACCATCTGGTCTTTGGACAGCCCCGAGTAGCTGAACATGCCGATCTGGCGGGTGATGAAGCTCAAGTCTTGCGTCACGCCGGCCGCTTTCAGGCCTTCGACCAAGGCTTGGCGCATGGTTTTGATGCGCACCCGCATGGTGCCCAACTCTTGTTCCCACAAGGCGCGCAATTGGGGGTCGGCCAGCACGCCCGCCACAATCGCGCCGCCATGGGTCGGCGGGCTGCTGTAGTTGGTGCGGATGACGATCTTGAGCTGGCTCAGCACCCGGCTGGCTTCTTCCTTGCTGGCGCACAGCACACTCAAGGCACCGACCCGTTCGCCGTACAGGCTAAAGCTCTTGCTAAACGAGGTCGAGACAAAAAAGTCCAGGCCGGCCGCGACAAACTGGCCGATCACCGCGCCGTCTTGGGCAATGCCGTAGCCAAAACCCTGGTAAGCCATGTCCAGAAAAGCCACCAACTGGCGGGCCTTGAGCACGGCAATCACCTGGTCCCATTGGGCCGGGGTGATGTCGTAGCCGGTCGGGTTGTGGCAGCAGGCATGCAATACCACCACCGTGCCAGCCGGGGCCGCGTTCAGATCGGCCAACATGCCGGCAAAGTCAATATCGCGTGTTGCGGCATCGTAATAGCGGTAACTCTCTACCGCAAAACCCGCATTGGTGAACAGGCCGCGGTGATTGTCCCAACTTGGGTCAGAGATCAGCACCTTGGCAGACGGGTTCATGCGCTTGAGAAAATCGGTTCCCACTTTCAGGCCACCGGTGCCACCGATGCACTGCACCGTGGCCACCCGGCCAGAGGTGACCGGTTCGCTGTCGGCACCAAACACCAGGCCCTTGACGGCAGTGTCGTAAGCGGCAATGCCGTCAATCGGCAGGTAAGCGCGCGCCGTCGGTTTGTCCATCATGGTTTTTTCAAACGCCTGCACGCACTGCAAGAGCGGCAGCCGACCGGTGTCGTCAAAGTACACACCCACGCCCAGGTTGACCTTGTTGGGGTTGGTGTCGGCGTTGAATTGCTCATTCAAACCCAGAATCGGGTCGCGTGGGGCCATTTCGACGGCGGAAAAAAGTGACATGAAAAAGTCCTGTTGGAGTAAGAAATCAAAAATATGGGCCACCGTTGCGGTGTAACCAGGGCAGATTTTACCGATGCCGGCCCGGCACCTGGCAGCCCGACCCGGTTTGGCATCATGCAACGCGGCAGCACACCAGGCGACAGGGCCGGACAGGTTCATGCAGTTCACGGCGGACCAAGGGGGTTGCGCAAGATTCGTGGCATAGTCATCACTGGCCCGGCAACGGGGTTGCCTTGCCGGGGTGTTGTTCAACTTTTGAGAGGTTTGTCATGACTTTGAAATCCGTTTTTCGTTTGGGCATGCTGGCTTGTGCATGTGCCACCGGTTCAGCCTTGCTGGCCGAACCCGCCGTGGTGTTCGATATGGGTGGCAAATTTGACAAGTCGTTCAACGAGGCGGCTTACCAGGGCATCGAAAAATGGAAAAAGGAAACCGGCAAGAATTACCTGGAGTTTGAGATCACCAATGAATCTCAGCGCGAGCAGGCATTGCGCCGCATGGCCGAAAAAGGGGCCAGCCCGATCATTGGCATTGGTTTTGGCCAGGCCTCGGCAATCGAAAAACTGGCCCGGGAATTCCCCAAGCTGCAATTCGCCATCATTGACATGGTGGTCAAGCAGCCCAATGTCGAGTCGGTGGTGTTCAAGGAACAAGAGGGCAGCTTTCTGGTGGGCGCCATGGCGGCGATGGCCAGCAAAACGGCCAAGCTCGGGTTTGTCGGCGGCATGGACATTCCGCTGATTCGCAAGTTCCAGTGCGGCTTCGAGCAGGGCGTCAAGTTTGTCAACCCCAAGGCCGAAGTGTTTGCCAACATGACCGGCACCACCGGGGCCGCCTGGAACGACCCGGCACGCGGCGCCGAGCTGGCCAAGGCGCAGTTTGCCAAAGGCGCCGATGTGGTGTTTGCAGCAGCGGGAGGCACCGGCATCGGGGTCTATCAGGCCGCCAAAGACAGCAAGAAGCTCGCCATTGGGGTCGATAGCAACCAGAACCACCTGCAGCCGGGCACCATGCTGACCTCGATGGTCAAAGGGGTGGATGTGGCGGTTTATAACGCCGCCAAGAGCCACAAGCCGGGCATTACCGTGCTGGGGTTGAAAGAAGGCGGCGTCGGTTATGCCATGGACACGCACAACGCCAGTCTGGTGACCGCCGACATGAAGAAAAAGCTCGAATCCGCCCGGGCCGACATCATCAGCGGCAAGATCAAGGTGGCCGACTACATGGCCGACAACGCCTGCAAATACTGACTGACGCCAGCGAGATAGCTCAATTCACTATAAATTAGATAGCTATCAGCGCTTGTCTGGCAAGGGCTGGAGCATCAAAACATGCATAACCTGAAAACATCGGTCAACACCGGTGTCATGGCGCTTTTGGCCGGCCCGGATGGCTGATCTAGCCGCGCCTGCCGTGCGCATGACCGGCATCTGCAAGCGCTTTGGTGCGGTGGCGGCCAATGCCCAGGTCGATTTGCAGGTGATGGCCGGCACGGTGCATGGCATTGTGGGTGAAAACGGTGCGGGCAAAAGCACGCTGATGTCGATCCTGTATGGTTCTTACCAGGCCGACAGCGGGCAGATTGAGGTGTTTGGCAAACTGGTCAGCATTCGCCATGCCGACGATGCGATTGCCCTGGGGATTGGCATGGTTCATCAGCATTTCATGCTGGTCGATACGCTGAGCGCCCTTGAAAACATCATGCTCGGGGCAGAGCCGCATTGGCTGCTGCAGCGCGCTCAAGCCCAGGTGCGCCGCAAGCTGACCGAACTGATGCAGGCCACCGGTTTGCAGGTGGCACTCGACAGCCGGGTCGCCGATTTGCCAGTCGGCGACCGGCAGCGGCTTGAAATTCTGAAAGCCCTGTACCGGGGCGCAAAAATCCTGATTCTCGACGAACCTACCGCAGTGCTGACGCCGCAGGAAACCAGCCAGTTGTTTGGTGTGCTCCGGCGCTTGCGCGAGCAGGGCAGCACGCTGATTTTGATCACCCACAAGCTCAAGGAGGTGATGGCCCTGTGCGACCGGGTGACGGTGATGCGCGCCGGTTGTGTGGTGCAGCATCTGCCGATCCAAGATGCATCGGTCGAGCGGCTGGCCCAGGCCATGGTGGGCCGGCGGGTCAATATCGGGCGCGCTGCCGAAGCGGCGGCACCGGTCGGCGAGGTGCTGCTGCAGGCCACGCATGTGTCGGTCACCGACAGCCTGGGGGTGCAGCGCCTGAAAGATGTCGGCCTGACGCTGCGCGCGGGCGAGATGGTCGGCATAGCCGGGGTGTCGGGCAACGGCCAGAGCGAATTGATTGACGTGCTGGCCGGCTTGTTGACGCCCGACCAGGGGCAGTTGCTGCTGCTTGGCCGCATATTCGACAGTCCGTATTGGCTGGACCCGCATCTGGCCCGCCGCCTCGGCTTGGCCCATGTGCCAGAAGACCGTCACGCCCGCGCGCTGGTGATGGCCTTTGCGGCGTGGGAGTCGGCGGCGCTGGGCTATGACGATTTGCCGGATTACGCCACCCATGGCTGGATGAACCATGGCCCTATTCGCCGGGCCACCGCCGCGATGATGGCGCGCTTTGATGTGCGCCCGCCTGACCCGGAACTGCCTTGCAGCAAGTTCTCGGGCGGCAACCAGCAAAAACTGGTGCTGGCACGCGAGCTTGGACAAGCACCCAGGGTGTTGCTGGTGGGACAACCGACGCGCGGTGTTGATATTGGCGCCATCGAGTTCATTTACACCGAGTTGCGGGCGCTGCGCCAAGCCGGTTGCGCGGTGCTGGTGGTGTCGAGCGAACTCGATGAAATACTCGCCCTGGCGGATCGGGTGCTGGTGATGCACCAGGGCCGCATTGCCGGCGAGCTGCCGATTGCCGCTTGTTCCGAGGCAGCCTTGGGGTTGTTGATGACCGGGGGCAGCCCATGACAGCCTTGCCGCGCTGGGCTGATCTGGTGCTGCTGCCATTCGTCAGCCTGCTGGTGGCCTTGCTGGCTGCCGGGGGTGTGGTGGCGCTGGTCGGGCAAGACCCGCTGCTGGTGATTCAGGTGCTGGTACAGGGTGCTTTTGGCAGCGCCCGGGGCTTGAGCTACACGCTGTATTACGCCACCACCTTTGTCTTTACCGGCTTGGCGGTAGCGGTGGCTTTTCATGCTGGCTTGTTCAATATCGGCGGCGAAGGGCAGGCCATCATGGGGGGCTTGGGCACCGGTCTGGTGGCGCTGTGGTGGTCGGCGTTGTTGCCGGCCTGGCTGATGTTGCCGCTGATGATGATCGCCGGTGCGCTGTCCGGTCTGGCCTGGGCGGCAATACCCGCCTATTTGCAGGCCTACCGGGGCAGCCATGTGGTGATCACCACCATCATGTTCAACTTCATTGCCAGCAGTGTGCTGGTTTATCTGCTGGTCAACCACCTGCGGCCCAAGGGCAGCATGTCGGTGGAGAGCGCCGAGTTTGCTGCATCGGCCAAGTTGCCGGGCATGCACTTGGCGCTGGGCTGGCTGGGGCTCGATTGGCCGGCCTCGCCGCTGAATCTGAGCGTGTTGCTGGCGGCGCTGGCGGCACTGTTGATGTACCTGTTTTTGTGGCGCACCCGCGCCGGTTACCGGCTGCGCGCGGTGGGGGCCAGTCCTGGCGCTGCCGAGTACGCGGGCATCAACGGGCGGCATCAGGTGCTGATTGCCATGTCCATCTCTGGCGCGCTGGCCGGATTGGTTGGCATGAACGAAATTGCCGGGGTCAGCGGCAAGCTGCTGCTGGAATTTGTCAGCGGCGCCGGGTTTACCGGCATTGGCGTGGCGCTGATGGGGCGCAATCATCCGCTGGGCATCGTGCTGGCTGGCATCTTGTTTGGTGCGCTGTTTCAGGGCGGTGCCGAAGTGGCGTTTGAGGTGCGCGGTTTCAGCCGTGACATGGTGGTCATGCTGCAGGGCTTTATCGTGCTGTTTTCTGGGGCCATGACCTATGTGATGGCGCCGTTGCTGGCACGTGGCTTGGGCTGGGTCAGTCGGCCATTCGCCAAACTCGCCAAGGTTGCCAATTCGGGAGTCAGCCATGGATGAGGCGCTGGCGGGCAGCCTGCTGGCCTCGACTCTGCGGCTATCGACACCGCTGATTTTCTGCGCGCTGGCCGGCTTGTTGTCCGAACGTTCCGGGGTGGTCGATATTGCGCTCGAAGGCAAGATGCTGCTGGCGGCCTTTGCCGCCGGGGCCTGCGGTGCGGCGTTTGGCTCCACCTGGCTTGCCTTGCTGGCGGCGATGGCGGTGGCGGTCGGCATGTCCTGGGTGCATGGACTGGCCTGCGTCAGCCACCGGGGTGACCAGGTGGTTTCCGGCGTGGCCATCAACATCATTGCGGTAGGCATCACGGCGGTGCTGGGTGCAGCCTGGTTTCATCAGGGTGGGCAGACACCGCCGGTCAGTGAGGCGGTGCGGATTCAGGCGTTGTGGCCCGGATTGGCGCAGGCGGCACTTGGCTGGCCAGTGCTGGGCACGGTGTTGGGCGACGGCCTGCTCGGGCATAACGCGTTGGTTTATCTGGCGCTGCTGCTGGTGCCGCTGGTCTGGTGGTTGGTGTTCAGAACCCGCTTTGGCCTGCGGCTGCGCGCCGTTGGCGAAAACCCGCAGATGGTGGAGTCGGCTGGCGTGTCGGTCACCCGCTTGCGCTACACCGCGCTGACCCTCAACGGCATGTTGTGCGGGCTGGCGGGCAGTTATCTGGTGCTGGCGCAAAGTGCCAGCTTTTCGCAGAACATGACCGCCGGGCGCGGATTCATGGCGCTGGCTGCGCTTATTTTTGGGCGCTGGCAGCCGGTCAAGACGCTCTGGGCCTGCCTGCTGTTTGGCTTTCTGGATGCGGCGGCAATTCGCTTGCAAGGGGTACAGGTGCCTGGCCTGGGCGAAGTGCCGGTGCAGGTGATCCAGGCGCTGCCCTATGTTTTGACGGTGGTGCTGCTGGCCGGCTTCATGGGGCAGGCGGTTGCACCCAAGGCGTTAGGGGTTCCCTATACCAAGGAGCGTTGATCGCATCATGATGAAAAAACTTGTCTGCCTTCTGTTTGGCCTGAGCGCGCTGCAAGCCGGTGCCGCGACTACCACCGGGCATCCGCGCCTGTGGCTCACCGATGCCGACTTGCCCCGGCTGCGCAGTTGGGCCACGCCGTCGAATCCGCTGTTTGAAAACGGACTCAAACCGCTGCTTGAGCGTGCCAAAGCCGACATGGACCGTGGCGATGTGCCCCAGCGCGACTGCGGCAGCACCGAATACGAGGCTTATCCGACCGAGATGTACGCCGAGTTGTTCGCCTTCATGTCGCTGGTTGACAATGATGCGGCGGCGCGCGCCAACTATGCTGCTCGCGCCCGCAGCTTGTTGATGCACATCATCAACCAGGCAGCGCTTGGGCCGGCCAGCGAGGCCAATGTGGTCTGCCCGGAGAGCCAGTCCACCGGTTATCCGGCCTTTCGCAACCCGCGATTTTTTACCGAAGACTCTAACCGTGCCCGCTACCATGGCGAGGCTTTCCCACTGGTGGTGGACTGGATTTACCCGAGCCTGTCGGCCGCAGACAAACAGGCTATTCGTGGCGTGTTTCTGCGCTGGTCGCAAGAGATTGTGGAGCGCGCCTATCACCATCCGCAACCGGTTGGCCTGGTGAATTCGGCAACCCTGCTGGCTGATCGTGCGCAGGTGCGCTGGGCTGGCAACAATTACTTTACCGGCCACATGCGCAATCTGGGCATGATGGCGCTGGCCTTTGATGCGGCTGACGATGCCAACAACCAGTTGCGCAATCACCTGTCCAACGCCACTGGTTCCTGGCTGTACCTGTTTGACCATTTGACACGCACCGACAGCCGGGGCGGCTTTTTGCCGGAGGGCTTTGAATACAGTCCGCAAACTGCCAGTTATGCGATCCAGTTTTTGCTGGCACTGCGCACCGCCGGGGCCGACACCTGCGGCAGCCATTGCCAGGTCGCGGGTAATCCGTTTTGGGATGACTTTCTGACCGGCTACTACCATTCGCTCAGCCCCGCCAAACGCCCCGACGAGAACGGCCTGCTGGCCCATCAGCCAGCCTGGTATGGTGATGCCCAGACCTATGCATCGTTTGATTTGATCAGCGTTCTGGGTGCGCTCGGTGTGCATGACACGGTGGCCGGCAATTCGGCGCGCTTGCAGTCATTGCGCTGGGCACAGACCCATACGCCGCCGGGCGGTGCCGATGAATTGCTGCGGCGCATCGCCAGCACCGATGAGTTTCGCAATTCACTGCTGTATTTCATGCTCTACGACCCGGCGGCAGCGCCTGCCAGCGATCCGCGCAGCCAGATCGCGCTGGAGCATTTTGCGCCGGGCCTGAACCGGCTGCTGGCGCGCACCAGTTGGGATGCGCAGGCGAGCTGGTTCAATTACAGTCTGAGCTGGAGCCTGATCGACCACCAGCAGGCCAATGGCAACCAGTTTGAGTGGTACCGAAAAGGCGAATGGCTCACCAAGCAGCGCACCGGTTATGCCGATATTGCCGAAGGCATTGGCAGTTCCGAATTCAGCAACACGCTTGCCATTGAAAACGACAAGCCCAACCGGGACGACTCCGATTGGCGGGTTGACTTGTGGCGGCGTGGCGCGCAGTGGAATCTGGTGGCCGCCGGCGACCCGCAATTGCTGGCGCGCAGCAGTAGCGCAACATTCAGTTATGCCAGCGGCGATGCCACCCAGCTCTACAACAGCAGCAGCGAAAACCTGAACGATGTGCGCCATGCCAGCCGATCCATTTTCTGGCTCAAGCCCGATGCCGTGGTGGTGTATGACCGCGCCCAGACCAACACCGCCAATCGATTCAAACGCTGGTGGCTGCAATCGGCCAGCCCGGCCAGCGTGGCGGGCAATAGTGCCGCCATCATCACGGCGGGCGGGCAACGCTTGCAGCTCAACAGCTTGCTGCCCGTCGGCGCCAGCCTGATGGCCGTCAATGTCAATGAGGCGCATATTGAAGATACCGTGGCCCGCAACGAGCCGATGAACGTGCGTGTTCGCATCGATGCCCCGGGCAACCCGGCCAATGTGCGCTTTATGCAGGTTTTGCAGGCGGCCGATGCCGGTGTGGCCATCGGCACGCCAACCCTGATTCAAAGCACCGATGCCGCCTGGCAAGGCGCGCAACTGGGCAGCACCGTGGTGCTGTTTGCGTCGGAACTCGGGCGCAGCGTCAGCAATTTGTCTTATTCGTTCACGGCACCGGTTGCCACGCATCTGATCAGCGGTCTGTCACCCAATACCGCTTATTGCGTGACGCTGGGTGCCGGCAGCCTGTCACTCCAGCCCGGCTGCAGCCAGTTGAGCGACAGTGGTGGGGTATTGCAGCACCCGGCGGCAACCGGTGCAGCTGCTACCAGCCTGAGCTTGATGCCGGGCTGGAATCTGGCCGGCAACAGCAACGCGGTCCCTCTTGACGTGGCCGCTGTTTTTGGCGATGCCAGCCGGGTCACTTCGGTATGGAAATGGCTAGCAGCATCGTCAAGATGGGCTTTCTATGCACCCGGCATGAGCAGCGCCGAGTTGACCGCCTACACCCAGAGCCGAGGTTACGATCTGTTGCAGACGATCAGTGGTGGCGAGGGCTTCTGGGTGAATGCCAAAACCGCGTGGACGCTGGCGTTGCCGGCGGGCGAACCGGTCACTGCTGCGTCGTTTCGCGGGCTGGCACCGGGCTGGCATTTGATTGCCATGTCTGGCGCCACGACACCGGCGGCCTTCAATCTGGATCTCAGCCAATCGCCGCCGCCAGCCGGGGTGGTGCCGCAGAACCTGACATCGCTTTGGTCCTGGAACAACCCGCTGGGCAAGTGGCAATTTTATGCACCGAGCCTGCAAGCGCAGGGCGGCAATGCGCTGAGTGCCTACATCGCCGCCAACGGTTATCTTGACTTTTCTTCGTCCATCAATTCCCTGCTGCCAGGCATTGGGTTCTGGGTCAACAAGCCTTGACAACACAAGCTATTTGTTGTCAGCCTGGCAGTCAGCCTGGACGGAACTGCATCTCACCCGCGCAAGGCATCAAGAGCAGCCGCCAAGTTGGCTTCAACTGGCAGTGTCTCTGCGCCGATGCGGGCTGCCAACAGCTCGGCACACAGCACCGAAAAACTCAAGCCGCGTGAACCCATGGCAGCGCAGATCCACAGGCTGGGCTGCGGGCCAGCATCGAGCGGGCCGACCAGCGGCATTCGGTCGGTGCTGACGCAGCAGCTGCCTTTCCAGGCGATGATCGCGGCGGATGCAAGTGCTGAATCAGTTCCCCTAGAAATACCCGACCCAGCGCGGCATGCTCCGTGCCATGCCAAAACCAACCGCCCTGATCTCGCCTTCGCCTGCACGCCACTATCCGCAGGGAAATGCAAGCTGCCAGCGGCTGAACCATCGACACCCTGGACCAGAACGAACTGGTGGTCACCATTGAGGGAGTCATACGCCTTGGCCGCATGGAGGGCCCTGGCACCCGTGACCCCATGGGTTAGCTGCGCGGCTTGGGCCCGCTGGTGCAAGGCGAGCAAATCAGCCGTGCCGCCGTAGCTCTGTTTTGCACAAGACGATCACTCTAACCCTGAGTTCCCGCAATTTAACCTTTGTGTTGCCCTATTCAAGGGCAGCACGCGCGACGAGTTTCTCGACAAACGCCAATACGCAGGCAACGCCTTCGCACTCATGCGCCGGGCCGAGCGCTTTCTCGTTGACTGGATGTCCGTGGTCGGCAAAATCGTGTCCGGCCAAATGTCCCGCATTGACACCCCTGCATTGCCAGGAGAAGCCGAGCGTGAAGCGTTGGCCAATACCTTCATCCACCGCGACTACGCCAGCGCTTCGGGCTCAGTGTCGGTGGCTCAGCGCCACTCACCATGGCCACCTGACCGTTCCTGACTTGTTCACTGCGCTGTGATGCCAGATTGATCCATGCCGTCTGGCTGGCTGGGGGTCAAAGCTGCCAAGCAATAGTTCAAGAATCGTGGCGCGATCTTGCGCCGCAAGGCCAAGCACCTCGGCTGCTAACTCATGAACATGGGGGGGCATGATGTCTTCTGTTGGACCGGGTAACAAGGAACCTGGGGAAAATTTTCAATGCGGCAATGGTGCTGTGATATCGTGTCAAAGGGAAACAGGGGATAGACCACGAGTCGGGTTGACCCGACGAGTGCGGGGTGCCCAAGGGGCGAACCAAATGACAATTTCAAGCCGCCTTTCGGCCCGTATGATCGCCGGCTAACACTTCACACTAATTTTCAACATGGTAAAAAATAATAGACACAAGCAGGGAATGGGCTTGGTTCGATACAGGGTGGGTTTGAGTCTGCTTTTATGGGCTACTTGCAGCCAACTTGTGCGGGCACAGGCGCCAGGTGTCGCCGCACCAGGCATGTCCGGAGGTTTGGTGATTCCTTATGCCGAAGTACTGGCACCAGGCACATTCGCTCTCAGCTATGGCAATTACCAAGAATCACAACTTGGCACCTATGCCACTCAGCAAAACCTGAGCTTTGGCATCGGGCTGCTACCGCATGTCGAACTCTTTGGCAGGTATACGAATTACGTCAATCCCAACCCCGAGTCCATTGTTGTCAATGGCATTCGCGACCTGTCGCCCAACATCAAGGTGCAGTTGCCAACACCCTGGACAAACGGACCCAAGTTGGCACTTGGCCTGAACGATGCAAGCGGTGGTGCCGTCAACTTCAGATCACGCTACCTGGTGCTTAGTGACCAATATGGGCCATGGAGTGCGTCGGTGGGTTATGCCCAGGGAGCCATTGCCTACAACCGCGAGCCGACCTTTGACGGCGTGTTTGGCGGCGTGCTTTGGCGCGTCGGCAATACGGGTCTGTCAGTGCTGGCCGAGCATGATGGTCAGCATAGGCATGCAGGCATTCGATGGCAATCTGCACCGCTTGAGTCGCTAGGTCGGGCTCAGTTGGTTGGCAGTGTGCAGCGTTCATTTGGTGCTGCAAACCCCGACGGTGCCAATGCCAATGGCAGCCGTTTTGCGATGACCCTGCTGCTGCCATTTGGCGACAACGAGGCGCGACGGGCTGCACTTCAAACCCATCCGAGCCAGGCTTTGCCCCCGCTGGACTCCAAGCCAGATGCGACGGCGATGCAGCCCACCACAGACGACCGACTCGCGTCATTGCGTCAAGCGTTGATTGCAGTCGGACTGGAGCGTGTTCGCGTTGGTTTGCGCGAGGGCGGGCTGGGCACATTGCTCATGGTGGAGTATGAAAACCACCGCTATGGCCAAAATGAAGCGGATGCACTGGGCCTGGTACTCGGCCTGGGTGCAGAACTGGCACCCAAGGGTACCCAGCGCGTGCATGCCGTCACATTCAAAGAAGGCTTACGTTTGTATGAAACTTCTGTCGGCGTTGCCGTTTACCGCTCGTTTCTGCGCGACGGCCCTGCCAGCCATGTGCGTGACAGCCTGAGCTGGGACCGTTTACCATCCGACCAGGCGACCCAGACCCGCTGGCTAGATCCGCAGCCAAGTGCCGCCTCTCGCCTGCGCATTGAAATCAAACCCGACCTGAACTACACCCTGGGCACCGAAGTGGGTGCGTTCGACTATGCATTGGCAGCCAATATCCAGGCGGCAGTGCCTTTGTGGCAGGGCGCGCAGCTCTATTCAAGCTACCTTCAGCCCGTTGGCAATTCTCCCAACATGGATGCAGGTGCGGCGTTCGATATTTCACGCCAGCGTCGCGGGCTAAAAACCGTCGCGCTGCAGCAGTCGTTGTGGCTGGGCAAGCAGGTTTTGACCAGCCTGGCGGCTGGGCGGTTTTACCACGATGCGTTGGGCGTGCAGGCTGAGGCCATTGTTTTTGTGCCTGCATCTGATGATGTCGTGCGTTTGCGCGGTGCCCGATACAACCAGGCCGCTGGCGGTATCGACGGGCTGGACCGCGCTTTCGCCGCCAGTTACCGGCATATGCTGACACCCGTCATGTGGCTGGAAGCCGGGGTGCAACGCTATAGCGACGGCAGCAATGGCCCATCGATCGAGTGGAATCGCTGGTTTGGTGATGTCGGTGTGCAGCTCTATTTCCGCAAGGGTGGAGAGCGACAGTTTGCCGGCCTTCAGCTCAGTTTTCCGTTAACCCCACGGCGTGGCATGGAACCCGGGCCAGTGTTCTTGTCGGGCGCCTCCCAGTACGCGCAAGGAATTCGCACCCGCCTGACCTCATCGAGTCAGGCAGCCAACCTGGTACAGCCAAGCGCGGTGCGCGACCTGCGCCTTGAGACCAGTCTGGACACCGCGCAACTCAATGCTGGGCGCTTCAGCCAGCCCTATTTCAAAGAGCAGGTGTTTCGCATGCGTGAGGCGTTCTTTCTATACGCCAAAGACGGTCTCGACTAGGCTTTAACGAAATCCACTGTGGCGTCGAACACAAAAATCAAACTGATTTCAGAAAAAATCATCCGATTTGTTTGTGTGTGAACAAAGCCGTTCGGGCCAACCTCCGCCGTCCATCAGAATTGCGCACTCAATCACGGCAAGTTTATCAACGGAGGTACTTAAATGCGTCAATTTTCGATCACGGGCACGAAACCTGTTCAATGGGCATTGGGCTTGACCATGCTCGCCACATTGGCTGCCTGCGGTGGCGGCGACAGCGCTGCCCCAATTGTCAGCACACCGGTTAGCAGCGCCAACGTCGTGTTGGTATCGTCGGCCAGCAATGCAGCCACCGTGACACCTGCTTTTATAGCAGTTGCAACAAAACCGATTACCTTCGCCAACGGCTTTGCTGGCACCGACGCAACCGGTGCAGCAGTGTCAGCCCCTGCCGGCACCACGGTCGCCTTCTCCACGGGTACCGCAACATCACCCGTTGCCACCTTTACCAGCAGTGGCCTGACCGCCACAGCAACAACCACTTTTGGTTCATGCCTGTTCACCTTTGCTGCCAACTCGCGACACCCTGCAACCCACCCGTTTGGGCCGGGCAAGACCTTCAAGGTCGACCCTTGCTCCATCACAATTCCTACCGCCAACACCAAGGCTGACGGCAACACCCAAATCATGGATATTTCGATGACCTTTGGCGGCTATACCATCACGTATGGCTACCCTGTGGTTGTGGATTCAAGCGGTGCAGTCACAATCGGTGGCACCAAGGTTGCTACCGTCACAGTGGTCAATACCACCGGCGCATCCAACTGATCACTTGACTCGGCGCCTGGCGCCCGGCCCGACAAAACCTCGCCCGAATCGGTGGGGTTTTTTTTGCCAACAGTTCTTCCAGTCGGGCCTGTACCGGGCCGGGCAGGTTTTGGTAGACCACTCTTCGATAGCCGCTGCCCTGAATGCGCGCAATGTGAAAGGCCGTGACTCGGCATGCTTTCTCCATGCCTGCATCATCCATTTGCAGGTGCGAAGTGGCCACCACTTGCTTGCCAAAGCTGATCGAAAAAATAGCCGCCTGGCGCGGCCTGGGCAATTCACTCAGGGTGAAATAAAGCGTATCGGCATCCTTCTTGAAAGCGTCGAACAATCCCATGGTTTTCCTCGCGTTGATCGGTCAAGCAGCAACCAGACAGATGAACTGTTTCCCTTTTTCCTGCGCAATAGTGCGAAGGAGACCCGTCAAACTGGCTGGTGGCTCGCTCAAATACAGCGTGCGACAGCAGCCATGCCTGCGAAGTCAACTTCGACAAAACACGGCACTGAGCCGCGCCATTGCGCTGCCGGGCTGTGCTGTTTGCCAAGCGAAAGTTCCACTTCGGTCATGTATTGGCGCCGCCAACTGTCAAAAACGAGAAATCTTACGCCAACATTGTTCAAAAACGAACAATCTTTTTTTTTCTCTGAAAAACCGAGTTACCATCCTCCTAATTTAGAAATCATCGGTTGGTTGTCATATGAATTTATTCAGCCGCTTTTTTTTATTGCGCATTATCGATATTCAAAAATATCTTTCACATGCGCTGTTTTATTTAAACACTTCAGTTAATTATAATTGAATGACGTCACATGTCATTCAATTATTATCGGTTATTAAAAAACCTAGGCCTATCGGACCTGCGGGCACAGCAAATATTGCTTGGCGTCACCACCAAGACCTTTGAGGCCGACGAGGTGATCTGGCCAATGGGGCAAAGTGAGCAACCCTGGAGCCACATTCTCAAAGGCATCGTTTGTGCCAGCGTTCCAAGTGGCGACGCAGAACTCAACCCCGTCAATATTTTT
>CAIQOO010000027.1 GCA_903873485.1 uncultured beta proteobacterium | reverse complement strand
CTGGATTGTGATTGTTGTCCCTTCACGACCCGTTACTTGTGATATCACCTCTGCCTCCATTGGGAAGTTAATCAGCACTGCTATGAACGACCTCGTTGGAAAAAGTTCCGCTTTTTTTTGTATCAAAATGAGGCCACACCCTACAGCGTACAGCGAGGCACTTGCTGGGAGAGATCGCGAGTGCGGGCGGCAAGTCTCCTCCCAATTTGACACCATCGGCGGAACATGCCCTCAAGACCTATTCATGGCCAGGCAATATCCGGGAGTTAAAAAATGCTTTGGAGCGAGCCAGTCTCATAAGTAACGGGCGTGCCATTTCGCATGACATCCTGTTAGATCGGCTCGCCCCGCAACTCGGCGGACAGCAAGATGTTGCAGGTTGTCTGCGCGACTACTTGTCTGAATGCGAGCGCGACTTCATCGTGCGTGCACTTGATAACTTCCAGTGGCAGATTCAAACCTGCGCCGATTCACTTGGAATCAGTCGAAAAAACTTGTTGGAAAAGATGCGTAAGCTGGGTATCGACAAAGAAGTTGGTGGCGGAAAACCAGGTTCCGCATAACGCGAAAACACTCGAAAACTCAGACCGGGACGCGAAGCCCCTGAGAGTTGATCACTGCTTCGCCATCTTCTTTGTTAAAAGCGGCCAACTGTGGCAACGGCAGAATGTCCAACACCAACTCAGAGGGTCGACACAGGCGTGTGCCGATGCTGGTCGCAACGATTGGGCGATTGATCAGAATGGGATGTGCCAACATGAAGTCGATCAATTCATCGTCAGACCACTTGGCATCGGCCAAGCCCAGTTCGTTGAATATGTCCTGCTTGCTGCGCATCACATCTCGCACTGAAGCGCCAGTGGCGGCGATCAGCGCCACCAGTTCATCTCGGCTGGGTGGTGTCTGCAGGTAATGGATCACCCGGGGCTCAACGCCGGTGTTGCGAATGAGGGCCAGGGTATTGCGGGAAGTGCCGCACTTGGGGTTATGGTAAATCGTGATGTCAGTCATGGGGTTCACTTGCAGGTTTTACAAAAAAAATCAGGAGCGCTCGTACCAGTTTTTGGATCGGTTGACGATGTGAACCACCAGCAACATCACCGGAACTTCAATCAGCACCCCCACCACCGTGGCCAGCGCCGCACCGGAATTGAAACCAAACAAACTGATGGCCGCCGCCACCGCCAACTCGAAAAAATTGGAGGCACCAATCAGCGCCGACGGGCAGGCGATATTGTGTTTTTCGCCGACAGCACGGTTCAACCAGTAAGCCAAGCCTGAGTTAAATGCTACTTGAATCAGAATCGGCACGGCCAGCAGGGCAATCACCAGCGGCTGCTTCAAAATGGCTTCGCCCTGAAACGCAAACAACAACACCAGCGTGGCCAATAAGGCACTGATTGACCAGGGTCCGATACGTTCCATGGCCGCGTCAAAGGCAGCCTGCCCCTTGGCCAGCAGCATCTTGCGCCAGACTTGTGCCAGCAGCACCGGGATAATGATGTACAGGCCCACCGAAATCAGCAGCGTCTCCCACGGCACGATGATGCTCGACAAGCCCAGCAAAAACGCCACCAGCGGCGCAAATGCCACCACCATGATGCTGTCGTTCAAAGCCACTTGAGAAAGGGTAAACAACGGGTCGCCGCCGGTCAGGCGACTCCAGACAAACACCATCGCGGTACACGGCGCGGCGGCCAGCAAAATCAGTCCGGCAATGTAACTGTCGATCTGATCAGGGGGCAGAAACGGTGCAAACAGGTGGCGAATGAACAACCAGCCCAAAAACGCCATGGAAAACGGTTTGACCAGCCAGTTGACAAACAGGGTCACGCCAATGCCCTTGACGTGTTGGCGTACCTCACTCAAAGCGCCAAAATCGACCTTGACCAGCATCGGGATGATCATCACCCAGATCAACACCCCCACTGGCAGGTTGACTTGGGCCACCTCCATGCGGCCAATCGCTTGGAACAGGTTGGGAAAAAGTTGGCCCAAGGCAATGCCGGCCACGATGCACAAAGCCACCCAAACCGTCAGGTAGCGCTCAAACACACTCATCGGCGCGCCAGCGGCTTGTTTGGCAGTTACTTCACATTGAGCGCTCACACATCACTCCTTGGACAGTTCATGCGCCGTGTTTTGCAGAAAAGTCATTTCCAGCTTGGCGGGCGGCAAACTGACCAGAATGTTCAGGCGGCGTTTGAGTGCATGAAGTGTCTGGCGAAAGGCTTCAAGCTTTTGGGCATCCGTACCCGCACCGGCAGAAGGGTCGGGGTAACCCCAGTGCGCCGTCGCCGGTTGACCGGGCCAGTAGGGGCACACTTCACCCGCCGCGTTGTCACACACCGTGATCACCAGGTCCATGTGCGGCGCATCGGGTTTGCCAAACTCGTCCCAGCTTTTGCTGCTCAGTGCGTCAATGGAAATACCGGCTTGCTGTAACACCTGCAGGCCCAAGGGGTTGGGTTGCTGCTTGTCACGCGGGCTGCTGCCCGCCGAATAGGCACTGAAGCGTCCTCTACCGATGTGGTTCAGGATAGCTTCGGCCAGGATGCTGCGCGCAGAGTTGTGGGTACACAGGAACAATACATTGAGAGCTTTGTCAGCCACGTTGAATTTCCTTCAAGTTAGGGTGATTCAGGGGAGGTCAGTGGAGAGTTGCAACAGACGCTCAACGCCTATAGGCTCGTCTTTCAATAGAGGCACCAGCGCATAGCGGCTTGCATATTGAGTGGTGACCGCCTCGATTTCGCGCAATTCGTTTTGGGCGCGCCGCAGCAACAAGGGTGAACTGACTTTGGCCGCTGCCACGCTGTTGTTGATAACCCAAGCCCAGGGTTCAATGCCTGCACGGCGCAAATCTGCTTGCAGATTGGCAGCCTCCAGCACCGGTGTAGTTTCAGCCAGGGTCACGATCAATACTTTGGTTTGTTTGGGGTCTTGCAACTGCATCATGGGCGTGGTGAAGTGACCGTGTGCGCCCATCTGGCGCACGATGTCGCGGTGGTAAGCCCCAGTGGCGTCCAGCAGCAGCAGGGTGTGACCTGTCGGCGCGGTGTCCATCACCACAAACTTTTTCCCCGCTTCCCGAATGACCCGAGAGAACGCTTGGAAGACCGCAATTTCTTCAGTGCATGGCGAGCGTAGATCTTCTTCCAGCAAGGCGCGCCCTGCAGCATCAAGCTTGGCACCTTTGCTGGCCAACACCTGTGCCCGGTATTGTTCTGTCACCTCATGCGGGTTGATCCTGCTGACCGATAGATGCTCCAACGTGCCATTCAGGGTGTCACCCAGGTGCCCGGCGGGGTCAGAGGTCGTCAAATGCACGGGCAGACCACGATGCGCCAATTCCACGGCGACAGCAGTGGCCAAAGTGGTTTTACCCACGCCACCTTTGCCCATCAACATCACTAAGCCATGGCCGTCAAGAGCGATTTTGTCCACCAATTCTGAGAGACTCGGCGCATCCGGTGTCACTGTTTGTAAAAGTGCTATCTGTTGGATGCCAGCCACTGGGGGGGCATCCGTCAGCAGCTGGCGCAAAGCGTCCAGTCCCACAAGATTGAAAGCTTTCAGCGCAATCTGATCCAGCGGCAGGGTGTTTAACACGGCTGGCATGGCGGCAATGGCGGCTGCTTCCCGGGCACAGATGGCGGCAGCCAGTGGATCCTTGGCCGCTTCTGATAGCGAAAGAACACCATTGATCACCAGATACTGCTGCTGCAATCCAATGGCAGCAAGTTCGGTATGGGTGCGCGCTGCTTCCACCAAGGTTGATGCCTGGGCTCGCGCCACCAACACTAACCGGGTCCGCGAGGGATCGGCCAGCGCATCGACGGCTGCCTTGTATTGGGTGCGCTGCTTTTCCAGACCTGCCAGTGGCCCTAAGCACGATGCGTCCCCCTTGCCTTCTTCCAGAAAGCCGCTCCAGGCACCCGGCAATTGCAGCAGGCGGATGGTGTGGCCAGTCGGGGCTGTATCAAAAATGACGTGCTGGTAGTCTTTGGTTAGATTGACATCGGTCAGCAGTGCTGTGAACTCGTCAAATGCCGCAATTTCAGTGGTGCAAGCCCCCGAGAGTTGTTCTTCAATGCCTTTGACCACTGACTCAGGCAACACGCCACGTACCGGTCCCACAATGCGGTCGCGGTAAGCCTGTGCTGCAGCCTGTGGGTCAATTTCCAGCGCAAAAAGATTGGGAACACCGGGCGCAGAGGTAATGTGGTTGCCAATGTCGATGCCAAAGACCTGACCCACATTGGATGCAGGATCAGTGCTGACTAACAGCACTCGCTGGCCTGCGTCGGCCAACTGAACTGCTGTGGCACAGGCAATGGATGTCTTTCCGACACCACCTTTGCCCGTAAAGAAGAGAAAACGAGGGGGTTGGTTCAGAAAGTTCATGATGATCTCAGGTGAAAAACAGCTGCATGGCAACTCTGTCTAGATCAACAGCAATTGCCACTTGAGCAGCAAGCACCAGCGGCGGACTTTTCTGCAATTGGCAGCTGATGCACATCTATCCAGCGCGCCAAGTCGCCTCGGGTTGGGTAGCGCCCAGCAAAAGCCACCTCACCATCTACCAGCGTCACAGGCAAAGCGCTTTCTCCAGAGCGCTCCAGCAAACCTTTGACTGCACTGTTTTCTGCAAATGCCATGGGTTGCTGGGCCAGGTTGAAGCGCTCGATCTGGGCGCCGTTTTGTTTTGCCCACGCGACATCAGCAGCAAAGCTGACCAGTTGCTGGTCTACATCGACGCCACAAACACCGCTACTGCAGCACAGGGCGGGATCAAATATTTGGATGTTTTTCATAGGATGGTTTTATCAATTCAGAATGAAGAAGATATGACAAGCGGTGCGCAGAGTTCTGCGCATTGTTCAGGATGCCCGGCACAGCATTCGGCAGTCAGATATGCAATCAGGTCGTGCATCAGTCCCATATTGGCGCGGTAACGCTGGTAACGGCCCTCTTGCACCACGGTCAACATCTGGGCATGAGTAAGTGCCTTAAGGTGAAAGGACATATTTGTTGGGGGAATCTCCAGCGTAGCGGCGATTTCTCCAGCGACCATGCCAATCGGGCCAGTTTTAACCAGAAGCCGATAAACATCCAGGCGGACCCCTGATGCGAGAGACTCGAAAACTAAAGTAGCAGATTTTTTATCCATTGAGCAATTATACAACACTTATTGAAATGTTGATTAATATTGCCGACTACCATCTGAAATGCGGTGACGTAAGGTCTCCTTACGGGAAAGGCGGTTAGCGAACTCACTGGCCGCATCGAGCACCAAGGCGACCGACACGAACGGCGGCTGATCGGTCTCGGAAACCATGAAGCTGACTTACCTGGAAGCGGCCACTGGTGGCGGTCTGCTTCCGCTGCTTATGAAATTCCTCCGCAACAATTGTCTCTACTGCGCGAATGTTTGCGCCAGATTGAAGGCGGCAGGGAAGTCAATATCATGCAAACGAACGGCAGCCCACATGGTGCGAACACCATGCGGACTAACGCGATACAGGCGT
>CAIQOO010000026.1 GCA_903873485.1 uncultured beta proteobacterium | reverse complement strand
TTTTATGACCCGCTGACGCAACTGCCAAACCGGCGCCTGCTGGGCGACCGATTGGGCCAATCGATGGCAGCCAGCCAGCGCAAGGATGGCCACTGTGCGCTGATGGTGCTTGATCTGGACAACTTCAAGCCGCTCAATGACACGCACGGGCATCTGGTGGGCGATTTGCTGTTGATCGAAGCCGCCCATCGCTTGACCGGCTGTGTGCGCGAGATCGACACTGTGGCCCGCTTTGGCGGTGACGAGTTTGTGGTGCTGCTAAGCGACCTCAGCGCAGACCGGTCTGAAGCGACGGCGCAGGCCGCTGTGGTCGCCGAGAAAATCCGCATCTGCCTGTCAACCCCCTACCTGCTCAAGGTGAAACAGCTAACCCAAACACCTGAGACGGTGACGCATCATTCATCTGCGAGCATCGGTGCGGTGCTTTACCTGGGCCAGCAAGCCAGACCCGAAGATATTTTCAAGTGGGCTGATGCCGCCATGTACCAGGCCAAGGACGCCGGTCGCAATGCGATTCGGTTTTATGGCTAAGGCTGTTGCGGGGTTTCTGGTTGCGGTGTACGCAAGCTGGGCGTTTTGCAAGCTTGTCCTACCGCATCTCGAATGCTTCTTGATGAAAGTTTGGCCGAAAACCCATTGATCTAAAACCGGCGCGCAGCATATTGGCCAGACCGGTCGGGCCGCAGTACCAGATTTCGGTTTTGTTGCACACCTTGAGCGTCTGCGCCTTCAAGATAGCGCCCTGTTGTGCATCATGAATGTGCAGCCGGATGCCGGGCAGTGCGGCACACAGTGCCAGCAGGCGCGGCACCAAGGCATCGCTGGTTTGATCCCGGGTGCAGTAATGCAGGTCGGCCGCCGGCACCCAGCTGGGCCGGGCTTGCAAGGATTCCAGCCAGGCCAGAAACGGGGTGACACCAATGCCGCCAGCAATCCATAGCTGTTTGGCTTTGGGGTTGCAGCGGGTGAGGTCAAAGCGCCCGTAAGGCCCCTGCACCCGCACTTTTTGTCCGGCTTGCAGACGCTCGGCCAGGCCCCGGGTGTAGTCGCCCAAGCCCTTGATTTGAAAGCTGATGGTCTGGTCACCCCGATCGGCGCTGGCAATCGTGAACGGGTGCGCGCCCTCTTTGTCATCAAAAGTGACAAAGGCAAACTGTCCGGGGCGGTGGCCGTGCCAGGCCAAATCCAGTCGGCACACCACGCTGCTGATATCGTGGGCCAGACGCTCCACGGCAATCAGGGTGCCCGAGACCTCGCGGGCTTTGCCGATGCCGTTGCGCAGCGACTCAACTGCGCCATAAACCCCAGCCGTCAACAACAGTGCCAGCAGCACCCCCACCGGCTGTGCCCAGTAGTCACTCGGGGCCAGCAGCGCTGCATGAAAAGCCAGCATCAGGTAGAGCACCGGCATGGCGCGGTGCAAAAAACGCCAGGGCCGGTAAGGAAATTTTTTCCAAAGGGTGATCAGCAGCATCGCCAGCATGGCGTAGAGCGCCCATTCACCCATATCCCCGGCCAACTCACGCAGGACCTCCAGAAACCCGGTGAAGACCTCTTTGGGCACGCGGCCTTCGCGGCCAATGGTGGCCTTGATGATGTCGCCGGACATCTCGGCCAGCCAGTGCAGCAGTGCCAGCGAGCCGGCCAGAATGCCGGCCCACTTATGGGTGCGATAAATGTGGTCCATGCCGCCCAGCGGCGCTTCGAGCCAGAGCGGGCGCGTTGCCAGCAACATCGCCAGCGACATCATGGCGACAGCGGCCAGCCCGCTCCAATTCATCAGCTCAGAGCGCAGCAGCCACAGCGGGTGGATGCCGGCCGGGGCAGCGGTGCTTAAAATATCCCAGCCCCAGGCCAGCGTGACAAGGGCCAGCAAGCTGGCAAGAATGGTTTTCATGATGATGGACTCCAGAAATTACTTGACCGCTGACGATGCGCTTGCCGCTTTTGCGGGCAGGTCGTCGCGGCAGCGGCGCTGATTGCAGTCGGCGGCCAGTGGGCGACTGCCGTCATTGGCCAAGCCGGACGGGCGGCTTTTGCCGTGCTGGTTGGTGACTTCGGCGGTCTGCGGGTTGACGTAGAGTTTGATGCGCTCGCCGCTCTGATTAGTGGCGCGAACCTCGTAACCACCGCTTTCCCGCTCGATTTTTTCGATTTGGCGGTAGCCAGCGGCTTCGAGCTTGACCGCCACCTGGGCGATCGACAGCCACTGGCGGTCACTTGCCGGGCGGTTGCGGCTTTCCCCGGCCAAGGCGGATGTCTGCAACACACTGGCAAGCGTGAGGGTGGCAAAAACAGGGGTGAATTTCATGCGGTAAACCTTTTTAAACCTGGGTGGAATCGAGACTTTGGCGGGACCAAACAGAGGATGTGCCTCACTCGGTGTAGTAACCCAGTTCGGCATTCAGATGGCAGGCGGTGCAGTTGGCCTTGGTGCGGACATCCTGGTGTTGCCACTCCCAGTCGGGCACTCGGGCGTGGGCGCTGCGCCACTTGGGCAGCTCGGTGATGCGCAGCGGAGCGTCAGTCAGCGACACCCCCCGCAGCAGCTTGCTGCCGTAAACCCGGCCACCGCTATCGGCGGCATTGGCCACCAGATAGTCACCAATCGTTTTGGTCAGGGTGGCATCAATGCTGGCATCGTCACCAAAATGGTTCTTCAGGTCACCCATCAGGCGCTTCCAGGAATTTGCCGGCAGCATCGACGGGGCAAAAGGCAGGTGGCAGGTGCCACACTCTTGCTTGACCAGCGGCTCAATCACCGGGGCGTAGTAATGGCCGCCACCAGCCTGGGCCCGACTCAGCACCAGCGCCATGAAACCCAGCGCGAGCAGCCCCAAGGCCAATGGACGGTAAGGAATAGTCATAAGGATCTCCGGTTGCTACAGATATGGG
>CAIQOO010000025.1 GCA_903873485.1 uncultured beta proteobacterium | reverse complement strand
TGCCAGTTTGTCTCCAGTTGCTCTCCACCCCGCCTCGCAGCGACGCAGTTACCTTCGACTACAGGGCCTTGGCTTACCCTGACACGGACTTACACCGTGCTAACGTAGCGCCTTCACGGGCGCACAATCCCGGCGCAATCAGCGTGTCAAGCTCCACGCTGAGCGCCTTGGCCCGTGCAATCACTTCCTGCGGGTCGGAGATGTCAGCAGGCGTGACCTTGTTCATCACTTCGGCTGCGGTATAGCCCAGCATCCGTTCGGCACCCACATTAAAAATCTGGATGACACCGTTGGCATCGGTGGCGATGCTGGAGAAGTTCGCGCTATTGAAAATCGCGTTTTGCAACGCACCAGCTTTGAGCAGCGCTTCTTCGGCCAGCTTGCGGGCGCTGTTGTCGGTGCCAATCAGCAGGTAGCCAATGATGGCATCCTGTGCATCGCGCAGTGCCGTCACCGACACCACGGCCGGAAAACGGCTGCCGTCCTTGCGGATGTAGGTCAGCTCGTAAATGTCCTCAATGCCGCGCGAGGCCTTGAATACCAGTGCCTCAAAGCCCGGAGCAATCGGCGTTTCAAGTTCGACACTGAGCGTCTTGGCCCGTGCAATCACTTCCTGCGGGTCGGAGATGTCAGCCGGTGTCACCTTGTTCAATACCTCGGCTGCGGTGTAGCCCAGCATGCGCTCGGCACCGACGTTGAATATCTGGATAACCCCCTTGGCGTCGGTAGCGATGCTGGAAAAATTGGCGCTGTTGAAGATGGCACTTTGCAAGGTGCTGGCCTGCACCAGTGCTTCCTCCGACTGCCTGCGCTCGGTCACATCCAGCACCACGCCAATCAGGCCGGCCACATGGCCAGCGGCCTCGGTGAACGTGGCTTTGTGAAAAACCACGTCATGAACCCGGCCCTGGGCATCCTCCATTTTTGACTCGTAGATCTGAACCCCGGGGTTTTGAAACAACTCCAGGTCTTTGGCGTGGTAAATCTCGGCCCATGGCGGAGATGCAAGATCAAACACGGATTTGCCAAGCAAGTCGGCGCGGGGGCGGCCAAACAGCCGCTCAAAGGCGCTGTTGATTCCGATATAGCGTCCTTCCAGATCCTTGTAAAAAACTGCCGTGGGTAAGGCTTCCAGCAAGGAATTGAGGAACAGCGCATTGGTGCGTAGCTCGTCGTGCGTGGCCGTGATCTCGGTCACGTCATGGCCGATGCCCAGAATCCCCTTCAAGGAGTGGTCCGCATTGAAGATGGGGGTCTTGAGGGTCTGCAGCAGCTCGTTGTGACCATCATTGGCAAAGCTGACCCATTCCAGATTGGTGCCGGGGTTGCCGGATTCCATCACTGCCCGGTCGTGCTCGCGAAACGCGTCGGCTACGTCACCGGCAACAAAGTCGTAATCCGTCTTGCCGACGATTTGGGCTTCATAGGCACCAAAAAAACGCTCGAAGCGCGTATTGCAGGAGAGATAGACCCCTTGCGGGTCTTTCAGCCAGATCAGGTCTGGCAAAGCATCAATCAAGGACCGCAAGATGCGCTCATTCTGGCCAAGCTTGTGTTCAGACCGTTTATTGTCTGTGATGTCCGTCTGGCAGATGACGACTCCACCGTCTGGGCCTTCAAGAGGTGTCACTGTCACGCCGAACCAGCGCTGCTGGGTAGCCGTATTGCAGGGGTATTCGAAGGTGTAAACCGGCAAGGTGCCTTTGAGAACCCGCCCGACTCGATCGGCCACTTCCAGAGCAATTTCTTTGGAAACACTGGTGGTGGATTGGCAAACTTCGAAGAAACTGCGCCCAAACCTCGCCTCGCCGCACCCGGCGCCATACCAGGCATCGGTGTCGCCCTGTTTGGCAAAGCTGCGCCAGGAGGCATTGGCAGAGACAACACAACCGTCGCGGTCCAGAACGACGATTTGCGAGGTCATCGAATCCAGAATGGCATTCTGGCACGGTTCATTCTTCCGCGGCGTCTTGCGCTTCTCCTGGTGGGGTTGGGGGGTGACTTCGCTCGGATTGATGGTGGCTGTCGGCATAGGGTGCTCTGGTGGTCGACGCTGGTCGCTGAAACGGATCGCCACATGACGATCAACCCAGCAATTTTAGGCACTACAGCCGCGCCTGTCTGTGCGGTATGCCACACAACACTTTGAGTCAGACCCAACCCATTGACAGCCCTACTTAGCCAGACTAGACTAACCAATTTAAGGAGGGTGTATGCAAACTGTCAACATGCTGGAAGCCAAATCGACCCTTTCGCGATTGGTGGATCTGATTGAGCAGGGCATGGAGCGCGAAATTGTGATTGCCCGCAACGGTCGCCCCGCCGCGCGGCTGGTGTCGATCAACCCGTTTCCGGTACAGAACCGCCTTGGCATTGCCAAAGGGCAATTTGTCGTGCCTGACAACATCGATGCGCACAACGCCGAAGTTGCGAGCTTATTCCAAGGCGGCACATCGGCATGAACTTGCTGCTCGACACGCACATTGCACTGTGGGCGATTACGGACGACCCCAAACTCTCGCAGCTTGCCCGAGGGTTGATTGCTTCGCCGGACAATTTTGTTTGGATAAGTGCGGCCAGCGTCTGGGAAATTGCGATCAAGCGCGCTCTGGGTCGCGGCGATATGCCGGTATCAAGCCAGCAGGCGCTTGGATTTTTCAAGCAATCTGGCTACCGGAACCTGCCTATTGACGCGGCACACGCCAGCGCCGTTGAAAACTTGCCAGCGCACCACCAAGACCCTTTTGACCGGATGTTGGTGGCCCAAGCGCTGTCTGAGCCCATGCGCCTGATCACCCACGACACTAAAGTTGCGCTGTACAGCGACACCATCATTTTGGTTTGACAACAGGCAATATCTCCTGCCCTGCTCTGCATGCGCCTGGCAAGCGCACCGTGACGCTGGTGTTGTGCCGTGCATCGGAGGTCTCCATGTCGATGTGGCCGCCTTGTGTCTGGGCGATCAGGCGGGCTGAAAAAGTGCCCAGTCCGCTGCCTTTTGGCTTGCCTGATGTGGAAAATTTGTCAAAAAAGCTGGCTCGCAGCTCGCCTGGCACCACGCCGTCATTGGTCAAGCGAACCTTCACCTGATCGTCTTGCGTGTCCATGTCGATCTGGATGGTGGTGCCGCCAGCGGCAGCTTCCATGGCATTTTTCAGCAGGTTGTTAAACAGCGAATAGCACAAAAATTCATCGCCCAGGATGCTGGCGGCTGCTGTCGGCGGGGTCGGCACGCCCTGCTGCAACAATTCGATCCGTACCTCGCGCGAGGCCAATTCGGTGGCCATTTCGTCGGCAATGCGGGTCAGCAATTGCATCAAATCGACGGCACGGGGGTGAAGCTCAAAGCGCCCCTGTTCCATTTTGTACAGGTCCAGCGACAGATTGACCATGTTCAGCACGCTCAAAGCCGACTGCTCGATGAAGCCGGCGATCTTCTTGTGCCCGGCGGCCAGGGTGGGGTCGCTCAGCAGGCAGGCGGCAAAGTTGATGATGCCGGCAATTGGATTTTTCAGATCGTGCTGGGCGATGCGCTCAAACTCGTCGCGCAAGCGCAGGTTGTTTGCCAGTACCGCGTTTTGCTCAAACAAGGCGCTGCGGCTGCATTCGAGCTCGGCAATCGATCGCCGCAGTTTCAGGTGGGTGGCAACGCGGGCGCGCAACACACGCGGGTGCGCCGGCTTGCTCACAAAATCAACCGCCCCGGCATCAAAACCACGCGTCATGTCGATCGATTCGGTCATCGCCGACAAAAAGATCACCGGGATGTCAGCCGTCACCGGATTCGCCTTGAGATGCCGGCAGACTTCATAGCCGTCCATCTCCGGCATCATCAGGTCCAGCAAAATCAGGTCAGGCAGTGCGCCTGGCACCAGGCTTTCCAGGGCATTTTTGCCACTGTCAAACACCGTCACCCGATAGTCTTCACCCAGCACGTCAACCAGCACATCGAGGTTGTAAGGTTCGTCATCGACCATCAGCAAAAATGCCTTGCGGTCCGGCGCAGCCGGGTCGGTTACCCGGTCCGCACTGGCAATGCCCTGAACTGCCCGGTCGCTGATGACAGGCGGCAGCACCGGAACCGGGCGCGCCGGTATCAGCCTATGCAGGCGCGGGTGGTCCAGAGTATTGCGAATTTTGGCTTCCAGCGCGTCCACCCGAAAGGGCTTGACCATGTACCCCGACACGCCCGCCTCGATCGCCATCCGCACCTGCTGAGGCTCGGTCTCGGCCGTCAGCATCAGCACCGGCAGCTTGTAAAACATGTCGCTGGCGCGAATATGTCGCAATAGATCCAAGCCAGTCATCACCGGCATGTTCCAGTCCGAAATCACCATGTCAACCTGCTGGCGTTGGATCAGCCGCCAGGCATCGGCACCGTTGCTGGCCGTTAGCACATGCATCATGCCCATCCGGTTCAGGCTGTTGGTCAGGATGCTGCGCATGCCCTCCAAGTCATCGACCACCAAAAAAACCATGTCGTCGTTCATGACTGTCTCGCAGTTTGGCTAGTGAGGAAATTTTTGTCATTTTCTTGACGGTGTTGATAGCCTGCTCAGTTGAGGTTTAAACTGTTGCGAGCATTTTTTGACTGTCCTCCATGACCTTATTGAAAGAATCAAGCACAAAGCCCTCGCCAGATGGGGCACTGTTGATGGCGTTCCCCATCGAGGAGGTGATACCTCTTTGTATGTCAACGATGCTAGCTTGAGAAGCCTTGGTGAATTCGGTGCCGGTACCAGCCATGATTTTCTGGAGTTCATGAGTGTAGGCAGTAATTATCTCGCCCACGGGTTTGACCAACCCGGCTTGCAGGGCGGCCATTGACTGAGGGTCCTTGGACGCCAACATGGCCTTGGCATATTCGAACAATTCCGACATCAGATTTTTTGTTGTTTCCAAATTCAATTCCATCAGTCTTTCGGCATCTGCATGTCCTTTGGTGGTCAGCTCCTGTAGCTCAACCAGGTTTTCCTTGGCAGTTGTAGAAAATTGTTCAACTGTTTGGTTCATTTGGATCTCCTTGATAAGTGAGTGATTTGCTGCCTGAATTCTCAGGCACAGCAGCAAACGGAGTGTGCAGGCTCGAGTGACGATGGGTCGGTTCGGTAACACACATATAGCCGACAACCAAATTCTTGAAATTGGCGCACCCAAACACCGCACCGATTCCGACAGAAAACACCATCGCCAACAGGTTGAGGGCCAGATCAAACCATACGAAGCCCCGGTGGCAATCGTTCACAGCGCAGAGCTTGCGTGGTTGAGGATGAGCAATTTTTATAAGTGGCTGGTGCAGGAAGATGACGCCGCAAATGGCGCGCAATGCAGAATTAAGAGATATATAAGAAATCAGCCTCTAGCCCATACTGGATGTGCGCTGACAGCTATAAATAGTATAGTCATTTGTGATGCTCCAAAGCAGATGACTTGTTCTGATTGTGGCTACAAGCTTGAGATACTGCCGCTGGGCGTGCGTGCGTGGGTCTGCCCCGAGTGTGGTCAGTGAAGCAGAAAATTAGCTTTGAACCTGTTTAGGCAGGTTTGAGTAGGTCTAATTGAACGGTGCTGCTGCCTTCGGGGCGCTGCGCGCTTGCATCAATGTGCTGATTCAACCCGGCAAGTTGACACCGGTGCCACCTGCGCGACAAGTTTCAGCCCAAGCGCTGCACAGACGCGGGCAATCGTGTCAAAGCGGGGCTGCGAGTTGGGGCGCAAGGCCTTGTAAAGGGCTTCACGCGTCAGGCCAGAAGCGCGGGCGATGTCAGACATGCCGCGGGCGCGGGCAATGTCGCCAAGCGCGGCTGTCAGCAAGGCCGGGTCGTTGTCTTCGAGTACCACGGTCAGGTAGTTGGCAATATCTTGATCGGTTTTGAGGTGTTCGACCATGTCGAACTCGGGCAGGTCGGCGACATTGATTTTCTTTGTCATGGCAGTACTCTTTCAAAGGGTTTTAGACAGTGCAACAGCCGCAGCGATATCGGCCTGTTGAGTGGACTTTTCGCCACCACCGAGCATCACGATCAACACCTCACTCTGCTGCACATAGTACATGCGCCAGCCGGGGCCGAAGAACTCACGCATCTCCCACACGCCATCAGCCACCGGTTTGACATCACCCAGGTTTCCAAGCGTCACCTTGCGCAAACGTTTGCGCAAGCGCATGACGGTCAGTCCGTCCTGGATGCTGTCAAGCCACTCGGTGAATTCGGGCAGTTGTTTGATTCTGAACACGCAATAATTGTAATCACTTGTTCACAAGTTGAGTTCGCGGGGCATGTTGCGCACCTCCCGGCAGGCAACGGCGTAAAGCGCTCAGAAGCTGGCAATGCGGCTAAACAGCTTGTGGTGGCGTTTGGGCATACTGCGCAGACCAGCCTGAGACCGCCAGGAGGGTGAAGCACTGCGCAGCAAGATTGGCAACCGGATTGCGCGGATATTGTTCGCTGTTGAAGGCGCTGAAATGATCTTGTTGCACGCTTTCATCAAGAAGACCCGGCAGACAAACCCCAGCGATATTGAATTGGCAGGCAAGCGCCTGAAGGAGTGGAAAAATGGCCAAACAGACTAAAGTGAACCCACATACCGGGAGCAGTTTTGATGACTTTCTTAAAGAGGATGGCATCTTTGAAGAGGTTCAGGCACGCGCTCTTAAACGGGCGTTGGCCGAGCAATTGGATGAAGCCATGCAAAGCTGCAAGCTCAGCAAGGTTGCTATGGCTCAGCGCATGGCCACCAGTCGCTCCCAACTTGATCGGGTGCTTGACCCGAGCAACTTGTCTATCCAGCTCGATACCTTGATCAAAGCGGCCAGCGCTGTTGGCAGAACCGTTGAGATTCGACTGAAACGCGATAGCAGGCGCACGCGCGTCAATTCCGCATAAAAAAAACCATACAGGCTATGAAAGCTTGCAAACCAGGCAATGCCGCCTGATTAACTCAAAGCAACAGCAGCGCAAACAGCCAAGCTGGGGCGATTGCCTGTCGTTGCCAACAACCGGATGCAAACCGATTCCAGATCGTCAACTTGGTGAAAAAAGCCTTCAAGTCAGTTTTCAAGTTGACCAAATCCGCGGGCTGACTGCTGGCAGTTGCCAGAAATGGGCGCGCCAGCCTAGCCACACTTGCCGCAACAGATGGACGGCAGGCTCGACCAGCGGTGACAGCACGCGCAACACCATCACCTGGCTGTTGGGGCAGGTGACGCCGGCGGTTGCATCCAGGGCGTGGTTGGCGACAATGTCGCGTGCCAACGCCAATCCGGCTTCGCGCCGGTTTCTGTCGAGTGCAGCACCCGAGACAAAAAACAGCGATGCCATGCAGCGCTGGCCGGCCAGCCCGGTCGGGCCGTCCATCAGCCGGGTGTCGGCGGCATCCAGGCGACCGCGCTCCAGCCAGACACCGGGCACTTCAATATGCTGCAAGAAACTGCCCTGTTCAAAAGGTAGCGACGCAGCAGGCAGCCCAAACGCCGTGATGTCCCAGCCGATCAACTCGGCTTGCCGGGACAGCTTCAGAATCAGGTGGTTTTCCGCCTGGCACTGGTTATAGGCAATCGCCTCCAGCGGCAGCCACTCCAGCCGGGCCTGGTCTGCCAGGCTGATGTGGCTGCGCTGGATGGCAGGCTCTGCGGCACACCGGTAAAAGCGTGTCGCACCGGGGGTGGTCACCAGGCCATGTGCAGACCCGCTGGCGCTGATGTCGATGGCGAGCGTGTCACCACCAACCAGCCCGCCCGGGGGATGCACCAGCACGTTATGGCAGATCGCGTCGCCCTCGGGGTACAGGCTCTGCAGCAGCCGCAGTGGCCCCTTGTGGCTGTGCCGCACCACCGTGCGCTGCTGCAGGGTGCGGTAATCCATGTTGAGTTGGGCGTGCCAGGTCATCTTTTGAGTTTAGGCGGCGAAGTCATGCGGCAGCCGCAGGCAATGCAACCCGCGATAAAAAAGCTCAGCTTGCCGGTGCCAGCGTTTATTTGCGGGAGATGCCGGAAATTCTGCCAATTTCAAGCTCGGCGATGCGCAATTCATCGCGCAACCGGGGGCGCCGGGGATGTTGTCCGCCAGCGCCAGGCCGCTTCGCCTCGGCTAGGCCACGCCAGCCGGACCCCGGGCGGCTGAGCTCTCGCGCACCGCGTTGACATCGGCTACCGCCAGCGCCGTCATGTTCACCACCCGATGCGAATCGGAAGACAGCGACAGTACATGGGCGGTGGCCGCCGCACCCAGCAAGATAGGACCAACGGTGACCCCCTGGCTGACGGTCATCTTGAGCACATTGAACAAGATGTTGGCCGAGTCCAGGTTCGGGCAGATCAGGATATTGGCCGAGCCGCTCAGGGTCGATTCCAGCAGGCTCTTGTGCCGGATGTCCTCGGACAGCGCGGCGTCGCCGCGTATTTCACCTTCGCACTCGACACCGGGGCAGGCCAGCTTGAACAGGTCACGCGCCAGCCGCACCTTGCGCGCCGACGGGCGATCCGATGAACCAAAATTGGAGTGCGACAAAAACGCCACCTTGGGTTTCAGGCCAAAGCGGCGCACTTCGTCTGCCGCCATGCGGGCAATGATGGCGAGTTGCTCGGCCGTCGGGTCTTCGTTGATGTAGGTATCGGCGACAAACAGCGAGTGATGTTCCAGCATCAGCGCGTTGAGCGTGGCCAGCACCGAGACGCCGGGGCGCAAACCAATCACGTTGCGCACATGGTTCATGTGTGCGTCAAAGCGGCCATGCATGCCGCACAGCATGGCATCGGCGTGGCCGAGTTTGACCATCAGCGCGGCAATGATGGTGGTACTGCGGCGCACCGCCGCCTTGGCGGCCTGCGGAGTGACACCCTGGCGGCCCATGATATGGTGGTAGGTTTCCCAGTATTGGCGAAAACGCGGGTCTTCTTCGGGGTTGCAGCAGTCAAAGTCGCGGCCCAGTTGCAGGTTCAGGCCGGCCTTGGCAATGCGTGCTTCGATGACGGCCGGACGGCCAATCAGGATCGGGCGCGCCATGCCGCCTTCGACCACAATTTGCACCGCCCGCAGCACCCGCTCGTCTTCACCTTCGGCATAAGCAACGCGCTTGGAAGTCAGGGGTGCCTTGCGCGCGGCATTGAACACCGGCTCCATCAGCATGCCGGTGGAATAAACAAAGCGCAGCAGGGTGCGGCGATAGGCCTCCAGGTCCTTGATCGGGCGCGCCGCCACGCCAGAGCGTTCGGCCGCCGCCGCGACGGCGGGTGCAATGCGCAGGATCAGGCGCGAGTCAAACGGTTTCGGGATGATGAAATCGACGCCAAAAGCCAGTTCCTGGCCGGCGTAGGCATTGGCCACTTCTTCGCTGATGTCGGCCTTGGCCAGCGCGGCAATTTCATATACGCAGGCGAGTTTCATCTCTTCGGTGATCTTGGTGGCGCCGCAATCGAGGGCACCACGAAAGATGTAGGGAAAGCACAGCACATTGTTGACCTGGTTCGGGTAGTCCGAGCGACCGGTGGCAATGATGCAGTCGGGCCGCACCGCCTTGGCCAGTTCCGGGCGAATTTCAGGCTCCGGGTTGGCCAGCGCCAGGATGATCGGCTGCGAAGCCATGCTCTTGACCATGTCTTGCGTCAGCACACCGGCGGCCGAGCAGCCCAGGAACACATCGGCACCGTTGCAGGCATCGGCCAGCGTGCGCAGCGCGGTGTCCTGGGCAAAGCGGGCTTTTGACTCGTCGTAGCCACCGGGGCGGCCCTGGTAAACGATCCCTTTGGAGTCGCAGACAAACACATTTTTGACCTGCACGCCCAAGCCGACCATGACATTCAGGCAGGCTATTGCCGCAGCACCGGCACCCGACACCGCCACGCGCACATCGCCAATCGCCTTGCCGACCAGTTCCAGGCCATTGATCAGCGCGGCGCTGGAGATGATGGCGGTGCCATGCTGGTCGTCGTGAAACACCGGGATGCCCATGCGCTCGCTGAGCTTTTGCTCGATGTAGAAGCACTCGGGGGCCTTGATGTCTTCGAGGTTGATGCCGCCCAGGGTGGGCTCCATGGCGGCAATGATTTCGATCAGCTTGTCCGGGTCGCGCTCGGCCAGTTCAATGTCAAACACGTCGATATCGGCGAATTTCTTGAACAGGCAGCCCTTGCCCTCCATCACCGGCTTGCCGGCCAGCGGGCCAATGTCGCCCAGCCCCAGCACTGCCGTGCCGTTGGTGATGACGCCGACCAGGTTGCCCCGGCTGGTGTACTCGTGCGCCATCGCCGGGTTGGCCTGAATCTCCAGGCAGGGGTAGGCGACACCGGGCGAGTAGGCCAGCGACAGATCGCGCTGGTTGTTCAGCGGCTTGGTGGCGTTGACGGATATCTTGCCACGGGTTGGGGTGCGGTGGTACTCGGCGGTTGCATCGCGCAGGGCTTGCTCAGAGGGGGAAAGTGGGGTACTCAAAATTTCTCCAGTGTTGATTTGACGGGCGCTACTTTACTCCTGTAAGACAGCCGCAATTTGGGATCAGGTCAGCCTTGCCGCAAAAGATCACGCAAGCTGCGTGCCACCACCTGGGTGGCGCGGCGCAAATCGGCCAGGTCGAGCCGTTCGTCGGCGCGTTTGGCATGTGATTCGAGCACGCTGCGCGGCCCGGCGCCGTAGATCACGCCAGGGATGCCGACCTCGCAAAACAGCCGCACATCGGTATAAAGCGGCGTGCCCAGAGCCGGAATGTCTTCGCCAAACACGGCCTTGCCATGCTGTTGAATGGCATCGACCAGCGGCTGGTTGCCAGGCAGCGGCTGCATGCTGTGCGCCAGCAGCATGCGCCGGATATCGACGCGGATGCCGGGCAAGCCGGCTGCAGTCCGGTTGATGAGCTCGCGCAGGCTGGCCTCGACTTCGGCCGCGTTTTCCTCGGGGATCATGCGCCGGTCAAGCTTGAAGCTGACGCGCCCGGGGATCACATTGGTGTTGGTGCCGCCCTCAATCAGCCCGACGTTCAGGTAAGGGTGGCTGATGCCCTGAACCTGCGAGGTGATGGCCTGGTAGCGCGTGTTTTGCGCATAGAGCGCATTGAGAATTTTCACTGCCGCCTGCAGCGCATCGACCCCCGACTCAGGAATGGCGGCATGGGCCATCTGGCCATGCACGGTGACTTCGAGTTGCAGGCAGCCATTGTGGGCAGTAATCACCTGGTAGCTGAAACCGGCGGCAATCATCAAATCAGGCGCGGTGAGCTGGTGTTTGAGCAGCCAGCCCGGGCCGACCTCGCCGCCAAATTCTTCATCGTAAGTCAGCAACAGGTCAATCTGCCCTTGTTCGGGCTTTGCAACCGCCTCCAGCGCGCGAATGGCAAAGGCGTAAGTGGAAAAGTCGCATTTGCTGACGGCACTGGCGCGGCCATATATCTTGCCGTCCGCAATCTCGCCACCGTAAGGGTCATGGGTCCAGCCATCGCCGGGCGGCACCACGTCGCCGTGGGCGTTGAGCGCAATGGTTTTGCCGCCGGGTCCGTAGCGGCGGCGCACGATCAGGTTGGTGATGCTTTGCAGCCCGGCGGCGTGGACTTCGGCGGCGGGCACCGGGTGCTTTGCTGCGGGCAGCCCCATGGCGCCCAGCAGTTCGGCGGTGCGCTCGGCATGCGGCGCGTTGTTGCCCGGCGGCGTGTCGGTCGGCACGCGGATGAGTTGCTGCAAAAACGCCACTTGTTCGTCAAAGTGGGCATTAATCCAGGCATCGAGTCGGGTGTAATCATTCATGGTGTCAGTGGTGTTGATGGGTAATCATGATGTTTACCCCGCCATCTGCATACACCGTGCTGCCGGTCAGACGGCGGGTGCAGGGCGTGGCGAGGAAGGCGCAGGTAAAACCGACATTTTGCTTTGCATTTAACTGTCGGCGTTCAGCCCGGTTTGGGCAGTCAACTGACCTGTCGTGGCTTCGACCTGACCGGATCATCATGGCCGGATGTCATCAAGCCGACACACTTGCTTGCCATGATCGAGGCTCAGTCAAGCACCGTTTGAGCCATTCAACGGATGGCTGGAGGTTTCAAGAGTCAAATTTTCGTTGAAAGCATTTTTTGTCATGAAGAGTCGTCAACCTGCTGTGTTGCACATGGTTTTAGCTTTTGTGACGCTGGACTGGATCGCCGGTTTGGCTCAACTCTGCCGCGTGTCATGATCGAATCACTAGCGTTATTGTTGCTGGGTACCTTGCTGGGTGGTGCTGTTATGGCCTGGCGTTGTCGGCAGCTCAGGCAAGGCATGGTCGCCATGACACCGCTGAAAGAATTGCAAGCAGTACAGCATCAACTGCAAGAAGCGCTGGCGCAATTACAGCTTCAAACCGATCAACTTCAATGGCGTGAACAGGAGGCTCTCTCCAGCGCCAGCGAGTTGTCCACAACGCTGGATGAACACAAAGAATTGCTGTCACAAATTCAAACCAATTTTTCAGAAGTCAACGGTCAGGCCTTGGTTGAATGTGAGGCTTTTGGCAGCGGTGTCAGCGACTTGCTGGGCTTGGTCAAGACGTTTGAGCGCTGGCACGACGATATGAACAACTTGATCATTCACAACCGTGAAATGCATGGCAAGAACGATGATTTCAGCGCCATCGTGCGGCAAATGGTGATTGTGACGCTCAATGCGTCGATCGAAGCCGCACGTGCCGGCGAGCAGGGTCGCGGCTTTTCGGTGGTGGCCGATGAGATGAGGACACTGGCCGGGCGGGCCGAGAAGCTGTCGGCAGACTACCGCAAAAACCTGTACCAAAATGATTTGATCACGGTGAACACGTTTCAGGATCTGCAGGCCGGCGGCAAGATGATCATTGGCTCTTTGGTCGGCCTCGAACAGATCTTCAAAAAAATCAGGGAGCGACTGAGTGCTGAACCATCACCATGATCACCAACAACGCCTGTGAAAGCTTTGATCACTTGCTGCGGCAAGGCATCAAGAGCTGCCTGACAGACCAGGACAGCGACAGTTGTGACATCCATATCCAGCATGATTTGACCGGCTCACACGAGCCGCATCTGGCTGTTCTGACGATATCGTCCTACCTGTTTCGGTTGATGGTATTGATTCATTTTTCAGCCGACGATGCAACCCGGCAGCACCTGGCCAAGTTAAGCAAAACCAGCTTGCAGGATATGAATCAACAGGTGTTTATGGATGCCATTTGCGAGCGCACCAACATGTTTTGTGGCTCCTTGAGCCGAGACCTGTCTCGCGATTTTCCGCATATTGGCATGTCAACCCCCAACATCATTGATCGGCAATGTGCTGCACATCTGCATTTGCTCAATCCTGGTCACAAACGCCATTTCAAGGTGAACGTTAACGCCACTGCGCAGTTCCATGTCACGCTGTGTGTGAATAGCTACGACAAGCTGGATTTTGTCGTTGACAAGACCGCAGCCGAAGTCGGCGGCGGCGAGCTGGAAATGTTTTGACAGGCACCCAACCATCCGGAGAACCCCACCCATGAATGATGAAATCAAAGTTGTGAGCAAATTTCTGGTGCTCGACGATGACCCGAGTTGCCACGCCCGAATCAAGACTTTTTGCGACGACAACAGCCTGATTCCCCTGAAAGTGCAGGCCGACAATGTGATGAGTGTGTTGAAGTCCAAGGTGGATTTGGGTGGCATCTTGCTGTCCGAGAGTTTTGGTGCCGAGGCGGGTGCCGGCATCAGGCTGGGTCATGCGATTCACGCAGTTCGCCCGGAATTGCCGCTGTTTTTACGGCGGGAGAGTCGCGAGCACCTTGATGATTTGTCGCCACAGGATCAACGCGTATTTGCATCCGGCTTCACCATCAACAATATGGCCCGTCTCAGAGTGGCGCTTGACGAATCGATCTTCAGCTTTGTCTATCCCAATGTTTTGGTGCGCGGTATTGCGGAGTTGACAATCAGCGCCCTGGAGAGTCAGTTTATCGACATGACAGCCGAAGTTGAAACGCCCTATATCGTGCGTGACAAGCTGATTTTTGGCGAACTATTCACCCTGATTCCGATAGAAAACAACTGGTGTCGTGGCTACATGATGTTGCAGTCGGAAGAGCAGTCACTGCTGGAACTGGTCAAGTTTGACCGCACCCATATCAGCGCGGACAAGGCTGACGATTTCCGCAGCCTCAACAGCGTGCTGGGTGAAATCACCAACCTGATTTGGGGTGCCTTCAAAAACCGCTATTCGGGGGCCATCACTGCCGACCGGAATTTGTCGCAGGTTCCGATCATCATCAATCACTTGCATCGGTACATCTCTTTTGGCTCGGACAACCCGCAACTGTGTTTCCGCTACACCTTGACGGACAAATTGCCAAGCCAGGCACGTTCACTGGTCATCAATCAGAAGTTTGTTTTCAATCTGAACTGGAATCCCGATGATTTTGCCGAGAACGAGACGACATCGGTTGAAGACTTGGTCAGCGCGGGTGAACTGGATTTGTTTTAATTTTGGAGTAAAGCATGGCACAAATACTTGTGGTGGATGATTCGAGCACGGTGCGCAACGAAGTAGGCGATTTTTTGACCAAAAGCGGCTTGACCGTGGCTTTGGCGGTTGACGGGCGTGACGGCCTGGTAAAACTCAAGTCTGATCCCTCCATCAAGCTGGTGGTCTGCGATGTCAACATGCCCAATATGGACGGACTGACGATGGCAGAAAAGGTGCGCAGCGAATTGCATAACCAGACGGTCAACATCATCATGCTGACCACCGAGAACTCCCCCGCCATGAAAGAGCGGGGCAAGGCGGCTGGCATCAAGGGCTGGATCGTCAAGCCGTTCAAGGGTGATGCCGTATTGGCCACCTTCAAGAAGCTTGTCGGTGCTTGATATTTGACACAACACCGGCCAGCCCTGATCCTTCAGGTTTGGGCGAGTGGTGTTGGCGTCAAAAAGCCTTTCACTGCCGACAGGAGACGCTCGCCAGCCGCCGCCTCAATCACCTTGGGTGAAAAGCCGGCGTGGGTCATGGTTTTGCGAAGCTTGCTGGTTTCCACCGCATACTTGCCCGGCAGGGTGATGACGGTTTCAAAGGCGCGAAAATCTGCACCGTCGCATTCATCGGTCAGGCACAACACAATCTGGCCACCCTCGCGCTTGACGAAGCTCTGAACCGCATCCATGCCGACACCGCGACCGGAAACTTCGGTCACCGCAGCAGAGGTCGAAAAGCCAGCGGCGAAGATCAGTTTGGCAATTTCCTCGTCGCCGGGTGGACAGGCTGGATCGATCAGCCCTTTGTCGATCGCCTTGGCGCGAATTTTTCCCAGAGCCAGACCCCGGCCATCATCGGTCAGGCGCAGCACAAGCGAGTCGCTGGCCACCGACAACTCCAGTTGTATCGTTCCGCTGGCGGATTTGCCTTTTTCTATACGTTCCTTTGGCGTTTCAATGCCGTGATCCATGGCGTTGCGGTAAAGATGCATGAACGTGTTTTGCAGCAGGTCGCTGATCTGGTTGCGCACCTGGATCCCATGGTCTGTCATCACCAGCTTGGGCGGCTCCTTGCCAAGTTCCCGCGCCAGGGAGGACATTGAATCAATCACGCCATCAAGCATGTTGGCGATCAATTCCGTTCCAATCAGTTCAAGATCGAGTTTGTGCTGCATCAAAAGGGCGGCTACCCGCTCGTGCGAGGCGCTCAGCAGGTCAATTGAGCTGAGTTCGGCATGCATGCGAGCCAGATGGGCGCGTTCGACCATGGCATATTTTTCAGCATTGCCACGTCTGCCGGGGCCTTTTCTGCCAAGCTTGGATTCGTTGATGTGGGCATATTCGTTGATGGAACTTTCTACACCGCCTAACTGCGCGAGCAACATCGACTTGTCAAAGACTTGGTCGGGATTTTTGCGCAACTCGTCGTAGGCCTGTTCGGCTTCATGCACATGGTTGGTCAGGTGCAGCAGCCCGTAGGTGCGGGCGTTGCCCTTGATGGTGTGCATATTGCGGAACAGTTGGGTCACCAGTTCCGGGTTTTTGTCTGTCGCAGCGGTCAACAGTGCATGGTTCTCGGCGATAAAGTGGTGGGCGCTCTCGATGAACTCCTGAAACTTCTCCTGGTTGACTTTGAGGATTTGCCCAATCAGCGCCAATTCGCGCCGCTGGCCCTCTGCCTCTTGCTCCAACTCGCGAATATGGGTAATGTCGCGCACGCAGACCATGATTTTTTCCACGACATCGTTGTCGTCGCAAATCGGAGACCAACTGATGTCGAGGCACTTGATGCGTCCGTCGGGCATTGTCTGGCTGCATTCATTGACCAGCAAATGGGCATTGAAGTCGAAATTCATCCGATCCTCGCCGAGACTGGCAGCAATGGCCGCATCGATCTGCGACAGCGTATCGGCTCCGATGCCCGAGCTTCCCAAAATAAAGCCAATGGCCGATTGATGCGCTATGTCATCTTGCTCGTAGATGGTTTCAAGAAAAGCGGAATACTCCGGGTGTACCTTGCCGTCACCGACGATTGTCAGTATCCCCTGCGGCAGATTTTGCAGCATGTTGTGAATATTGTTGGTCTTCTCGCGCAGTTCGGCAGTGCGCTGCATCAGGCTTTGCGCCATGCTGTTGAACTGGTTTCCCACGGCACCAATCTCGTCGCGGGTGGTAATCGAGACGCGGGCACTGAGGTCGCCGCCAGACATGGTGTTGACCGCATCCGACAGGCCGCCAAGCGCCCGCATGATTGAGATGTAAGCCGCAACAAAGCCGGTAATGACGCCTGCCAGCATCAGCAGCATGACCACCAGCACCACGTTTCGCTGGGTTTTCAGCAGGCCCAGGCGTGCCGCCAGCAGGGTGTCGGTGTTGTTGACAAGCAGTTGGCCAATATCCAGGGTTTCATTGAACGCCCGCCCGGTCAGCCCAAGGTAGGCCTCGGGTGTCATGTCAAAGTCGGTGGTGTCGAGCATTTTGATTGTCACGGCTTCCTGAATGCTCCCGTAAGCCGTGTTCAGGCGACTGCCGGCATCAGCCAGACTGAGTGCCAGTTCTGGATGATCGCGGCCAACTTTTTCAAGATTGGCCAAGCTCCACTGCACCAGCGTGTTGAAGTTGCCCCGGTGCAAGGTCAGCTCGTTTCTGGTCTTGCCACGAGCGCTCTTTTTGATCAGCACCACACTGCCCAGACGCGCGGCCTCGCCGGTGGTTTCAATCAAGCCCGCGATATCGGTGGTGATGACATCAATAGCGCGGCTGCTTGAGGCATTGCCATCGATTTGCAAGCCAGCCATGTCATTGAATCGGTCAATCTCGGTGCGAAGGGTGGCTTGCAGGCGCATCAGTGCATCAACATCGGTCGTGTCGAGCTTTTGCGCCAGCTCAGTCCAGTTCCCCAGCAGCGGCTTTTGCTCACCTTTGAGCGCAGGCCATGGGGTTTTTTCATCAGAGGCCGATGCCAGACTCTTGAGCGCAGCCAGGGTTGCTTGCTTCGTGTCTTTGAGGGTTGCCGTCAACTGATCCGCGCCCTCAGCCACGGCAGCACTGGCGGCAATGTGTGCGTAGAGTCTGGCGACCAGCGCATGCAGGGCAGGCTGTAGGGCCAGCGCCGATCGCTCGTTCTCAAGTTCAGAGACCCGTGCGTTCAATTGGCCAAACAGAATGCCGGCGATGATCAGCAAGGGGATGCCGAACACGGCTGCGGTAGCGCGCAGCTTGTTTCGGAAGGTCAGGTGTCCAACCAGACGGACAAATGGTTCAAGTAGCTTCAGCATTAACACAGTGCATCACCCAAAAAGTTATCAACGATGTGTCAACTGTAGGCTGCCGTTGTGACACTGCGATGAAAAACTTTAGCCACAGCAGCCAGAGATGCAGTTGGTCTGACAGTTATTCTGACCTATGGTTTTTCAGTCCTGGGGTAAAGCAACACGGCCCGCCAGATTCCGGGACTGCAAGCACTTGCGCAGATTCGGTCCATCGGACAGGAAAAAAAGTACCGCATCCGATGCTCAATTCAAGCATCAAAATAGCCTCTAGCCCTTGCTGGATAAGCGTAAGCAGCTATCTATTTTGCATTAACTTGCGAGTACCCACGGCGCGGTCAGATGACCGGCGGATTGAGCCGGTCAGCGTCTGAATGTACCTTGGCGAAGGTCAGGATGACTTCGCGGATGAGCTTGCGCTGGGGCGCTGGCAACTGCAAAAAAGCATCGAAGGTTTCGCGTTCGAGGTAGCCCACGCCTTCGTCCCAGCGCTGTTTTTGTTGCTGGATGGAATTGCGCACCTGCTCGCCAAAACGCAACACTTGGGGTTCGATTTTCAAAATCCCTGCCAGCACCAGCAGCTTGTCTTGCCCAGGAATCGCCTCGCCACGCAGCCAGCGCGACACCCTGCAAACCCGCGAGGTGGTGCTGCCCGCCAAAGACAGCGCGGTGCAGGACTGGATTGCTTCGCAGGCGCGCACTGCCCAGCGCGAAGTGTTTGCGCCGGGTCAGGCGAGCCTGATTGACAGCCCGCAGCCGATGCTGGGTGATGCCGCCACCACCGTTCGCCCTGAGCTTGTCGAAGGGCAAGCCTGGGTCAACCGGCCGACTACCGCACCAAGGTCACGTTGCCTGCCATTGGCGGCGGCTCAGGTGCATTGGAAGTGGAGCAAAAGCCCACTGACATCGAGCAGTTTGCCTATTCCGACACCTGAAGCGACGGGACTGCCTCGTACCTGGCGATGATCACGCCCCGGCTGATCCTGATGCGCGAGCTGCTGGCAGATACCGAATCAGCCCGATGTTCGCTTGAACAAATAGACCATTGCGATCAGGCCAGCCAGCAGCAAGCACGCCCCCGGCAGCAAAAACTGCATGTTTTGCAGCGCCGGACTGTGCGGCAGCAACTGGCTGACAAAACCAATCCGTGCAAAGCTGGCGACTGCCAGCACCGAGAAAAAACTGCCCATAAACAAGCCCTCGGCGCCGCGTGTGCCCCATGCCGAGGCTTGTTCCATCAAGCCGGCAAATGCTGCGGCCCAACCAGCCCCCGCCAGCAACTCGATACCAATCAGCATGTCAAGACTGCCGGCCAAAGCCGATGCGTAACTGCAGCCTGCGGTGAGCAGGATGCCGCCAGCCGCCACCGCCAGCGCACCAAAGCGTTTGATGATGACACCCACGCCAGGCAGCGCCAGGAAAAACCCGACCCACAACAGCGGCAACAGCCACGGCAAGCTTTCTTTTGCCGTATAAGCCAGATAGTGCGGCGCAGCATTCAAAAATGCATGCAACTGAAAGCCGCCTGAAGCCAAAGCCAGAATAAGCAGCAGAGGCAGATACGCGATAAAGGCGATCGGCTGTGCTTGTGGCACTTCTGGTGCCGGTGCCGGGCGATCCACAAAGTGCCGCAAGACGACAACGGCCGCCAGCAAGGTCAAGGCAGAAATGGCAAACGGCAGCCGCGAATCAACGCCTTTAAGCAGCATGCCGACAAAAGGTGACAAGGCTGAGGCCAGCGCCATGCCGGCGGTGTACCAGAAGACCAGACGACTCTGCTGCGCCGCCTTGGCACGTTTGGCCAGCAGCACCAGCGTCGGCGCGCGGACCACCGACGCACTGAACACCCAAATCAACAGCACGCTGATGAGCCAGGCAGGTGCCACACCGCCCAGCATCGGCAGCAGCAAAAAAGCCGCAGCAGAAACCGTGGTCAGCAACAAAAGCAGCCGTGCCAGCTTGCGATAGCCCTCGGTCAGGCGATCGGCCACAACGCCAAAGGCAATGTCCATCACCGCAAAAATCAACTGGTCAGCCATCAGCAATACCGGTAACCACGAGGCCGCCAGTCCTGCCGATTTGAGCAGCTCGGGCAGATAGATCACATACACCGTCCAGCCCAGCGTAAAGAAAAACTGCACGCCACCCAAGGCCAGCCCGGCGGCAGTTTGTTGTTGCTCCTCTGAATCAGACATGAAACACCTCACAAGCTCAATGTTGGTGCGCGAATGATAATTCGGTCAGCCATCGACCCCAATCCAGGCCGCATCGGGCTGCCAGGTGGCTACCCAGGCGGGCAACTGGTCGGCTGGCATGGGCCGGGCGATGCCGTAGCCTTGCGCCAGTTCACAGCCCAGTTGCAGCAGCAAGCTGCCGTGTGCCACGGTCTCGACCCCTTCGGCAATCACCTCGCGCTTGAAGGCCGCCGCCAGACCGATGATGCCTTGCAAAATGGCCAGGTCATCGGCGTCGTCGAGCATGTCGCGCACAAAACTCTGGTCGATCTTGAGCAGCGCCACGCGCAGACGCTTGAGGTAGGTCAGTGATGAGTAGCCGGTGCCAAAGTCGTCAAGCGCAAACTTCACGCCAATCAGGGCGCAGTCCTCAATCACCTGCGCCATGTCGGCCAGCGCACTGGTTTCCAGCACTTCAAGATCCAGGCAGCCCGGCTTGACTTGCGGGTGTGCTGCCAGAATGGCTTGCAGGCGCGCCACAAAATCGCCCTGCTGCAATTGGCGCGCGCCGATGTTGACGCTGACAGCCAGTTCCAGACCAGCGGCGTGCCAGCGGTCGATTTGTGTCAAGGCGCTGTCAATCACCCACTCGCCCACAGCAACCGCCAGCGGATGGTCTTCGATCATCGGCAGGAATGCGGCCGGTGCCAGCAGCCCCTTGTCGGGATGCTGCCAGCGGATCAGCGCCTCGGCACCCACCACCCGGCCGCTGTGCATGTTGACCTTGGGCTGGTAGTGCAGCACAAATTCGCCTCGTTCCAGCGCCAGCCGGATACGTTCCAAGCTTTCGTGATGAGTGCGCAGGCTGCTGGCTTGCGCCGCATCAAAAATCTGGTAGCGGTTCTTGCCCGCCACTTTGGCCTGGTACATCGACTGATCGGCCTGGCGCAACAATTGATCGGCATCGATGTCCTGCGCCTGCGGATAAAAGGTGACCCCCAGACTGGCCGAGACCTGCAGGCTCAAGTCGCCCACCGGCACCGGCTGCGCCGCCGCCGCCAGCAGCCGGTTGAGCAGCGGTGCGCTGGCGGATGCATCTTCCAGGTCAATCAGCACCGCCACAAACTCGTCGCCACCCAGGCGGGCCAGTGTGTCACCCTGGCGCAGCGCCTCGTTCATCTGCTGTGCCAGCGCAATCAGCACCAAGTCGCCGGCCTGATGGCCGTGGTGGTCGTTGATGGCCTTGAAGCCATCAAGGTCAAGGTAGGCCACCGCCAACTGCTGGCCGCGCCGTTGTGCCTGCGCCATCGCCTGCTGCAGGCGGTCCGCCAGCAGCACCCGGTTGGGCAGGTTGGTGAGCGCATCAAAATGGGCAATGTGTTCCAACTGGCCTTCATGTGCCTTGCGCTCGGTGATATCGGAGAACAGGGATATGTATTGCTGCAAGCTGCCCTGGGCATCGCGCACCGCGCTGATGGCTTGCATCGCGGCAAACACTTCACCGTTTTTGCGCCGGTTCCAGATTTCACCAGACCAGTCGCCCTGCTCGATCAGGCTGCGCCACAGGGCAGCAAAGAACTCCCTGCCATGTCGGTCTGAATTGAGCAGGCGCGGGTTTTGCCCGAGCACCTCGTCGCGCGTGTAGCCGGTGATGCGGGTGAAGGCTCGGTTGACATCGATGATGCTGGCATCGGGCCCGGTGATCATGATGCCCTCCAGCGCATGGGTAAAGACACCGGCGGCAAGCTGGAGTTTTGCCTCGGCTTGTTTATGCTCGGTGATGTAGCGAGCCTGCTGGACATTTTGATAGGCGCGCAAGGACAACTGATTGGCCAGTGTGAACAGGGCCTTGGCAATTTTTTCAAACCGGTCCCGAGACATCGCCGGCACCTTGTAAAAAGCCTCCATGAAGAGCGTCTCGTTGGCACCGATGTCACGCGCATAGGCCCGCATGTTCTCTTCGGTCTGGGTTTCATCGCGCACCTGGCCGATCAGCCAGTTGGCAATGTGATATCCGCCGAGGGTGATGCTGGCACCGGCATCCCAGAGTCCGCCACTCAGACACGGCTGCTTGATCGCGCCAGTTGGGTTAAAGCGTCCGATGGCGGCATCGGACTTGAAGCAGTTGGCGCAGCCACGCTCGGTCTGGCGAATGATTTCGCCGCAAAGCGAGGTGAAATTGCTGGGTGCCGTGATGGGTGTTCCATCAGGCTGCGTGATCAGGGAAGCCACGCCCATCGCAAAAGCGAATTCGTCCTGGATGCGTTGTATTTCATCCAGACTGAACAGTTCATCAAACCCGATCTTGCCACCGTCGAACGGTTGCGTCAGTGCCAATATCCGCTTTTCAATTGCCTCCTGTGTTCGCTTGCGCTCGCTGATGTCGGTGTTGGTGCCAATCATGCGCAGCGGTTTGCCTTGCGCGTCGCGCGCCACCACCATGCCGCGGCCCTGCGTCCATTGCCAGCCACCGTCCTGGCACAACATCCTGAACTCAACCGTGGCAGAGCCGGGTTTGCCTTCCAGATAAGGCTGCAATGCCGCCATCACCCCGGGCGCGTCGTCAGGGTGAATGCGCTTGCTCCATTCGTCTGCGCTGTCGCCGATTTCATCCTCGGCAAAGCCCAGCATGGCTTTGTAGCGCGGCGAGTAAAAGGCTTTGCCGGTCTGGATATTCCAGTCCCACAGGCCATCGCCAGCGCCTTCGATGGCAAATTTCCAGCGCTGTTCGCTGTCGGTGAGCGCCACCTCGGCTTGTTTTCGCTCGGTGATGTCGGTGAATGTCACCACCACCTGAAGGATATTTCCTGCTTCACCGCGCGTCGGATAAGCGCTGCAAAGCACCCAGGTCGTTTCGGATCGGTCAGGGTGGTGCACACCCACGACAAAATTATGCAGGCCTTGCCCCGAAGTCAACACCCGGTTGACCGGATAGTCCGCCAGGCGCATGGGCGAACCATCGTCCTGAAGAAAGCACCAGTCCGGGTCAAGGGAAGTCTTCCCCAGCATTTGACTCTGCGTTAGCCCGAGCAGGGAGGCCGCCATCGCATTGGACAACAGAATTGCGGTGTCGGCACTGTGAACCACTACCCCGCAGGAGAGGTTTTCAAGCAGTGAGCGGTATTGTTGCTCGCTGTTGTGCAGCGCCAGCTCGACGCGGTATCGCTCGGTGACATCGCTGAACACCAGCACCACGCCAACGATCTCGCCCGCCACCGTGCGAATCGGGGCGGCACTGTCGGCAATCTGGTATTCCTGGCCACCCCGGGCCAGCAGCACGGTGTGGTTGGCCAGGCCGACCACCTGCCCTTGCGCCATCACCATTTGCACCGGGTCGGCGGCGGCGGCGGCGGCGCGGGTGGCGGCGTTGACGATGCGAAACACTTCGGCCAGAGGCTGCCCCAATGCCTCGGCCAGCGTCCAGCCACACAGACGCTCGGCGGTCGGATTCATGGCGGTGATGCGACCGGCCGGGTCGGTGGCCATCACCGCATCGCCAATCGAGTTCAGCGTGATGGCCAGGTTTTGCTGGCTTTTTTGCAGTGCCGCCTCGCGTTGCGTCCAGCTCTCGATCAAGCGATTAAAACCACTGGCGAGCTGGCCGACTTCGTCGTCAGAGAGAACCGCCAGTGGCGTTGGAATTTGATTTAAATTTGACAGGGCCACCATGGCACGCGCCGTGGCCAGCAGTGGTGCCAACTGCTGGCGCAACAGCCACCAGGTCAGGCCGCCGGCCAGCAAGGTGAGCAAGACGGTGGCCCACAGCAGCGTCAACAGCATACTTTCAATCGGTGCAAAGGCTTCGCTGGCGGGCAGGGTGACGACAATGAACCAGCCCGCCGCCGGTATGGCCTTGGCTGCTGACAGCTCGAGCACACCACGCGAGCTGACGGCAAGGCCAAAGCCCTGGTAGCCCTGCATGTACTGGTCGTGCATGGCATTGAGGCCGGCTGCCGGCACCGGCTGCATGACGCGGCTTTTGTCGGAGGCGCTGACAATCAGTTTGTGCTGCCGGGCGATCAGCAAAAAGCCGCCGGTTTTGCCATATTGGCCCTGCGCTATCTGGTCAAGAAAATTCCGCTGGCCCAGGTTGGTCACGCCAGTCAAAGAACCCATCACCTTGCCCTGCGCATCATGCAGCGCAACCGTCATGGCGAACAGCGGCGCTTGCAAGCGCTTACCCATGACGGGGCGGCCAATGGATGATTTGCCGTCTTTGAGGGCTGCACTGATGTAATCCCGATCCAGGTAATTGGTGCCAATGCGCTGTGCCGAACGTGGCACATCGGCGATGGCAGTGCCATCGAGTCGGGTGGCCAGGGCACCGCCGTTGAACAGCAGTTGCAGCAGTGGGCGCTGTTCCAGCAGTGTTTGCAGGGCTGCGGCATTGCCCAATACGGCGGGAGTGACTTCCTTGGCAATGGTTTCCAGGGCCTGCAGGCGATCAGTCAAGCGGTCATTGATGTCGTGCGCTATCACCGATGCGGTAGAAAACTGCTGCTCGCCCAGCAGTCGCTGCATGTCAGCTTGCAGCAAGCGGCTGGTGTAAAACGAGAGCGCCCAGATGCTGACCACAAAAATAGCCAGGGTGAACAGGGTCACCCGGGTTTTGAGTGAGTGCCACGGAAAGAAGCCTGGGTTCATGCCAACATCCTTTGCCAGTTTGTCTTGTTGCACATTTTTGATCGTCCACGACGACTCGTTTGTTGGTTCAACCCTGGGAGTTCGATATTACTCCCGCCGCACGAAAGTCCTCAACAATGGAACGCACAGTTTCAAGAAGAAGTCACGCTGTGGCGCGACGAGGTGGCCATGGCAGTCAGATGACAGCACAACCGCCAATGCCCGGGCAAGTGTTGGTGGTCGGCGATTCATGCCGCCAACTGTTCCAGCAGATGGCCAAACGCCTGCACCGCCAACTGCATGTCGTCGCTGGTGGTCGATTCGAGCGGGTTGTGGCTGATGCCGGCGTTTTGGCCGCGCACAAACAGCATGGCTTGCTCCATCAGCTCATGCAGTTTCATCGCATCGTGACCGGCCCCGCTGGGCAGGCGATGCACCGGCAGGCCGAGTGCCGCCACCGCCGCTTCCCAGCGCTGGCGCCAGTCTGGCGCGCAGGGCGCGGCGCTGGCGCGCAGGGTTGGCGGCAACTCAAAGCGCAGACCGCGCCGGCGACAAATCTGCGTCAATTGGTCAAGCACGTCGCGCTCCAGCGCATCGCGTTGCCGGTCGTTGGGCGCCCTTAAATCCAGGCTGAAGCTGCAGCGCCCCGGCACCACGTTGACGCTGCCAGACGGCACCCCGATCTGGCCCATGGTGGCGACAGAATCGCCGTCTTGCGTGGCGCGTTGTTCCAGGTACAAGGCCAGTTCGGCGACGCCGCAGACGGCATCCTGGCGCTGCTTCATCGGCGTTGTGCCGGCATGGCTGGCCGTGCCGATCACCTGGCCCTGATAACGCACGCTGGCGTTGATGGCGGTCACCACGCCGAGCGGCAGGTTGCACGCGTTGAGCACTGGCCCTTGCTCGATATGCACTTCAACAAAGCCCAGGTACTGCGCCGGGTCGCGCTTGAGGCGGCCAATCGCCGTCAGCACGGCATCCCGGTCGGCAGCGGCGGCGCAAAGTCCGGCATGCCGCATCGCGGCCAGCATCGAGATGCCATCGGCATCGCATTGATCAAGCCACTCGGGCTTGAAGTCGCCTGCCAGCGCGCTCGAGCCTAAAAAGGTGGCCTTGAAGCGCTGGCCTTCTTCTTCGGCAAACGCCACCACCTCAATGGCAAACGGCAGGCGGCGACCGGCACGAAACAACTCGCGCACGCTGGCCATCGGCACAAAAATGCCGAGTCGGCCATCGTATTTGCCCGCATTGCGCACCGTATCAAAATGGCTGCCGGTCAGCAGGGTTTTTGGTTTTTCAAGCCTTTTAGGGCTGTAGCCCTTATTGGACGTGCGCTGGCAGCTATCAACTTCATTGCAGTCACGATTTGACTGATGCGGCTCGGCATCAATGCCCTGATAGCGCCCGACCACATTGCCGACCGCATCGATCTGCACCGAGTCAAAGCCGCAGTCGTACATCCAGCCTTGAATTGCCCGGGCACAGGCGCGGTGCGCGTCGCTCAAATAGGTAACCGTGAGCTGGCCCTGTTCGGCATCGCCGACATCCGAGAATTCGCTCAGACGCTCCTGCCAGTCCCAGACATCATGGCCCAGCGTGGGCGTGAAGCCAAACCGGTCGTTGAGGCGAATCTCGGCAATGCGGTGGATGTTGCGCAGGCATTCCTGCAGCTCAAAGTCGGGCTGGCCCTGCAGGCGGCGCTCGAAGCTGGCCATGATCTCACGGCGGCTCAGCCCGCTGCCGCGCGGGCCACGAACCGCCAAAATGAACGGGAAACCAAACTTGGCGTGGTAATCGGCATTGAGCTGCTGCAACCTGGCCAATTCTGCCACGCTGCAGTGGGTCAGGCCGGCCTGGTTTTGCTCGCTGGCCGATGCGGCGGTCAGCGCCTGGCTGAGCATGGCCCGGCCGGCCAGCTCCGGGTGCGCCCGAATCAGCGCCACCTGGGCGGTACGTCCGGCCGCAGCAATCACCTCGGTCATCCGGTATTTGAGCTGGTGCAGCGATTGGAACGGGCGCTGCAGCAGTGCGGCAGCGGCAATCCAGGGCGAATGTTCGTACAGGCCATCGAGCAGTTCGAGCGCCTCTGCCAACGGCGCGGTATTGAGTTGGTGCAGCGTTGATTTTTTGTTCAAAATGGCCTCCAGCCCTTATGGATCAAGCGCAGCATGCTATCAAAATAATTTAACGGCAAGCACCACGAGCAGGCCCGCCAGCAGCACGGTCAGCCACCGCAGGCGCTTGCGGTTGGCCTCGATGCGCAGCACCAGTTGGGTGTTTTGCTCGGCCAGCGTCTGGATCAGTTCGGCGCAGTCCTGCATTTGCTGGTGCAGGTCGGCACTGCTGGCCTGCAAGTCGGTCACTTGCGCCTGCAACTGCGCCAGCGTCGGTGTGATGGTCGGCGCTGGCCCAGTTGGCGGCGGCGGGCCAGCCAGCGGTTTTTTGCCGACTTTGTCCCAGAGTTTTTTGGCGCCCTGCGCCACTTTTGGCGCGTTTTCGATCACCTCGCCCCAAGGCACCATCTTTAACACCGCCAACCAGCGAATCGCCATGACAAACCTTTGCGCAACAAAAGATCGGGCGATTGTCACCTTCAAACACCTGCAAACACCTGCAGCACCTGGCAACACCCGGCACCAACTGGCCGATGCCGCCAGGCCAGCCAGGCCGGTCGTCGGGCCGCCAGATAGCCCGCATCAATCTGCTACGCTCAAACCGATGACCTCCAAGATACCCAACACCGCCATGCAGCCGGGCGTGATCGTGCTGCTGCTGTCGCTGCTGCTGGGCTTGCAGCCGGTGACCACCGATTTGTACCTGCCGGCGCTGCCGGTGCTGACCGCCGGTTTTGGCGCGCCGATGGGGCAGGCGCAGTTGACGCTGACCGCACTGCTGCTGGCTTTTGGCGTGTCGCAACTGGTGTGGGGGCCGTTGTCTGACCGGTTTGGCCGACGGCCGATTTTGCTCATCGGCCTGTCGGCCTATGTGCTGGCAGCAGTTGGCAGCACCCTGGCCCCGAGCATGGCGGCGCTGATTGTCTGGCGCAGCCTGCAAGGCGTGGCCATGGGGGCTGCGGTAATGGCTGCCCGTGCCATTGTGCGGGACCTGTATGAACCGGTGCAGGGCGCGCGGGTGATGAGCAAGAGCTTGAGCGGCCTGGGCGTGATTGCATTGTTAAGCGCCCCAACGGGCGGGCTGCTGACCCAGGCCTTCAACTGGCGCGCCGCCCTGCTGGCGCTGGCGGTGTTTGGCGCGCTGGCGCTGGGGCTGATCGCCTGGCGTTTTGAGGAAACCCTGCAACGCAAAAACCCCAAGGCGCTGCAGATCGGCACGCTGCTGGCAACCTGGAAAAGCATTCTGCGCCATCCCACCTTTCTGGCGTTTTCGGCCTTGTCGGCGGCCTCTTATGGCGGCTTGTTCACCTTTTTGGCGACCTCCTCGTTTGTCTTCATGAACCTGCTGGGACTGAGCAAGACGCAGTATGGCGGACTGATGGCGCTCAACTCGCTGGCCTACATTGGCGGCACTTTTTTATGCCGCCACTGGCTGCCGCGCTTTGGCGTGCGGCGCAGCCTGAAATGGGCCGGGGTGTTGTCCTTGAGCGGCGGCACCCTGATGGGGCTGCCGAGTTTGCTGGGGGTGCAAAACCTGTGGGCCATCATGCCGGCGCAGTTGCTGTTCATTGTGGCCCACGGGGTGCATCAGCCGTGCGGCCAGAGCGGCGCCGTCGGGCCGTTTCCCCAGGCCGCCGGTGCCGCCTCGGCGGTCAACGGCTTTTTGATGATGGTCTGCGCCTTTGCCATGGGCGGCTGGCTCGGCGGCCACATGGATGCCAGCGTGCTGCCGCTGACGCTGGGCGTGTGGTTCTGGAGCGCGCTGATTGCCCTGTCGGCCTGGACATTGGTGCAGCGGCACGGCGGCTAATGCGGTGCCGGGCAGGCACGACCAAAGTCTTCCTCCACAAGGTTTTTGCATCATGGCTTGCGTTTTCGCACGCCTGTTCTTGAACTTGACGCATAGCATGAAGATGCTGTTGTCAGGACATCGCCACCTGTTACGGCTCCCCGCTCCACTGCGCCGTCGGCTTGGACCGGCTGAGACCACCGGCACATCGGCAAATTGCGGACTGAATGCCTTAACATTGTTTTTTTCAAAAGGAGCACGCATGGACATGTCATCGTTTGAACTTTTTCTCAGAACCACGGCGGTCGAGCTGGTCATCAAGGTCCTGGCCGCCATCACGTTCTGGATCATTGGCCGCTGGCTGATTGGCCGGGTCGTCTCGGTGATGCAACTCGGGATGAGCCGCAACAACGTCGATCCGACACTGACCAAGTACCTGGGTTCGATCGTCGCGATTGCCCTGAATATCACGCTGGTGCTGGGTATTTTGGGTTACTTCGGCATCCAGACCACCTCTTTCGCCGCCATGCTGGCCGGTGCCGGCGTCGCCATTGGCGCGGCCTGGAGCGGCATGTTGGGCAACTTTGCCGCCGGCGCCTTCATGCTGGTGCTGCGGCCGTTCAAGGTGGGCGACTTTGTCGGCATTGGCGGCATTGTTGGCACCGTGCATGAGGTCGGCCTGTTTGGCACCACCATCGTGACCCCCGACAACGTGCTGACCATCGTCGGCAACAGCAAGGCGTTTGGCGAGACCATCATGAATTACTCGGCACTGCCAGCGCGCCGGGTCGATCGCACCGCGCAACTGGCCGGCGGGGTGGACGTGGCGGATGCGATAAGCCGCTTCAAGGCCGCCGTAGTCAAGATTCCCAACGTGGTCAGCACGCCGGCCCCCGAGGTCAACCTGCTTGACCTGAACCTGGTCGGACCGGTGGTGGCGGTGCGACCCTATTGCCACACCGATCATTATTGGCAGGTTTATTTCGACACCAACCAGGCCATCGTGCGGGTTTGCCAAGAGGCCGGCTGGCCGGCACCGACCCCCGCCAGCATTGTCAAGCTGGCCGACACCCAGCCCGCCCGGTAGCCACCAGTGTCTGACCCGATGGCCGCAATGTCGTCTTTGAATGATGAAACCGGGCCACTGGCCAATGGCACTGACTTAAGGAGGTTTCCGTTCGGGCTGAGCTTGTCGAAGCCTTCATTGCCCTTCGACAAGCTCAGGGCGAACGGGAAATTTGGCAACCAATTGCGCTTAAGTCAGTGCCATTGGGGCCACTGGCTGATCGGGTCGGGGCAAGTTCAAAAGGACTGGAGGCAATCGATGAAACGCAAGATAGGCCACCCCCGCCCCGCCACACCGCCTTTGGCTGACGCAGCGGGGACGCTCAGGGCGCGTGCCGAAGCCCGCTTGCAGCAGCATCCGGCGCAGGTGGCGACCCAGCCCGAGGGTCTTGCGGCCCAGGCCATGCAAGAGATGCTGCACGAACTGCAGGTGCACCAGATCGAGCTGGAGATGCAAAACGACGAATTGCGCCGCACGCAGCAGGCACTCAATACCCAGCTTGCCCACTTTTTCGGCTTTTACGAGCTGGCGCCGGTGGGCTACTGTTCCATTGACGAGGATGGCCTGATCAGGCAGGTCAACCTCACCGCCAGCAGCCTGCTGGGGCGGCCCCGCAGCGAGTTGATCAACCGGCCGGTCAGCCGCTTCATTCTCAAGGAAGACCAGGACATTTATTACCAGCTTCGGCGCAGGCTGCAAGATGCCGGTCAATCACTGTCGTGCGAAGTGCGCATGGTCAAGTCTGACGGCACGCTTTTCTGGGCGCACATGACCACCGTGGTGGCGCAAGATGACCGGGGCGCGCCGCTGCTGCGCATGGTGATCAACAACATCACCGAGCGCAAGCTCGCCGAAAAAGCCTTGCAAGAGAGCGAAAGCCGTTTTCGTTCACTGATGGAGAACATTCCCGGCGTGGCGGTGCAAGGCTATGCACTCGATGGCACCGTGTCGTTCTGGAACCCGGCCTCCGAGCGGCTCTATGGCTACAGTGCCACCGAGGCGCTGGGTGCCAATCTGCTTGATCTGATCATTCCACACGACATGCACGGCAACGTAAGAATGGCCATGCAGCAGATGGCCGCGACCCGGCAGGCCATTCCAGCCGGCGAACTGATGCTCAAAACCAAGGCGGGTACCCTGGTGCCGGTTTTTTCCAGCCATGCCCTGGTGCAGCCGGTCGGACGAGCGCCGGAACTGTTTTGTCTGGACATTGATCTGAGCGAAAGAAACCGGGCGCAAACTGCCTTGCGGCAAAGTGAAGCGTTCAAAAATACCATCCTCAACTCAGTGGCCGCCGAAATTGTGGTAATTGACAGCAATGGGGTGATTCTGGCCACCAATCAGCGCTGGCGGCAATTGGCCCTGGAAAACGGACCCGAACCGGGCCAGGCAGCACCGCACACCGAAATTGGCAGCAATTACCTGGCCGTCTGCGCTGCCGGCACCGACGCCACCGCACACCAGACCTACCACGGTATTTTGGCGGTGCTGCAGGGCCGTCTGCCGAGTTTCCGTCTTGAATATCCCTGCCATTCACCCGGGCGCCAGCGCTGGTTCAACATGGTGGTGATGCCGCTGGGTGAAGCCAGCCCAACTGGCGCCAGCATCACGCACACCGACATCACGCCAATCAGGCAAGCGGCTGAACAGCTTCGTGCCAGCGAAAGCCACCTGCGGGCGATTTTTGATACCGCACTTGATGCGATGATCAGCATGGATGCCCAAGGCCGCATCACCGACTGGAACCTCAACGCCCAGGCCCTTTTTGGCTGGCACAAGGATGAAGTGCTGGGCCTGAATCTGCATGACACCATTGCCCCGGCGCAGTACCGCACCGCACACCAGCAGGGCCTGGCACGGTTTTTGGCCACCGGCCAATCGCATATTCTGCGGCAGCGCATTGAGGTCACCGGTCTGCGCCGCAGCGGGCAAGAGTTTCCGGTGGCGCTGTCGGTGCTGCCTTTCAAAACCGGCGACGGCTACCAATTTACCGCTTTCGTAGCCGACATTTCCGAGCGTAAGGACAAGGAGGCAAAGTTGCTGGAATTGACGGCCAGGCTGCAGCAAAGCGAGGCGCACTACCGGCTGCTGACCGAAAACGTGTCGGATATCGTCTGGAAACTTGACCGCGATAGCCGTTTCACCTACATCAGCCCGGCTGATCAGCGCTTGCGCGGTTATCTGGCCGAAGAAGTGATCGGCCACCATGCCTTTGAGTTCATGACCGAGGAGGGCATTGCGGTCATCACTGAAATCAACCGGCAGTTGAGCGCGGCTGATCTCAACCGCCTGCCGATCCGTTCCATCACCTTTGAAGCGCAGCAGCGCTGCAAGGACGGCGAGCTGATCTGGACAGAGACGCTTTCGGTGCCCGAATGCAATGCCGACGGCGTGATTACCGGTTACCACGGCATCAGCCGCAATATCACCGACCGCAAGCGCATGGAAGACCAGGTGCACCAGCTCGCGTTCTTTGACCCGCTGACCCAACTGCCCAACCGGCGCATGCTGCATGACCGCCTGAGCCAGACCATGGCCCTGAGCAAGCGCAGCGGGCGCCATGCAGCCGTGATGGTGCTCGACCTCGACAACTTCAAGCCGCTCAACGACTTGCACGGGCATCTGGTCGGCGACCTGCTGCTGATCGAGGTGGCCCGGCGCTTGTGCAGTTGTGTGCGCGAGGTCGATACCGTGGCGCGCTTTGGCGGCGACGAGTTTGTCGTGGTGCTTGGCGAGCTTGATGAAGACAGGGCCGAATCGGCAGCGCAAGCCCGGCTGATTGCCGAAAAAATCCGGACTACCCTGGCTGTGACCTATGTCCTGACCATCATGCATGAGGGCCAGCCCGAGCTCACCGTGACACATCATTGCTCAGCCAGCATTGGCGTGGTGCTGTTTGTCAACCACGAAGCGATGCAGGAGGATGTGCTGGAACGGGCCGATCAGGCGATGTACCAGGCCAAGGACGCCGGGCGCAACCTGATACGGTTTTTCGAGGCTGACAAGAACGGCTGACTGACCGGACCAGCATGCCAGCCACTAGGCACACTAGGCACACTAGGCAATTTCAAGTCGCTTCGACGCAGTGCCTTCTTTCTTGGGCAATTCCAGCGTCAGCACGCCATCTTCAAATTTGGCGCTCGACTTGCTTTCATCAACATCCTGGGCCACCGAGAACGTCCGCGACACGGCACCCTGCCAGCGCTCGCTGCGCAGCACCTTGCCACCGATTTCCTTGGTTTCCTTTTGTTGTTTGGCTTCGGCGTCAATCTGGATGATGTTGCCGTCAATGCGCACATTGATGTCTTCTTTCTTGATGCCGGGCAAATCCGCACGTACCTTGTACACGTTATCCACCTCGGTCACGTCAACCCGCATGTCGGTAGCACCCAACCCAAAGTCCATCCGCATCGGCGCCATGAACCGCTTGAACATGGATTCAAACGAATCACTCAGTGTCGGTTCAAATAGACGGGGCTCAAATAATCTGATGTTGCTCATGATGAATACTCCAAAGTTGGTTCAAGTTGAAAAAACGGGCAATGTGCGGCACTCAAACGCACCCCCCGGACGGCAGCTTAATCAGCGTAGCCCGGCCAGACTTGAGAAAACGCAAGCGAACAGCAGCGTCTGCGCCGACGGGAAATGATGCCGGTGCAAGCACCCAGTCTGGCCGGTTTTGCGTAACATCGGCGGGCCAGCCCACCCCGCCCAGATGACACTTCAGCCCCAATCCCCAACACCCGCTGCCCTAAACGCGCCCGGCACGGCGACATGCGCCATGCGGGCGGCCCTGCCGCGCCACCTGGCACTGGCCGGCCCGACCGCCGCCGGCAAAACCGCCGCTGCCATGGCGATTGCCCGGGCGCACCCGGTGGAGATCATCAGTGTCGATTCGGCGCTGGTCTATCGGGGCATGGACATTGGCACCGCCAAACCATCTGCCGCCGAGCAGGCCGCCGTGCCGCACCACCTGATCAATATCCGCGACCCGCTGCAGGCCTACAGCGCCGCCGAATTTGTGTCCGATGCCAGCCGGCTGATGCACGACATCGCGGCGCGCGGCAATTGGCCGCTGCTGGTGGGCGGCACCATGCTGTATTTCAAGGCGCTGCGTGACGGGCTTGACGACATGCCCGCTGCCAACCCGGATATTCGGCTGGCGATTGCGCAACAGGCGGCGCAACAGGGCTGGCCGGCGCTGCATGCCGAGCTGGCACGCATTGACCCGGTGACGGCGGCCCGGCTGGCTCCGGCTGACGCGCAGCGGATTGCAAGGGCGCTGGAGGTGTACCGCATTACCGGCGTGCCGCTGGCGCACCTGCACACTATAAAAAATATAGCTGACAGCGCAATACCCATAAGGGCTACAGACCAAAAAGGCACTGAAAATGTACCTTCGGCGATGCGTCTGATCTCGCTGGAGCCGCTGCACCGCGCCTGGCTGCACCAGCGCATTGCCGAGCGGTTTGAGGCCATGCTGACCAGCGGCTTGATCGACGAAGTCAAGGCCTTGCGGGCACGCGGCGACCTGCAGCCGGACTTGCCGGCGCTGCGCTGCGTCGGTTACCGCCAAACCTGGCAAGCTTTGGACGGCCAGTGGCCGCAGAGCGAGCTGCGCGACAAGGGCATTTTTGCCACCCGCCAACTGGCCAAACGCCAGCTCACCTGGCTGCGCCGCATGACCGGGCGCTGCGTGGTGGCCGCCGAGGCACCCGACGCGCTGGCGCAGGTGCTGGCGCTGGCGGACGACTTTTTTCGGTACGCCCCATGAGCCTGGTGATCAGCCACCTGAGCAAGCGTTACGGCGAAGTGCCGGTGTTCAGCCATGTCTCGCTGCGGGTTGCGCCGGGCGAATTTGTCGCCATCATTGGCGAGTCCGGGGTCGGCAAATCAACCCTGCTCAACTGCATGGCCGGGCTGGACACCTGGAACCACGGCACGGTGCTGCTCGACGGGCTGGATTTGAGCCACCTCAAGGATGACCAACTGGCGCAGCTGCGGCGCGAAAAAACCGGTTTTGTGTTTCAGGCGTTTCATGTGCTGCCGCACCTGAGCGTGGCGCAAAACGTGGCTTTGCCGCTGATGCTGCTGAACCAGCACGACGACGCGCGGGTGCAGGCGATGCTGGCCGAGGTCGGCTTAGGCGACCTGGGCGAGCGCCTGCCGCAGCAGCTCAGCGGCGGGCAACTGCAACGGGTGGCGATTGCCCGCGCGCTGATTCACCGGCCAATGCTGCTGCTCGCCGATGAGCCGACCGGCAACCTGGACCCGCGCACCGCCCTGCGGGTGATGGACGCGCTGGTCGGCCAGACCCGGCTTCATGGGGCGGCGATGGTGCTGGTGACCCACTCCAAAACCGCCGCCGCCCGGGCTGACCGAGTGCTGCTGTTGACCGCCGATGGCCTGATCGACCATGCAGATCCGGATTGACTTCTGCGACCCGCAGGCAGCGCTGGCCCAGGCTGCCGATGCCAGCGCCGCTGCCAGCGGGCACTCTGGCGCGAGTGCCTTGCGTTGCGCTTTTGCTGCACCCCGCCAGACCCTGGTGGCGCACACGCACGCGCAAGTGCGCCCGCTGCTCGACGCGGTGCAAGCCTGTGCTCTGCAAGGAATGTGGTGCGTCGGCTATCTGCGTTATGAAGCCGCCAGCGCCTTCGACGCCGCCTTGGTCACCCACGAAGCCGATGGCCCGCTGGCCTGGTTTGCCGTGTTCGGGCAGGCGCTGCCGTGGCCTGCCGAACTCCCTGAGTCAGGCACCACAGTGGCCGGTGCGGCAACCGGGCCAGAAGGTGCACCATCCTTGCCAGCGGCAGCGGGCAGCAGCGTTGTGTGGCAGTCGTCGCTGGGACGCGCACAGTTTGACACCAGCCTGGCGCAGCTTCACCAGGCGATTGCCAATGGCGAGTTTTACCAGGTCAACTACACCGCACCACTGGACGCAGCCTTTGCCGGTCAGCCACTCGACTTATTTCAACGCCTGCAGCAGGCCCAGCCCGGCGGCTATGCGGCCTTTATTGACAACGGCTTTGAGCAGGTGCTGTCAGTCTCGCCCGAGCTGTTTTTTGACTGGCAGCATGGCCACATCCTGACCCGGCCAATGAAGGGCACGGCAGCGCGTGGCAGCGATGCCGCGCAAGATGCGGCGCTGGCCACCGGCATGACCCAGTCGCCCAAAGAACGCGCCGAAAACGTGATGATCGTGGACTTGCTGCGCAATGACCTGTCGCGCATCGCCCGGCCCCACTCGGTCAGGGTGCCCGCGCTGTTTCGGGTGCAAAGCCTGCCGACGGTGCATCAGATGGTGTCGGACGTAACGGCCCAAACCCGCCCGGGAATTGGTTTGGCGGATGTGTTTGCCGCGCTGTTTCCGTGCGGCTCCATCACGGGCGCGCCCAAGGTGCGGGCGATGCAGGCGATTCGCGCGCTCGAACCGCGCCCGCGCGGTGTCTATTGCGGCGCCATCGGCGTGGTACGCCCGGGCGGTCACGCCACCTTCAATGTGGCGATCCGCACCGTCACGCTGCGCGGCCAGCAAGCCACCTGCTCAGTTGGCAGCGGCATCACGGCAGACGCCAGCGCAGCGGCCGAATGGCAGGAATGGCAGCACAAGCGCGGTTTTCTGGAAACTGCCAGCGAACCGTTCACGCTGCTTGAAACGCTGCGGCTGCAAGCCGGTCAATTTCATAATTTAATAGCACACCTGGCACGGCTGGCAAGGGCTGCAAGCCATTTTTCTTATCCATTTGACGAGGGCCAAATCAGGCACACGCTGCAAGCGCTGGCAGCCACCACCGTCGCTGCAGCCGCTGCCCCCGATGCCGTCTGGCGGGTGCGCCTGCAGCTTGACGCCAGGGGCCGGTCAAGCGCCCAATGTTTTAAGCAAAATAGCCCGCCAGCCCCCGTCCTGCTTGCGCTGGCAGCTATGCCTTTTGAAGCATGCAGGAGTCCTTTCACGCGCTTCAAGACGAGCCGGCGTGCTCACTACGAGGCGTTTGCCGCAACCGACCCGCAGGTGTTTGACACGCTGCTTTACAACCCGCAAGGGGAACTCACCGAATGCACCCGCGGCAACATTGCCCTACTGCTCGACGGCCAATGGCTGACGCCGGCGCTGCACTGTGGTCTGCTCGATGGTGTCGGCCGGGCGCAATACCTGAAAGAAGGCCGCCTGCGTGAGGCCGTCATTCGCACCGCCGACCTGCCCCGTGTGCAGGCGCTGGCTTTTGTCAACAGCCTGCGCGGCTGGCTCGATGCCCGGCTTTGGGAATAAACGGGTCAGGCTCGATGTAATCTAAAGCACTTGAAAAAGCCGCTCAACCAAGTCGGGCAGTGCGCGGGCTCCGCTGCGGCTGGATTGCATGGTGTTAAACCACAAGGGGTACCAGTGCCGAAGTTCATCAACCGTTTGACAGTTGCTGATGGACTCGATCAACGACACACGTGTGTGTTGACCAAACTCCATATTGATGGTGTTGATCATGAAATTGCGCGCATTTTCAAGATCTTTCGCGGTTCGTGTTGCGGCTGCGGGTAGTCTGGCCAGCATCGGCGCTGCCGTATCGGGCGGTTCCACCGGGTCTGCCACCGGCGTTGTTTTGCCCGGGCTGTCAGTTGGGCCAGCCTTGACCAGCTCAATGCAAGCCTTGTTGACCAATTGCTGCAGCAGATCAAGAACATCCTGTCCGGCAACCATCGGTGCCAACTCGCCTGCGCTGCGCTTGCCATCCACCAGAATCAGCAGGCGGCGAAGAAACAGCGTCAGACCAAGCCCGCGATCCTTGATCTCTTGCTGCCCCGTTGCGGTTTTGGCGAAAACCGCTTGCTCCCCAATGCGTTGGGTATCAAACATGATGCTTCAGCGTAGCTGTCATGGCGTGTCTGCCTTTCCATATCGAACGTGCATTCTGACCGAGAACCATCCAGTCAGGGTTAACCCGAGCTCGGCAAGCGCATCGGTCGGGTTCGCCGCAGGCCTGGCCTGCAGCCGCAGCAACACCTCGATGCGATATTAAAAATATAGCTAAAAGCGCATGCTGGACGGGGGCTGGAGGCTTGGTCGATGCTCAGGCCGGGTTTGACGCGGTGTCGGCGGCGGCCAGCAACAGCGCGCGAATCCGTTGCACCAGCACCTGGGCATTGGCCTCGGTGAGCCGGGCCGCATCGAAACCGATGTTCAGAATCAACTGGTCCTGGTAGCAACTGGCGGCGGTAAACAGCGTCTGGTAGGGCATTGGGCACAGCGCAAACGACATGGCATCGACTGCGGGGTCGTCTGCCACCGTCTTGATGGCGCCGACATTGCTGATCATGGTGTTGGGCATGGCCGCCAGCACCTTTTTCTTGAACGGCTCGAGCCGGTCGGGCTTGACCGGCGCGCCGTCCAGCCCATACAGGCTGTAGAGCAAATGGCCTTCGCCACGGGCAATTTGCAAGCGGGTCTGGCTGATGATGTCGCGCGCCAAGGCCCAGACATCGGAGGTCTGGCTGATCGAGAAGCTGTTGGAAATCAGCGATGTCAAGAAGCCTGTCGGTGTGGCTGGCTGGGCCGGCTCCAGGTAGGGCCGCATGTCCACCGGGCAAGACAGAAAAAACGTGGCAGGCCCGCTGTCGGGTTGCAATGCCAACTGCGCCAGCAACTGCGTTGCACACAGCAGCCCGTGCACACTGGTGCCCTGGACGCGGGCGCCGCTGATCAACGCCAGGGTCACGTCGGCATCAAAGCGCTGGCGGATAAACCGGGGGGTTCGCCCGCTCGCCTGTGTCGCCAGCCAGGGCAGGTCGGCCAGCGCACCGTGGCGGCGGTAGTCATTCAACAAGCTGTTGCGCAGTTGTTTGGCCGCCTGCGGCTGCTCGGCCCAGCGGAAATGCGGCGGGTGCAGGTCGGCCATGGCGGGCAGTGCGGCAGCGCTGGTGGCTGAGGGTATCGGGGTTGATCCACTCATCAGGCTCAGCAGGCGGCTCAGCAGTTCGTTGCCGGAGCGCCCGTCAGCGATCGAATGGTGAAAGCTCAAGCCCAGCACCGAGCGCGCCGGCGCGGCGATTTCCAGATACAGGCAGCGCACCAGCGGTGCCGCAGCTTCGGCAAACGGCTGCGACAGTTCCTGCTCGATCCAGCTTTGCCAGTCGTCGCTGGTAGCGCTGCGGCAGTGCAGCGCAATCGGCTTGCCGGGAGCGTGTTCAAAGCGCAGGCCATGCGCTTCAGTCCAGCAGATGCGGGCTTGCAGCAACAGGTTTTCTTGTTGAATCACATCGAGTGCGGCTTGAATGCGCGCCGGGTTCAGGTGGCCGGCACGTTCGGCAAACACGACAAAATTCATGCACGACACATGGTCTGACATGAAAAAAAAGGCTTCTCCGGGATCGAGCGCCCGGGGCAGGGTATTTTGCATAAAAAAAGGGGTTGGGTTGACAGGTGGCGGCAGGCTCCGGCGTTGCCGCCTGCCGCTGGTGGTGCGGCTGATTTTCGCGGCAAATCGGGGTGTTGATCGGGGCGTTTTTGGCGCTGGCTGGCGACTTTGGCGGTTTCGCCGGAAAGTGCGAAGTTGTTATGATGCCCGGTCTGTTTTAACCGCCGTTTTTTCTGATTTCAATCACTTGCAGGATCCCATCATGTTGCAAAAACTTGCCTCTTTCGCCGGTATCAAAGGCCCGATCGTCACCATTGTCATGGACGGCTACGGCATTGCAAAGTCCGAAGCCGGCAGTGCCATTGCCGCCGCCAGAAAACCCACGCTCGATCGGCTGTTTGCCAACTACCCGAACATCTCGCTGCGGGCGCACGGCACGGCAGTGGGCATGCCGTCTGACGACGACATGGGCAACTCAGAAGTCGGCCACAACGCCATCGGTGCCGGTCAGGTCTATAGCCAGGGTGCCTCGCTGGTGGCCGATGCGATTGCCACTGGCGCCATCTGGCAGGGCCAGGCCTGGCAGCAGATCGTGGCTGCCGCCAAGACTGGCGCCAGCGGGCAAGCCGGGGCGATTCATTTCATCGGCCTGTTTTCTGACGGCAACGTCCACAGCCACATCGACCACCTCAAGGCCATGGTGCTGCGCGCCAAGGAAGAAGGTGTCAAAACGGTGCGCATTCACGCGCTGATCGATGGCCGCGATGTGCCCGAAACCAGTGCGCTGCTGTATGTGGAACCGTTCGAGGCGTTCCTCGCCGAGGTCAGCAGCGGTGGCTTTGATGCGCAAATCGCCTCGGGCGGTGGCCGCATGAACATCACCATGGATCGCTACGATGCCAACTGGAGCATGGTCGATAAAGGCTGGCACACCCATGTGCTGGGCGAAGGCTCGCAGTTTGCCAGCGCCTCGGCCGCAGTGAAAGCTCTGCGCCTTCAGTTTCCCGGCACCATCGACCAGGACTTGCCGCCGTTTGTTATTGCCAAAGACGGCCAGCCGGTCGGCACCATTCAAGATGGCGATGCGGTGGTGTTCTTCAACTTCCGGGGCGACCGGGCGATTGAAATCACCCGGGCTTTTGATGAAGACAATTTCAGCAAGTTTGACCGCGTCCGCGTGCCCAAGGTGACTTACGCCGGCATGCTGCAATACGACGGCGACCTGAAGCTGCCCAAGCGCTTCCTGGTCAACCCGCCCGCCATTCTCGACACCTCGGGCGAGTGGTTTTCCAAGGCCGGCATCACCCAGTTTGCCTGCTCCGAGACGCAAAAGTTCGGCCATGTGACTTATTTTTGGAACGGCAACCGGTCCGGCAAGTTTGACGGTGAAACTTACCAGGAGGTGCCCAGCGACGTGGTGCCGTTCGAGCAGCGTCCGTGGATGAAGGCGGCTGAAATTGCCGACGCGATGATCGAAGCACTCAAAAGCGGCAAGTACCGCACGCTGCGCTGCAACTTTGCCAATGGCGACATGGTCGGCCACACCGGCAATTTCCGCGCTGCCACGATGGCGATTGAAGCGGTCGATCTGGAAATTGCCCGCATTTTGCCGGTCATTGATGCCTTGGGCGGTGTCGCCCTGATTACTGCCGACCACGGCAATGCCGACGAGATGTATGAACTCGACAAAAAGACCAAGCAGCCAGCCCAGAACAAGGATGGCTCATTCCAGTCCAAGACCGCCCACACGCTGAACCCGGTGCCGCTGATCCTGTACGACAACGTGACCGGCGGCAAACTTGGCCTCAAGCAGACCGCCACGGTCGGGCTGTCCAACCTTGCCGCCACCACGGCCAATCTGCTGGGTCTTGAGAAACATGCCAAATGGGACGAGAGCCTGCTCACGATCAAATAATTGCGCAACCGCCGTGCGGCAGGCAACTTGGCCGCCGACCGCAAAGACCAGGAGCGTGAACAATTTTTTGAAGGCTCGGATGATCGCGAGTTCTTTGTCGCGTTGTCGGGCAGTGGCCGGGGCTGCCCGGTTTCGCGCATTCAACTGGCGCAGCGGGCGGTGCACGAACTGCGCGCGATCATCACCCAATCGGCGTGAGGCGCTGGTGTTGACAAGCTTTGCTGCAGAGCCGAAATTGAATTCCTGATTGCTACAGTATATGTAGCTATGTGCGCAATACCATCAAGGGCTAGAGGCCAATTCGGTTCTTATTTCTGCATCGATTTCAGGATTGCAATACCCCCGCACCAGGGAGATCAGTTCGTCCTCCGGATAGGGCTTGCCAAGATAGTGATCGACCTTCAGGGCGCGTGCGTACTCGCGGTGCTTTTCGGCCAGCCGCGAGGTGATCATGATGATCGGCAAGTCCTGCAACTGGGCATCGGCGCGGATATTGCGCACCAGATCAAAACCGTCCATGCGCGGCATTTCAATATCGGTCAGCACCACCGACGGTTTTTCAAGCTGCAGCACCTCCAGCGCATGCAGGCCATCATTGGCCAGCGCGACCCGGAAACCTTCGCGCTTGAGCAGGCGCTGGGTAACCCGGCGCACCGTGATCGAGTCGTCCACCACCAGCACCAGCGGCAACAACTGGGGCGCGGTCGGCAAGCCTGCCACGCCGATGCCACCGGGCGACAGCGGCAAGCCCGGCTGGCCAAAGTCGCGCGCCTGCGCAGCGTAGCTGGTGACCAGTGCCACCGGGTTGTAGATCAGCACCACGGCACCCGAGGCCAGCACCGACATGCCGGCTAGGCCCGGCAGTCGTGACAGTTGGGGGCCGAGGTTTTTCACCACCGCCTCCTGGTTGCCCAGCACCTCATCGACATGCAGCGCGACGCGTTGTCCGGCGCTGCGAAAAACCGCCACAACCGCGGTTTTGCCACGCACATCCGCGCTGGCAGACGAGATTTGCAACAAGGCGCCGGCCCAGAAAAAGGCGACTTTTTCCCCGTTGCAATCAAATTCATGGCTCTGGTAGGCCACATCGAGTTCGGCCACCGGGACGCGGCGCACCACCTCGACCAGGGTCGATGGCACACCCATCACCACATCGCCCATGCGCAGCAACACCACCTGGGTGACGGCCGTGGTCAGGGGCAACACCAGCCTGAACTGCGTGCCCTTGCCGGCCTGCGTGCTGAGTTCAATGCGGCCACCGACGGCGTTGACCTCGGTGCGCACCACATCCATGCCAATGCCGCGCCCCGCCATTTCACTGACCGCATCGACCGTTGATAGACCCGAGGTAAAGATCAGGTTGGCGATTTCGTCGTCTGACAGCTTTTGATCCGGCGTGATCTGCCCTTTTTCGAGCGCCTTGTCGCGAATCCGGGCCAGATTGAGTCCGGCTCCATCGTCGCTGATGGTGACGACAAAATCATTGTGCTGCTGTGCCACGCTGACCAGGATCGTGCCAACTGGCGGCTTTTGCGCTTGGGCACGCTCTGACGCAGACTCGATGCCGTGGCCTACCGCATTGCGCAGCAAATGCTCAAACGCCGGTGCCACCCGATCCAGCACGCCCCGGTCCATGTCGAGCGAGCCGCTGACAATATCGAGCTTGACCGGCTTGTCATAGTCTTTGGCAGCCTGGCGAACCACCCCGTACAAACGATCCGAGACGCTCTCAAAATCCACCATCCGGGTGCGCAGCAACTCATGCTGCAACTCACGGGTCTGGCGCCCCTGGGCGATCAGGTCGTCTTCAACGCCGGCCACCGTCTGTTGCAGGCTTTGCTGCACCGTGGCCACATCGTGCACCGACTCGGCCATCATGCGGGTGAGTTCCTGCACGCGGGTGAATCGGTCAAATTCCAGTGGGTCAAAACCCTGTGTGGTGTCCTTGGTTTGTGCCAGACGCGACTGCATTTGTGATTCGGACTGCAGTTCCATGTCGCGCAACTGATGCCGCAGGCGGTTCAGGTTGCCGGTGAGATCACCCAAAGAACCGCGCAACTGCCCCAGGCGCGACTCCAGCCGCGCGCGGATGATCATCACCTCGCCGGCCTGGTTGAGCATACGTTCAAGCAATTTGGACTTGACCCGGGTGGTCTGACCGGGCGAGCGGCGTGCCAGCACTGCCGGAGTCGGCGCAACAACCGGTGCCGGCGCCACTGACGCCACTGACGGAATCTCGGGGCCGGGTCCGGCGGTCGGCTCGACCACCGGCGCTGGTTCGACATCGGTCGCAGCAGCGGACGCGGCGGCCAGTTCGGGTAACACCAGCGCGGCCTGGGGTGTTGTGCGCAGGGCATCGAAACAGGCAGAGATGCCATCCATGCGCGCCAGCAAGGGGTCAATCAGGGTGCTGTTGGCCGTATCAACATCAATTTTTTCTGCCGCAGATTCCATCCGGTGCGCCATTTCGCCCAGGCGCATGGCGCCGGCTAGGCGCGCGCTGCCTTTGAGGGTGTGCAGCACCCGCAGGGCTTCCCGCCGGGCACCGAGGTTGTGCGGATGCGCGCTCCATTGCCGCAGGGCGCTGCCAAGCTGCGGCAGCAGTTCGAGTGCTTCTTCTTCAAAGATCGGGAACAGGTCAACATCGAGCGCGTCAATCGCCTCGATCGCCGGCTCTGGCAGCTCTGGCAGCTCTGCCTGTTCTGGCAATTCGACCAGTACCGTTGCTGCGGATTCAACATCAACCTCCTCCGGCAACTGCGCCTCCAGCTCTTCGGTCATCGGCTCGGGCAACACCGAGATCTCAAAGTCAATGTCCAGAATCGCCCGCAACGCCTGCAGATGCGCCGGATCAGGCTGCTTGAGAAAGCCGGCCGCAAACTGGTGCAGCAAGCGACGAATATCTTCAGCCACCTCAATGAACAGCCGGGCATGTTCAATCCGGGCAGACCCGCCGAGCTGCACATGCTCCAGCGCGTACTCCAGGGCGTGGGCCAGCTCCGACAGGCCCATGAAGCCGACCGTGGCTGAACTCCCCGCCAGCGAATGCGCCAGCGCCACCGCCGAGTCAGGCAGCGGCTGGTCCAGCTCAAAGGACCATTCGGTCAACTCAGTCAGCAGACGCCGTGACCATTCATCGGCTTCGTTGAGGTACACGTTGTACAACGGCAGGCCAATGCGCAAAGACTCGATGACCTTGACCTGATCTTCAGGTTCAGGTTCAGGTTCAAGTTCGGCCTCAAGCTCAGGTTCAGGCGCGACCTCCAGCAAGGACTCCGGCTCCAGCACAGGCTCAGGCGCGACCTCCAGCAAGGATTCTGGCTCCAGCACAGGCTCAGGCGCGACCTCCGGCAAGGATTCTGGCTCCAGCACAGGCTCAGGCGCGACCTCCAGCAAGGACTCCGGCTCCAGCGCTGGCTCTGGCTCTGGCTCTGGCTCTGGCTCTGGCTCTGGCTCTGGCTCTGGCATCAGAACAGGTTCGGACTCAAACGCCAGATCAGGTTCGGGCCATGATGCGGGTTCAACCGCTGTTGCCAGATCGGCCAGCAGATCTGGCTCGGCCTGCAACGCTGGCGCATCTGCCTGCAAGGGTGGCGGTCCAGCGGAATCCAGCAGGTCTGGCAGTTCTTGCGCTGCAGCAGGTGTCAGCATGACATCAAAATCAGGCAACATCTCAACCGGTTCTGCGATCACCGGCATCAACTCAGGCCGAAGCGGCAACATATTGTCAAAAGACAACTCCAGCAAATCCGGCTCGGCCTGGCTGGCCGCGCCCAACTGGCCGGCGGCCCCGGCAGTCGATTCGCGCTCCTCCGGATGCGGCTCGAAGTCAAGCGTCTGGGTGTCCCCAAAATCAAGCATCTGGGTGTCATAGAAGCCGGCCTCCAGCTCGGTCTCTTCTTGCTGATCACTGCTGACTGGCAGTTCCTGCCCAACACCTGACACTGGCAGCGGCAGCTCCGGGAGCAAGACGATTGCGACCGGCAGAGTTGCTTCCGCCGGCACCGGCACTGTTTCTGCTGGCGCCTGGTCGCTTGCGGGCCATGCTGCCGCTGGCTGCTGGGGCAGCAATAGGTCAGTGCCCACATGGTCGAGCCGCAGCCGGTCGGCCGCCTGGCGAAATGGCAATGCACGCCAGGGGGCATCAGTGCCGAGCGCAATGTCTTCAATCCAGCGTGCAAAGCCCGCCATGGACTGCCACGAAAGCCGCAACAACTCAGGCGATGCCGGCAATTGTTGCGGCAGCCAGGCGTTGAGCAACTGCTCCAGGGACCAGGCGGCTTCGCCAAACTCGGTCAGTCCGACCATTCTGGCGCTGCCTTTGAGCGTGTGAAAAGACCGCCGCAGGCTGGTTTGCTGCTCCAGATCGGCCCGGTTGTCGTTGAGCAGCGACAGCGCACCCAAGCCGTTTTGCACCACTTCCCGAGCCTCATCGAGAAAAATGTCGCGCAACTCGGCATCGTCTTCTTCATGCTCGGCCAGTGGCGCAACCGGTGGCAAGAACCGGGGTGGCCGGGAAACCATCAGCACGGTTCGCACCTCGGCCATATCGTCGGGCAAAACCGGTGGCGCCGCTGCCGGCAGGGCTGACGCTGGTTCAGGCTCTGGCTCTGGCTCTGGCGCAACTTCAATGATGGGCGGGGGGGTGGCCTCGGGCACCGGGCTGGCCTCGGGTGGCAAGGCGGGCTGGGTTGCCGCCGTCTTCTGGCGCCCCATCAGGGAGCGAAATTCGCCTAGGCTGTCGTCATAAACAAACAGCTTTTTGGACAGCTCGCGCTGGTAACTCAGCATGTCAATCAGGAACCCGAGAGCGCCCAGGCTGTTGCCGATCTTTTCGAACACACCGGTCGCGCTGGCGGCCTCATCGTCCACCAGAAAACGCTCGACACTCTGGCGCATGCGCAGCGCCGCCAGCGCCGCCTGATCCAGCCCCAGCACCGAAAAAACACCCCGCATTTGCGACAGTCGCCCGGGCACCTCATGCAACGGTGTCTTGTCGTCGGGGCGGCGGAAATATCCGTCCAGCGCTGCCTCGACCTCGCCGAGCGTGGTGCGCAACTCAACCACCACGCTGCCCATGGTCTGACGGTCACTGACACGCCGATAAAGCTCTTCCATCCAGTCGTCGAGCGGTTCAGGCTGGTCACCCGCCAGGGCATGCGCAAGCCGCTGGGCCAGCCGGTTGCCGCGCTGCTGCATCAGTTCGCTGGTTGGATCAAGGTCTTCGTAAGCCGCCTCCAGGTACAGCACGGCGGTGGCCACTTCCATCGCCAGCGCGGGTGTCGGCGCACTGCCGGAGCGGTTGACCGAGTCCAGCGCCCGCGTCAGCGCCGCTGCCAGTTCACCGCTTTCGGGGTGCAATTTGACAATCGAGTCAGCCACCAGGCTGAACTGGTCCACGGCGGTCTTGATGCGGCTGGTTTCGCCGCCCGACAGCGACGACCAGGTTTCCGTGGCCGCCGCGATGCGCTTGCGCGCCTGCGCCAGCAGGGCCGGATCAAAGCGGCCAAACTGGGCCTTGTTGTACTCGATCCGGACCGGCTGATGAAAACCATAGGCGGTTTGCACCGCCCGCAGAGCCGGTGCTTTTTGCTCGGGCTTCAACACCGCCTGGGCACAGAAAAACAGCAAATCCTGAACCAGCCGTTCCGAAATATCGGGTTCACCGCGCGCCAGCGTGCGGTACTGCAGCAGCACGCGCGAGGCGGCGCGCTTGGCATAGATGTCGGACGCACTCAAGCCCAACGCCACGGTCTCAAAATAAGCCGCCGACACGGCCCACAAGACACGTGGATGAAGCTCGGACTGGGCTGCCGCAAAGCCCAGGCTGATGTCGCACAGGGCGCGTGCCGAGGGCACGTGTCCGGTCTTGACAACATTGAGGATGTAGCCATCAATGCGCGAGCGAACGGCGGCGTCATACGGCAGCCGGGCAACCGACGGCGGCACCGGCACATCGATCCAGCGCCACGCGAACGGCCACAAATCGGCCGGATGAACCCGGTCTTCGCCGACCAGGTCCAGCACATCGCGGTACTGCGGAAACAGCGCCACCGACGACAGCGCCTTTCCCTTGAGAATGCCTTCAAGGTAATCGGTCAGGGCAAAACTGGCCCGCTCAACCTTGAGCGCCGC
>CAIQOO010000024.1 GCA_903873485.1 uncultured beta proteobacterium | reverse complement strand
GCACTTTCTGCGCCTGCGTGACGACCCCAAGGCGCAGCTCACGTTTTCAGAGGCGCAAATTGCGCGCACCACCGGGCGCTGGTCGATCGTCATGGTGCGTGCCCTGCGCGACGGACAAGGTCGCTTTCTGGGCACCGTCAACGCCGTGATCGGGCTGGATGGCATTGGCAAACTGCTGGGCACGGTGGATGTTGGCGCGGACGGTGGTGTTTTGCTGCGCAGCAGCGAAACCTTCAAGCTGATCCAGCGCATGCCGCGCCATAACGAAAAAGACTTTAACCAGCCACTGCCCAAGGACAACGCCATACGGGCGCGCATCGAGGCCGGCGAGCGCGCCGGCACGCTCAGCTTCACCGCCAGCACCGACGGCGTGGAGCGCCTGGCCAGCTTCAAGGTGATGGCGGACTATCCGTTTTATGTGCAGGTGGGGCTGGCAAAAAGCGACTATCTGGCGGTTTGGCGGCAAGAGGCTGCGGCTGTGGCCAGCCTGGTCGCCTTGCTGCTGCCGGGCTTTGCTTATGTCATTAAACGCAAAAATAAATGCGCCGCCATGATGACTGCCACCACGCGCCAGTTGGCCTATCGGCAGGCGCTGTTTGCTGGCCTGTTTGAGCAATCGTGCTTTCTGACGGGCATTCTGGATGCGTCCTGGCATCTGCTGGAAGTCAACCAGGCGGCGCTGGCGATCATCGGCCGACACCGCGACGAGGTGATCGGGCAGAATTTTGCCGACACGCCGTGGTGGTCGCGCGCCGAAGACCGGGCCGTGCTGCAAGCCACGCTGCAGGCCACCGCCCAAGGCACAGCGGGCAGTTTTGAGGCGCTGCACCCGGGCCCCGGCGGGGCCGACATCACCGTGCTGTTTCACGCCGTGCCGGTGCAAGCAGGGCTAGCGCGTTACATCGCCGTCACCGGCATCGATATCAGCGCCATCAAAGCCGCTGAGCAGCAACTGGTGGCGCAAAGCCAGCGGCTGGCCAACATCCTGTGGGGCACTGGCGTTGGCCTCTGGGAGTGGAATGTGCAGACCGGCGAGACCTGCTTCAACCAGCGCTGGGCCGAGCTGATTGGCTACACGCTGGACGAACTGGCCCCGGTCAGCATTGCCACCTGGATGAAATTTACCCACCCTGATGATCTGGCCGCCTCTGGCATCGCGCTGCAACAGCACTTTGCCGGTGAAATCGATCACTACGAATTCGAAGCCCGCATGCGGCACAAACTGGGGCACTGGATCTGGGTGCTTGACCGTGGCCGGGTGAACACCTGGTCTGCCGATGGCAAGCCGCTGTGGATGGCCGGCACGCACTGGGACATCACCGAGCGCAAGCTGGCCGAACAAGCCCTGCGTGCCAACGAGGCCTTTTTGCAGCAGGTGCTGAATTCGTTGCCGAACCAGGTTACCGTGATCGACCAGAGCGGCAGCATCTTGATGGTGAACGAGGCCTGGCGGCAGTTTTCGCGGCAGAACAGCCAGCAGCCCGGCCAAATGGCCCCCGGCACCGATGTTGGAGCCAACTACTTGAAAGTTTGCAGCGGCCTCGGCGGCGATGCGCAGGCAGCTGTGGAAGGCATTCAGGCCGTGCTCGACGGGCGGCTGCCAGGTTTTGGCCTCAAATACCCCTGTCATTCGCCACAGGCGCAGCACTGGTTCGCGATGAGCGTCAGCCCGCTCACTGCTGGCAAAAAGGGAGCGGTGGTGGCGCACCACGATATCACCCAGCGCAAACAGGCCGAACAAGTGCTGCTGCAGCAGACCGAAGCGCTGGCGCGCTCCAATACCGAGCTGGAGCAGTTTGCCTATGTCGTTTCACACGACCTGCGCCAGCCGCTGCGCATGGTCAACAGCTATCTGCAACTGATTGAGCGTGCCTTGGCCGGCCAGCTTGATGACGACACCCGCGAGATGATGCACTACGCCACCGATGGGGCCAAACGCATGGACCAGATGCTGATGTCGCTGCTGGAATATTCGCGCGTCGGGCGCAAAGGCGAGCCGCTGCTGCCGCTGGCCAGCCGCGAGGCGGTGGACGAGGCCTTGCGCTTTCTGGAGCCAGCCATTCATGAGGCGCAGGCTACGGTGCGGCTGTCGGGCGACTGGCCGCAAATGGTCGAACTCCAGGTGCGCGAGATCGAGCGTGGCAAGCGCCAGCAGATGGCTTTGCTGCTGGCCGGTCTGGTGGTTCAGGCTGGCGTGATTGTCTGGCTGGTGATCACCATCCGGCACCGCCGCAGTCTGGAGCGTGAACGCGAGACGCTGCTTGCCAGCCTGCAGGCGCGCAACGCCGAACTTGGCCGCCTGGGCGAAGTGATGGCGCACCATTTTCAGGAGCCAACGCGCCGGCTGGCCAGCTTTGCCCAGCGGCTGCTGGCCAAATCAGCGCTGGCCGATGACGAAGACAGCCGCCTGTCGCTGCACTTCATCGACAGCGAATCAAAACGCCTGTCGGAGCTGGTGCGCCAGGCCCAGCGCTATCTGGCGCTGGACCACCGCCAGGTCAACACGACCGAGGCGGCCGACAGCGCCGCCGCATTGCGCCAGTGCATCGAAGCCGCCGCCAGCGCTGCCGCCGGGGCCGAAATTGTGCTGCGCGAACCACTGCCCCGGGTGCGACTGGCCGAAAAGACACTGCGCGAGCTGTTTGCCATGTTGCTCGACAACGCGCTGCGTTACCGCCACCCGCAGCGCCCCTTGCGCATCGAGGTCAGTGCTGCCACCGAGGGCGACCGGGTGGTGTTTCGCTTTGCCGATAATGGCAGCGGCATTGCGCCCGAGTACCGCACCCAGGCGCTGGGCCTGTTTACCCGGCTGGTGCCCAGCAGCATCCCCGGCACCGGCATGGGGCTGGCGCTGGCTTGCAAGATCACCGGCTTGTGCGGTGGCCAGTTGCACATTGAGGACGGCCAAGATGGCGGTGCCTGTATCGTTTTTGATTTACCCCTGGAGACAACGGCATGAGCCCTACCAAAAAGCTGACTGTTTTGCTGGTCGAGGATGAACCCGCCGATGCCCATCTGGTGCGGCTGGCTTTCAAGGAAGGGCAGGTGGCAGCCGATCTGCACCATGTCTCCGATGGGGTCGAGGCGTTTGCCTTTCTGCGCCGCGAGGGCACTTATGCCAGTGTGCCCTCGCCTGACATAATTTTGCTTGACCTGAACATGCCGCGCATGGACGGGCGCCAGTTTTTGCAGAAGATCAAGCTCGATGCCGCCTTGCACAGCCTGCCGGTGGTGGTGCTGACCACCTCGGATGCCGAGCGCGACATGCTCGACAGCTACGACCAGTTTGCCGCTGGTTACATCGTCAAGCCGGTCGATGTCGACGCCTTCATCAAAACCGTGCGTGGCATCGGTGACTACTGGGTCAAGGTGGTGCGCCTGCCCGATCACCCCTGAATGCGGCACTGGCAAATCATGACGACCCCACTTGAAACCCGTTTTGACAAGTTCAAGGCCTCTGGCCTGTTGCCCTCGCCCAAAGGTGCGGCCATGGCGGTGGTCGCGCTGACCCGCAAAGACGATGTGTCAACCGAGCAGCTGGCGCGTGCCATCCAGGCCGACCCGGCGCTGGTGGCGCGCCTGATCAAGCTGGCCAATCGGACGATAGCTTCCGGGGCTCGGCCGGTGCTGGCCATCAAGGATGCGATTCGCGTGCTGGGCCTGAACGCGGTGCGGGGCCTGGCGCTGGGTTTTTCGCTGATGAGCAGCAGCCACAGCGGGCGCTGTGCCGCCTTCAATTACCCGGCCTTCTGGTCGCGCAACCTGGCGCGCGCCGTGGCGATGCAAGATTTAAGCGCGCTGCTGGGGGTGCTGCCGGGCGACGAAGCTTTTTCGCTCGGGCTGCTGTCGCAGGTGGGGGAGCTGGGCTTAGCCAGCCTGTTTCCGCAAGATTACGCCCAGTTGTTGAGCTTGGCCACGCCCGCAGGCAACGGGCTGCTGGCGCAGGAGGTACAGGCTTTTGCCATGGACCATCTCGATCTGACAGCGGCGATGCTGGCCGACTGGGGTTTTCCGGCCAGCCTGATTGCGCCAATTGGCCTGCATGGACGCCAACAAAAAGCCGACAGCGCCGCCGGATCGCGCGCCAGACGCCTGCTGCAGCAGTTCACGCTGGCGTGTGCCATTGCCGATGTCTGCCTGGCGGCCCCGCAAGACCGGCAGGCCCAGATGGCCGATCTGCTGGCCCTGGGGGCGCAACTGCCGCTCGGCCGTGACGACCTGCTGGTCTTGTGCGACTCGGTGGTGCGCGAATGGACTGACTGGTGCTTGCTGCTGGAAGTGCCGGCGCAGGCCCTGCCACCGTTTGCCCAGTTGCTGGAGCCGCCGCTGGCAGTGCTGCCGGTGCCCG
>CAIQOO010000023.1 GCA_903873485.1 uncultured beta proteobacterium | reverse complement strand
TTCCGGCCGGGCATCTTCGGCATCAACGTGATACAGGCGGCAGCACCCGATGGGGTCAACGGCGCGTTAAACATTTCTGCTGTGCCGCTGTTTGACATCAGCTCCAGCCTGTTTGGCCTGGACACGGGCCAGATCGACACCCCGGTCGCGGGTCGGTTGTGCCAGAACAGTAGCGGCAGTTCACTGGTGGCGGTCGGGCGTGGTGGTCTGCCGCCGACGGCTGTTGACTTTATCAGCCCCGGCCAGCTTGACCGCCTGGGCTTGGACTTCAGCGTTACCGCGCCAATGCCGGGCCGTACTGCGGCGCTGGCGCTGGCGCTGGCACCGTACAGCACCGCCACCCTCCTTCCACCCTGCCAGCGAGCCCCCTGAAATGTCCAAAAACAAGACAACAACCCCTTGGCTAACCGCTCTGGCAGCGCTGACTGCTCTGGCCGCACCCCCGGCGCAGGGCATTGAACCCGATCACCTCAATCAGCAAGAACCGACGCGTCCGCCCTATCTGGAGCGCCCGTCGGCTGACCGCTTTACCCTGCCGCCGATCGCGCCGGATGGCACGGTTGTCGCACCCGAGGCAGCGCCGATCGTGCTGGATCAGGTGTTTTTCATTGGCAACAGCGTCATCAGCAGCGCCGACTTGCAGGCGTTGGCCGCACCCTACCTGGGCCGGGCCGTGGGCGCTGCCGATATTGAAATGCTGCGCCAGCAGGTGTCGCAGCTTTATGTCGATCGCGGCTATATCAATTCGGGTGCCGTACTGACCTCTGATGCTTGGGCGCAGCACACGCTGACCCTGCAGATCATTGAGGGACGGCTCAAGACCGTGCAGGTGCGCGGCTTTGACCAGCTTGATCCACACTATGTCACCGACTACCTGCTGCGCGGTGACGAAGCGCTCAACATCCTGACGCTGGGCGAGCGCTTTCAGTTGCTGCTGACCAACCCGCTGTTTGCCCGCCTTAACGGTGAACTGCTACCCGATATCGAACGTGGCAAGGCGGTTCTCAATGTGGATATTGAGCCGGCGCGGCTCTACCAGTTGAGCGTCCTGGTCAACAACTATCAGCCGATCTCGATCGGCCCGCAGAACGTCACACTGAGCGGCTGGCTGCGCAATCTGACCGGGCACGGCGACACACTTGAGGCCAGCTACCAGGGTCCGCTCGGCGATGGCGAGGCGCGTCGCAGCGCGCTGGGCTGGCATCTGCCGCTTAACACCAAGGGGACACAACTGTCAATCAATTACGACATCGGTGCCGCATCGGTCATTCAACAGCCCATGCAGCAGATGAACATCAAAAGCGATCTTGTCAACAAAGAGTTCGGCCTCAGCCAGACCTTGTCCGAGACGTTACGGCAAAAGTTTGTCATCGGCCTGAACCGCGTCTGGCGTGCCAACAGCACCACTGTGGCTGGAAATCCCTACTCCTTTGTGACAGGAGAGCCGAGCGGCACTTCCAGGGTACGCGACTGGCGTTTCTGGCAAGAGTATTCGCATCGCTGGGAAAACCAGGTGCTGGCGCTACGCTCGATTTTCACCTTTGGCCAGAACAACGAGCTTGCCGCCAGCGAACTTGACGCGCGCATTGCTGATCGCACCCTTGAACGCAGCTACCGCATCTGGCTTGGGCAGGCGCAGTATGCGCAAAAAATTCACGACAACGGCAGCCAGTTGATCTTGCGCCTGAATTTACAACGCACACCAGATCGACTGATTCCGATCGAACAAATGGCGATCGGTGGCCTCAATACGGTTCGCGGTTATCTGGAAAACCAGTTGGTGCGTGACAACGGGGTGGTGGCGAATATTGAACTCGATGTACCGGTGCTGGCCGACAGTGCGCGCCAGTTGCGCCTGAATCTGAAACCCTTCATCGATTACGGCCGCGCCTGGAACACCAGCGGCCGTTCTTGGGAGACCGACCAGAAGGCACTGGCGCTAATTTCGTCCTATGGCCTGGCGGCCCGGCTGAGCTGGCAGCGGCTGACCTTTGATTTGTCAATAGCGAAACGGCTCCATCACTCGGGCACATCCATCAGCAACGGTGGCAGCCTTCAGGAAAAAGGCATCGAGTTGCAGGTGTCTTACGATTTCTTCTAATAGAGATATGGAGATGAATATGCGCATCATCAGACCGTCTATTGCCGGATTGTTTTTGCTGGCGCTGCTACTGCCGGTCAGTGCCGCCCCGGCAGGGGCCGATAGCCAAACGCTGGCACCCGGTGTGGTGCTGCGCAATGCCGGCAGCGTGCAGCAGTCGATTGACTACTTTCGTGCCCTAAGCAGCAGCAGCGATGCCGCAGTCAGCGGCGAACTCGGTGCCTCGCTGTTACAGGCAAAGCGCTTTGACGAGGCCGAGCCGCAGTTGCGTCAAGCCTACGAGCAATCAGTTGGCAGCGAACGCGCACGCTATGCCATCGACTTGGGCAACCTGGCCGCCGCGCGGCGCCAGCCAGCACAAGCCTTGCGCTTTTACGCCGAGGCGCGGCTTCTGGCAGGTGCTGATGATTCAACCCTGGCGCTGATCGCCCGCATCAACCAGGCCCGCCTGGCCCAGCGCCGGCTACAGCCGGATCTGCTGGCGGCACTGGCGCGCGACAGCGCCAGCGTGAAATTGCCACAAGCGCGGGCGCGTCTGCGGCTCTCGATTGGCGCACTGGCGGCAACCGTTGGCAGCCTGCAACTGGCTTATGACAACCTCAACGAGGCCCGATTGCTGGCGGCACAGGTCGGCGATGCCCGCCTGGAGGCGGAGGCGCTTGATGCGCTGGCCCAGCTTTATGAGGCACAGGGGCGCGCGCGCGAGGCGTTGCAGTTAAGCCGCCGTGGCATTGCCCGCACCGAAGCGGTGGACGGCCAGCGCGTTGACCTGCTGTTGCGGCTTGAAGCGCGTCAGGGCCGGCTGCTGGCAGCGCAAGGTGCCAACGAAGAAGCGCGCGCCGCCTACCTGCGCGCCATCGAACATGTTGAGAGCATTCGCCCGGACATTCCGATCGAATACGAAAATGGTCGCTCATCGTTTCGCGATACGCTGGAGCCCATCTATCTCGGCTTGATCGACCTGCTGCTCAAGAAAGCCGACACCGCTGCCGGACGCGAACGCGACGCGCTGCTGCGGCATGCGCGTGACACCGCCGAACTGATCAAGCAGTCTGAACTGCAAGACTATCTGGGCGAACGCTGTAGCGTTGATGCCATACGCAGCACGGCACAGGTAGGGGTGCTGCCCGGCACGGCAATTTTCTATCCCATCGTGCTCAAGGATCGCATTGAACTGATTTTTGAATCGGTGGCAGGCATCCGGCGGCACAGCACCGCCATGGAGGCCCAGGCACTGCGCGAACTGGTGCAATCCTATACAAAAAAACTGCGCAAAAACGAACCCGGCTACCGCGAAGCAGCGCTGCGGCTATATGACATATTGCTACGACCGTTCGAGACCGAAATCGCCGCCCAGGGCGTAACTACGTTGCTGGTGGTGCCCGATGGCGTATTGCGTTTGCTGCCCTGGACCGCACTGCATGATGGCCAGCAGTTTCTGGTACAAAAATATGCAGTGGTCATCAACAGCGGCTTGTCGATGACCAGCAAGACGGCGGCCCCGGGCCAGACGTTCAGTGCGCTGGTTGCCGGCATGGCAGAGCCTGGGCCGGTGCTTGACAAGCTACCCGACAGTCTGCTAAATCAGGTACTTGGCCCGTCCGCTGCATCTGCTGCATCTGCTGCATCGGCTGCGCTCTCGCTGGCGCAGAACCGGGGTGTACGCCAGTTGTCGACTAGGGACTCAACCAACCTGAAAGAGCAATTGGCCTTGCCTGGTGTCAAACTAGAAGTAGAAGCGCTGGCCAAGATACTGCCTGGCACCAGCTTGCTTGATGCCACCTTCACCACCGGGCGGCTGCGCCAAGAATTTGAAAAAGGTGACTACCACATCGCCCATTTGGCGACGCACGGCTACTTTGGCAGCACGGCGGACGCTAGCTACATCATGGCTTATGACAACTTGGTGAGCATGAATGGATTGCAGAAATTGCTCCAGTTGGAAGGCATCAAGAAGACACCGATAGATCTGCTGACGCTATCGGCCTGCCAGACCGCCGAAGGCGATGACCGCTCACCGCTAGGGCTTGCCGGCGCGGCAATCAGGGCCAAGGCCAAAAGCGTCCTGGGTACGCTGTGGCCAGTATCTGATGACGTTGCCCAGCAAGTCATGCAGAGCTTTTACAGCAGCCTGGTGCGCGACCAGGTCTCGAAAGCCGAAGCCCTGCGCCGGGCGCAGGTGGCGGTCATCAGCATTCCAGAGCGAGATCACCCGTTCTTTTGGGCACCCTTCATCATTGTCGGCAGTTGGCGTTAGGGTATTAATGCTGACATTTATATTGTTCATCACTACCCATCATCAGAAGGTGATATTTCGGGTGCAAGGTGTTTGAACGCTTTTTTTAAATTTAGAGGAATCAATCATGAGTATTCGAACCAAACAACGCTCGATGCCAATCATTCTGACCGCAATACTGGTCAATGGTGCCTTGCAGACCAATGCTTTGGCTAGCACCGATGCCTGTGGCCAGGCAAGACTTGCCGATGGCACTGTCGGCGTACATGTCACGCAAAACACTTGTGGAGATAAATCTCGAATTTCGGCAGGATCAAATCTTGAATTATCAACGGGCAGCCGGTTATGGTTGAAATTTGATCCAAGTGCAACGGGCGAGAGTTTTCAGCTTATTTGTCAGAACAAATCCACCAGTTCCATTAGCGTCAACCTTGTCGGTACAGATTCACCCTGGATTGCGCCACAGGGTGTAAAAAGTTGCAGTCAATGGGGTATTGACAACAAACTCAGTTGCCATGGTATCCATGGTGAACGAGATATTTTTTTCTGCGCTATTGCCAGCAATAAAACCACACTGCCAGCCGATGCACCCAAGCCATCGACTTCTGTGAAACTGCGCGGTTCCCTGCCGGAACCGGTTTCGGTGGAAGATATGATTAAAATCATCGATCCTGAAATTCAGCTTTGCAAGAATCTGTATGGCATCAAAAGCCGGATTGAAATGATGTGGACAATTACATCGTCCGGAATGATTAAAGATTTGCAGGTCAACAGCGAGCACAAAGACTTGATTGATTGTGTGGAAAGTGTCGCCAATAGGGCCAATGCCAGCCAGGAACTGACGATTCGATATACGTTTTGAACCCTGAAAAATGAGATTTCAGCCGTTTACACATAAAAAGCTGCTGGGTCTGTTCATACTACTTGCGGCTGGAGTCGGCGGATTCATAGATTATGCCTTCGATACCCAGGCCGATTACTGGCTGCACGACTCGGCCATCGTTTATCAGCAGCGGAAAATATGGAAATATACCGGTGTCGTGGTACTCGATGACGCTGTGCCATTTCGAATAACGCGAATTCAGGCTTTGCCATTATTTGCCCGCGCCATCGAGCATCTGGTGGCCCAGGGTGCGCAGGGCATATTTCTGGATGCGCGGGTTTCCAAGGAGTTGGAAGGGCGGATGCCCTATGCGCTTTGCATCGAAGCCGATGCGCAGGTGCGCTGGTCGCAGCCTGAATGTCAAACCAACCGCAACCTTCATACCAACCAATCGCAGTGCAATCTGATTAATAGCCAGGCCGGTAATGCGCCGCTGAAAATGAGCGCACCGGCGATTGCCCGGTTTAGAACGGCACCTTATCTGAACAATACCGATCAATTGCCAGATTTTCTGCTGTACGACTGGGCTGCGGCCGAAGCCATTTCCCCTGACGGATTGGTCGCCAGCGACCGACTGGTGACAAAGGCCACCCCGGTTGCCAGATGGCTGGACATGAGCGAGGACCACGCGGTTTTCAAACTCATACAGTTGCTGGCTCCTGCGCAAGCAGCCAGTCTGTATCAAAAAAATCGCCTGGATGAAAATTGCGACGATAACCTGCGGTGTCGGCGGCTGCGTTTCAGCCAGCCACTCTATGCCACGAGTCTGAATCCTGACAGGCTGATTTTGCCACTCAGTCAATTGGCATCATGTGATGAAAATATTGCCAAACATACGGCAGCCCTGCTGAAAAATAAACTCGTTATTTTGCAGGCCACATCACCAACTGAATCCACCGACATCATGGTCACGCCAATGACGGTGGCCATGTGGGGTCCGCAATTAATGACACCTGGTGCGCAATTTATTGTCGATCAAATCGAAACCGTGCTGAATCAGGATTTTCCGCGCCCGCCACCACCGGCTATCCGCATCGCCTTGATTGCAGGTCTGGCGCTGACCAGTGTGCTGCTTGGTGCCTATTTTTCTCAAACTTTTCTGTGGCTAGGCGGATTGGCCGTTTTTATGATCATGGTCATGCTTTGCTTTCTCAATCCGCTAACCCAGTTGTGGCCGGTGACAGCGGCGATGGCAAGCTATTTGTGTGGTGCTCTGCTAATGGTGGCGGCGCAGTTGATTTCAGGATTTCGGCAAAGTCATTTATTGGCTGAATATTTACCAAAACAGGTGCTGACGCTGCTGCTGCCATTGCCGGTAAATGAGTTATTCAAACACCGCCGTTGCAACGCAGTGGTGTTAATGAGTGATCTGGCCGGTTATACGACATTGACCGGACTACTGAAAGATCCGGAACATGTCATGAATCTGATGAATGATTATCTTGATGCTACTTCAATTGTATTGCAAGATAAATACAATGGTACTCTGGAGGCTTATGTTGGTGACATGGTTTGTTATTATTGGGAATATGAACCAGAAAACGCTGAATTGACTTTCAAAAACGCACTTTCAGGTGCCATCGAACTGGCGCTGCTGCAGAAAACTTTTTTCTCTTCGGTCACCATGCGCTATCGGGATATTCTGGATCCTGATGTTATTGAAAAAGTCGGAAAAAATATCAATGCCGGAATCGGTGTGACAGCCGGTGAAGTAGTCAAGGGTAATTTGGGCCCAAAACACGGTATCAAAAAATTCACCATTCTGGGCGACCCAATCAATCTGGCTTCGCGGATTGAAAGCCTGACCCGGCTGTTCAATACTGAAATTATTGTGGTTGGGGATTTCGCCAGCACCATTGCGCACGAAGGCCTGGCGGTCCGCCGGTTGGCGGCGGTTAGCGTCAAGGGCCGGGCAGCGCCGATCATTTTGTATGCCTTGGGAGTGGCCACTGATATTCGTTTTGCCGCTGAGGAGGTTCGGGCCTGGGAATTGTGGAGCGCAGCAATGGAAGCCGGGGGTGATACGCAATTGCACTGTCCCGAGATTTTTCGGAAAGACCAGCAAACCATTCTGGATTGGCATCAAAGAGGCTTGCAGAGTGAAAACGGGGTATGGGTGCTGCACGAAAAATAGCGGCCACCATCGTAAGCTGGCATCAAACCTCAGCCCAAGACTCAAATCGGTTGCCTGGCGGGCAGAAATTGGCTCCAATAGCGTGTGCAGTGGAGCCGCCGGATTGCGGTGTGGTGTGTCGCTGGCCTTGTCAATTTCATCCAGTAAGACAACAGGG
>CAIQOO010000022.1 GCA_903873485.1 uncultured beta proteobacterium | reverse complement strand
CCCATGCCTTGTGGCAAGGTTTGGGCTACGCCGACGGGCTGGGCGACTTGCTTGACGCAAGCTGGCCGCAGGTGGACCCTGCCGCCCTGGTGCAAGACGAAATCGAACTGATGTTGCAGGTCAATGGCAAGTTGCGTGGCGCCATCCGGGTCAGCGCCGGCGCCGACCGGGCAAGCATCGAGCAGACCGCCATTGCCCACGAGGGGTTCCAGAAGCAAGCCTGCGGCGCAGCACCGAAAAAAGTGATTGTGGTGCCGGGTCGGCTGGTTAATCTGGTGCTGTGAGCATGAGCAAGCAGCCAAGGCACCAGTGCCGCCCGCATGACACACCGGGTGCTCACCCGGCATTGCCCGATGCGCGGGCCATTGGTATGCCCCGCCGGGGTCTGCTGGCCGCGCTGATGCTGGCTGGCCTGCCCGGCGGCTGCGGCTTCAAGCTGCGCGGTGATCAGAGTTTTGTGTTTTCCAGCATCGGCATCCGGCCCTGGCCCGGTGGCGCGGTGGCGCAGGAACTGCGCCGCTCGTTTGGCGCTGCGGTGCAGGTGCTGGCCCCAGAGTCTGCGCTGGCGCAGGTGGTGCTGGATATGCCCAGCGAGCAGCGGGAAAAAATTGTGGTGGGGGTCAATGCCTCTGGCCAGGTGCGCGAGTTGCAGTTGCGCATCCGTGTCAAATTCAGGCTGACCACGCCAGCCGGCCAGGAACTGATTGCGACCGATGAAATTTTGCAGCAGCGCGACATCAGTTACAACGAGACCGCCGCACTGGCCAAGGAAGCCGAAGAGGCGCTGCTCTACCGCGACATGCAATCCGACATCGTGCAGCAGATCCTGCGCCGGCTGGCGGCCGTCAAGCGACTTGACAATTGATATGGCGCAGATGGCGAGTCTGCTGGCGAACTCACCATTGGTCTGACATGAACCAGAACCTGCCACCGCTGATTCAAGCCCTGCTGCAAGCACCGCGTTACCCAGGTGCGGTGCAGCAGGTTGAACTGCTGCAAACCCATATCTCGTGGGTGCTGCTGGCCGGTGACTACGCCTACAAGATCAAGAAGCCGGTGAAGCTGCATTTCCTTGACTTCAGCACCCTGGCACGGCGCCGGACCTGTTGCGAGGATGAATTGCGCCTGAACCGCCGGTTTGCGCCAGATATTTATCTGGAGGTGCTGGCCATTACCGGCAGCCCGCAGCAGCCGCAGCTTGGTGGTGCGGGGGCACCGATCGAATACGCCGTCAAGATGCGCCGGTTTGCGCAGGACGCTCGGCTTGACCATGTCTGCCAGCGCGGCAAACTCGGCAGCGCGCATCTGTCGGACCTGGCCGACACCCTGGCGGCTTTTCATGCGGCAGCAGCAGTGGCGCCAGACTCCTCGCGTTTTGGCACGCTGGACGAAATTGCCGCCGAGGCCCGCGACAACTTCACCGATCTGCTGGCACTGTTGCCTGCTGCTTGCTGGCAGGCCCGGCTGGCGGCCTTGCGGTCATGGACCGAGGCCGGGCTGACGCGCCTGGCCCCGCTGATGGCGCAGCGCAAGCAGGCGGGCTGTGTGCGTGAATGCCACGGTGACCTGCATTTGGCCAATCTGGTGCTGATTGACCAGCGGGTGCGCCTGTTTGACTGCATTGAGTTCAATGACGACCTGCGCTGGCTCGACGTGGCCAACGAAATCGCCTTTACCTATGTTGACTTGCTGGCGCATGGCTGCCCCGGTCTGGCCAACTGGTTTGTCAACGAGGTGCTGAGCCGCAGTGGCGACTACCAGGCCGCCGGGGTGCTGCGGTTTTATGCGGTTTATCGGGCCATGGTGCGTGCCAAGGTGGCGGCGATTCGCGAGGAACAAAGGCGGGTTGAAGCCAGCGAGGTGCCGGCCTATTTGAGTCTGGCAGAAGTTCTGGTGGCAGTGCCGCCGGCGCGGCTGGTCATCACGCACGGGCTGTCGGGTTGTGGCAAAACCCGGGCTTCAGACCAGTGGCTGCAAGACGACCACCAGCCACCTTGCTTGCGGCTGCGCTCCGACATCGAACGCAAACGCCTGTTTGGGCTGTCCCTGACCGGGCGCAGCCAGTCGATGCCCGATGCCGGCATCTATGCGCCCGAGGCCCGGGCGCAGACCTATGCCCGCCTGCGTGATCTGGCCGGGCTGCTGCTGCAGGCCGGCTGGTCGGTCATGGTCGATGCCAGTTTTTTGAAGCGCCGCGACCGCGATGACTTTCGCGCGCTGGCCAATCAGGCCGGTGTGCCATTTGCCATTCTGGCGCCTTTGGCCACCCCGGCGCAGTTGCGCGAACGAATTTTGGCGCGCAACGCGCTGGGGCGCGATGCATCCGAGGCCACGCTGGAGGTGCTGGCGCGGCAGATGCAGGTAATCGAGCCGCTGGCCCCGGACGAATGCCGCGACGTTCTGCCGCCAACTGAACTGGCTCCCAATGGCAGTGGCTGAAGCAGCGCCGAGGATACTTCAAATTTCATAGCTGTCAGCGCAAGCTGGATATGGGCTGCAGGCCAAAATGATGCTAAAAAGCAAAACATGTCAGCGAGAACCCCGGGCGAATTGCCAAATCACCCGAGCAATCAATATCAGGCTGGCACGGCACTGGCCAAATCATTTTGGCGGGCAGAACGGGGCATTGGAGCCGCTGTCGGCCGGAGCAACTGGTACAGGTCTTTCGGGTCTGCCAACTGCGCGATCAAGGCAATTGGCGCGCCCAGCCCCAGCGCCTGCGCCTGGTCATGCACATAACGCAGCGCCGAGAAGTCTTCCATGGCAAAGCCAACCGAGTCAAACAAGGTGATCTGAGCGTCATTGCTGCGGCCGACTTGCCGGCCTGACAACACTTGCCACAGTTCCGTCACGGCAAAGTTGGCCGGCATTTGCTGCAGGTCGCCTTCGATGCGGGTTTGCGGCTCAAATTCGACAAACACCCGGGCCGCGCGCAACACGTCGGCGTGCATTTCGGTCTTTCCAGGGCAATCGCCGCCGACGCCGTTAAGGTGCATGCCCGGCTCCAGCAGATCGGGCGTG
>CAIQOO010000021.1 GCA_903873485.1 uncultured beta proteobacterium | reverse complement strand
TGAGCGATGCGTTTGCGTCGCGTCCGTAGATTGCCCAATTAAGGCCGGCACTGGAACGTGAGAATCACGGTTTAGGCGGGGATTCGAGGGATAACCCTTATCTCTTACCGATACGATTTGCACCTAAACCGAGATTACCCCGGCATAGCCGTCGGCCATGTGGGCAGCACCCTGTTCATGCACCACCGAAATCAGCTTGATGCCGGCAGGCTCAAAAATGTCCAGTGCATCCATGAAGGCCGAGCCCATGATGCCAAAAATGTCGGTCACGTCGTTGGCGACCAGGGTTTCGACAAAGGCTTCGGACGGGGTCATCTTTTGCAGGCCGGTGATGGCGCTGCGTTTGGAGGGGGTGGGGTGGCTCATGGGGAAATTTCTATGCAAGGTTGACTGGATTTCCGCCTGCGCGAAAAAAACTGAGGTTGATGCTGCTGGCGCTCTTAACTTTTGCCGCGCCAGGGCACCAGTGCGTGCTCCAGCAGCCGCATGATCAGCGAGAAGCCAAAGGCGCACAGGGCAATCACGCCGATGCCGACAAACACCGCATCGGTGGCCAGAAAGTGCGAGGCCGACATGGTCATGAAGCCAATACCCCGGGTCGAGGCGATCAACTCCGCTGCCACCAGCGTGCCCCAGCCAACGCCCAAAGCGATGCGGATGCCGGTCAAAATCTCGGGCAGCGCCGAGGGCAAGACGATTTCGCAAAACAGTTGCCAGCGGTTGGCACCCAAAGACAGGGCGGCGTTGACGCGCTCGATTGGCAGCGCGCGCACACCGGCCTGGGCCGACAGCACCACCGGCGCAAACATGGCCAAGGTCAGCAGCGCAATCTTGGAGGTTTCGCCAATGCCGAGCCAGATGATCATCAAGGGCAAATAGGACAGCGGCGGCAGCGGCCAGTAAAACTCGATCGGCGTGTCAAAAATGCCCTTGGCCCAGCGGTTAAGCCCCATGATGAGGCCAATCGGAATGCCCAGTGCAACGGCGATGCCCAAGGCCGAAAGAATGCGCGTCAGGCTGGCCGAGACATGTTCCCACAGGGTGCCATTGGCGTAGCCCTCCTGGTAAATTGCGGTGGCGCTGGCCAATACCTCGGCGGGGGTCGGTAAAAATAGATGTGGCACCGAGCCGCTTTGCGCCACCAGCCACCACAGCAACAAGATGGCGATGCCGGTGGCAATGCTGATGGTGACGGTGGAACCTTCGCCGATGCCAAACGAGCGCATCCTGACCAGCTTGGGCGCAGCCGGGCCGGTGTTCGATTCAGAGGGGGTTGCGGCGGACAAAAAAGCGCCGGCTGCAGCGATGTCGGTCATGACACAAGCTCCAAGTCTTCAGATTGGTGAACGATGGCGCGAATCTCTTCGCGCAAGCGGATGAATTCGGCCGATGCCTTGACCGTCTTGGGGTCGCCATCGCGGGCGATGGTACGGACAAAGTCCAGCTCAAAGCGGGCCACGATGCGGCCAGGACGGGGTGACATCACGATCACTTGCGTGCCCAGCACCAGTGCTTCGTCGATCGAATGGGTGATGAAAAAAATCCGTTTGCCGGTGCGTGACCAGACCGACACCAGCAGTTCCTGCATCTGCTCGCGCGTCATACTATCAAGCGCGCCAAAGGGCTCGTCCATCAGCAAGATGTCCGGATCCGGCGCCAGCGCCCGGGCAATGCCAACGCGCTGGCGCATGCCGCCCGACAACTCGTAGGGAGCGGCATCGGCAAAGTCTTGCAAGCCCACCAACCGCAGCAACTCAAGAGCACGCTCGCGGCGCGCGGCGCGTGGGAGACCGGCAAACTTCAAGCCCAGTGCGACGTTTTCAAGTACCGATTTCCAGGGCAACAGGGTGTCTTTTTGAAACACCACGCCCCGGTCGGCCCCTGGCCCGAGAATCGGGCGGCCATCGAGCGTGATGCTGCCTTCCGACAGGGGCAGAAAGCCCGCCATGGCATTGAGCAGGGTGGATTTACCGCAGCCCGAGGTGCCCAATGCCACGACAAAACTGCCCTCGGCGATGTCGAGCGAAACCCGATCCAGCGCCTGCACGGCGCGACCGTCGCGGGCGGCAAAGTACACACTGGCCTGGTTGATTCTGAGCATGTTTTTTTCTTGGTGGGTGAGTAGACCGACAGCAATTTTGGCAGGCCGGTTTGGCGCGGCGCAGGGGTCAGGCGCGGGGATTATTTGTGCTTGGGCAAATAGGCCGGTGTCACATAGGCCGCGTAGCTGGGCAAAACATCAGAAATCTTCTTCTGCTCTTTCAAAAAGCCGGCGGTGTTCTTGAGAATATGGGCAACGCCAGATTTTTCCCCACCACCCAGCCAGGCTTCAGAGGCTTGCGCGTCCAGTGTCAACAGCGACAGGTTCAGCAGCGCGGTCGCCTGATCGGCGGGCTTGCCACCAAGAAACTTGGCCAGCGTTTTGGCGTTATCACTGTCCGCACCCCAAGCCGTCTTGTTGGTGGCAAATGACTGGGCGTATTTTTCGGTGACAGCGGCGAACGATTTCAGGAACTCCGGGTTGGCCTTGGCAAAGGTGCTGGTAGCAACCCAGGCAGTAAAGGTGGGGGCTCCCTTGTCGGCGACATCTTTGGAAGTCACCAGCACCTTGCCGGTTTTCTTGAGTTCGGTCAGCGCCGGATCCCAGACAAAACCGCCATCAAGGTCACCGCGGTTGTAGGCGGCGACAATTTCGGGCTGGGGAATGGCAAACACCTGCACGTCTTTTTCTGTCAGTCCCTGGCTCTTGATCAGGGCCAGCAACTGGTAATGGTCGGTGGAGACCGGCGCGGCGGCCAGCTTTTTGCCTTTCAGATCAGCCACGGTATTGATGCCGGAGCCGTTGCGCACCACCAGGGCTTCATCAATGCCCGAGATCGAGGTGACGTAAAACGCCTTGACATCGAGCCCGCGCGAAGTCGCCGCTGCATAGGGGCTGGAGCCGACATAGCCGACCTGGACATCGCCCGACGCAATGGCCGCAAAAACGTCAGCGCCGGAGTTGAACTTGCGAAAATCAATCTGGTAGCCGGTGCTTTTGGCAAAGTCGCCATTGGCAATGCCGACCTGAAACGGCAGGGCATCGGTCTGAAAGGCGACCACTACCTTCTTGTCGGCAGCAAGGGCTGCCGCAGCACTGACGATCATCAAGGCACCCATCGCGGAGGTCAGCAGTTTATTAACGAGTTTCATGGTTCGAGTTCCTTGTTGCGGTTTAAAGCGATCACACACGCTTTGCGCAAAATCGTAGCCCCGGATGGCAACAAATCAAAAGAACAAATTCGACATAGCTTATTTGAATAACGAGTTTGCTTGGCTGGCGGGTTGGTCTTAAGCTTGCCGCCCAAATGATCAAAGATATCCAGCATTACCCGGACATGGCCAATCCGCAGCTCAGACCGCGCTATTCAGGGATAGCCACTTTTTTTCGCACCCCGTTGCTTGAAAACATCCAGGATATTGACGTTGGCGTGATTGGCGTGCCGTTTGATGGCGGGGTTACCAACCGCACCGGTGCCCGCCATGGCCCACGCGCGGTGCGCGAGCAAAGCACGCTGGTGCGCCGCTACAACCAGGCGACCAAAGTGGGGCCGTTTGATCTGGTCCGGGTGGCTGACCTGGGCGATGCCTGGCTGGAGCAGCCCTATGAGTTGTCCGGTGCGTTGCGCGAAATCCAGGCTTTTTTCGACAAGGTTCACGCCGCTGGGGTGACGCCTTTGTCGGTCGGCGGTGACCATTGCATCACCCTGCCGATTTTGCGGGCATTGGCCAGAGAAGGGCCGGTCGGCATGGTACATATCGATGCCCATTGCGATACCGGCGACGACTATCTGGGATCACGCTTTCACCATGGGGCACCGTTCAGGCGGGCCGTTGAGGAGGGCCTGCTTGACCCGAAACGCCTCATCCAGATCGGCATTCGCGGCTCGCTCAATCACCCCGACATGTGGCAATTCAGCCACGATGTGGGCATGCGTGTGGTCTATATGGAGGAGTTCAGCGACCGGGGATGGCGCTGGGCCGCCGAAGAAGCCCGCCGGGTGGTGGGCAGCGGCCCGACCTATCTGTCGTTTGATGTCGATGGGCTTGATCCGGTGTTTGCGCCGGGCACCGGCACGCCCGAATCTGGCGGCATCTCGATGATTGAAGCCCAGCGCCTGATTCGGGAGTTGGCTGGCCTGGATTTCGTCGGTGGTGATGTGGTGGAGGTGTCGCCGCCGTTTGATCCGTCGGGTTTGACCGCGCAAAACGCCGCCAATGTGCTGTTCGAAATTCTGTGCCTGCTGGCCCTGGCCGTAAAGCAGCGCAGGGGCACCCTTTGATGGCGGGAAAGAACATCCTGATCCTGATGGCAGATCAACTCAATCCGCGCTATTTGTCAGCCTATGGCGATGCTGTAGGTAAAACACCCCATATCGACCAACTTGCAGGCGAGGGCGTGGTGTTTGACTCGGCCTATTGCAACAGCCCGCTGTGCGCGCCGTCGCGCTATGCTTTTATGACTGGGCAATTGCCCTCCAGCATCGCGGCCTACGACAACGCCTGCGAGCTGTCGGCCGACACCCCGACCTTTGCCCACTACCTGCGCGCGGCCGGTTACCGCACCATTCTGGCAGGCAAGATGCATTTTTGCGGTCCGGACCAATTGCATGGTTTTGAGGGCGTGGTTCAAAAACCCCTGTTTTTGGGTAACACAGACGTGCCACTCCCTCCCTAAAAAGTTCGGGATTTTTCTCTAAATCCGGGAATTGTCGGGACTTATTTCACCCCGTTGGGGTCAGGCTCGCAGCGGCTGTAGCT
>CAIQOO010000020.1 GCA_903873485.1 uncultured beta proteobacterium | reverse complement strand
GTGGCTCCGCTCAACGCAGTGCAGACGCGTATTTTGGACTTGCTGGGGCTGCCGACTACGATTTACCAAGGGCTGAATAGTCAATCCGAGGAAGTGGCTTTTGAAATCAGCGAACCGTGAGCCGATGGCTCCCTTGAGCAGATGGTAGTCCTGCCCGCCGCCAAGCTGTCCGGTCAGCGCGTGTGCCAGGTAGTAGGTGCTGCGGGCGCTGTAGGCTTTGTAGCGGCGCACCTGCATTTCGATGTTGTAGCGCCTGCCCTGGGCGTCTTGCGCCAGGATGTCGAGCACGATGAATTTGCCAGCCAGATCTTCGGGCGTGATGCCCGGGTTAAGCACCTCGACCACCGTCACCGGCGGCTCGTCAGAGCGTACCGCGTTGATCAGCGCAGCCAGCAGCACGGGCGCACCGGCAAACAGCTTTTTGAAAACAAAGTCGTTTTTGGGGTCAAGCAGGGTGTCGCTGCTTGCCTCGGGTATTTTGGGTGTCGTCATGGCAAACCATTTTAAAAAGAACATTCGACAATAGAAATGGCAGCTCTGTAGAAACCCGTCAATTCTTGATGTCTGAATGCTGCTTCAACACGACAGACGCAGGCGCTACCATCGCCCCATGGACAAATTTCTATTGGTCAGACTGTCAAGCTACAGTGCAGGCGGTCTGAGTCCAATTGTTGCAGCCTGCCAACGGTGAAGTGGAAAGAAACTGATGCATCTGCGTGAACGTGCCTACAAAGTGCTGCGGGCCGGTGGGGCCTTTGGGGGGCTGGAAGAGACGGTCTTGCAGGATCTGGCGAGCTTGCTGACCTTCAAAAGCGTCCAGGGTGGCTTCATGCTGCTGCGCGAGGGTGAGCCATCCATCGACATGCTTTTTGTCATGAGCGGGGGCTTGCGCGTGTCCCGGCGCAATGCCTTGGGCCAGGTTGATCTGTACAACGAGGTTCGCCCCGGCCAAAGCATTGGCGAGGCTGGCCTGATTCTTCAGCAACCGCGCACCGCCGATGTGACAGCCATGCGCGACAGCACCTTGGCCGTGCTGAGCCGAGCCAATTTTGAAACCTTGCTGATTCGCTATCCGCTGGCACTGAGCCGCGTGTTTGTCCAGTCAAGTTTTCATTTCGCGCGCAATACCCGCACGGTGGTTGAACAGCGCTATGCCCAAGCTTTTGTGGTGATTGGCTTGCACGGTGGTGCGGATATCGGCACGGTGGCTAATGGCTTGGCGGCTGCGCTTGGCCAGCGCGGGCGCGTGCATCATTTCAAGCCGCCGCAAGTCGATGCAGAGGAATCAGCGGCGATGGTCACGGATATCGATGCCGACCGGCAAAATGCGCTGGATGAACAATTTGATTTTCTGCTGTATGAAGCTGGGGCGGATGTTTCGCCCTGGACCCAGCGCGCGTTTCGCCAGGCCGATCAGGTGGTCTTTGTGGCCTCTGTTGGTGCTGCACAGGCCTTGGGCAAGATCGAGCGGGGGTTGATGCAGGAGCTGGGTTTTGACATGAAGCGCAAGCACCTGGTGCTGCTGCACCCGGCCACTGCCAGCCAGCCCAGCACGGTAGCCGCTTGGCGCGATACCCTGCGGTTTGAGCGCGTTTACCCTTTGCGCACCCAGCACGAGGGCGATTTTTCCAGGCTGGCACGCTTTCTGACAGGCAGCGCCGTAGGCGTGGTGCTGGGTGGTGGCGGGGCACGCGGGTTTGCCCATCTTGGGGTGCTGCGGGCACTCGAAGAGGCCGGCGTGGCGATCGACCTGGTCGGCGGCAACAGCATGGGGGCGCTGATTGGGGCGCAGTATGTCAGCGGCGTTTCGCTTGACGAGATACTGACCAGAACCCAGCGTTTTGCTGCCGGCGGCGAGCACCTCACGCTGCCGTTGATCTCGCTGGTATCTGGTCGCCGGGTGGAGCGTGACTTGAAACGCATGTTTGGCGACACCGTGATCGAAGGTCTGTGGCGACCGTATTTTGCCGCCGCCTGTAATCTCACCCGGGGCATCACCAGCATACAAGAGTCCGGCCCGCTGTGGCGTGCAGTGCTTGCCAGCAATTCTCCGGCAGGCTTGTTTCCACCAGTGCTTCACCAGGGCGAACTGCTGGTGGACGGTGCCATTCTTGACAATGTGCCGATTGAGGCGATGCGACAGCGCCTGGGTACGGCGCTGGAAAAGCGCCACGGCAACGGCACGATCATCGCCATCGACGTGGATGTTCCCGATGCCTTGGGTGCCGACCCGGCGCTGGCCCGGTTGTCGCCCTGGCAGGCCATCAAGAGCTATTTTTTGCCTGGTGCCCATCCGTCGCCCGGCATTGGTGACATTCTTTACAGTGCCGGGCATGTCGGCTCGGTCAGCCAGCGGGGCCGCACCAAGGCCCAGGCCGATCACTATCTGGAGCCGCCGGTGGCTGGATTTTCGCTCATGGGCTATCGGCATGCGCACGCCATTGCCGAGGTCGGTTATCGTTATGCTGAAGGAATAATTGCGCAATGGAAACAACAAACGTCAGCACCTTGGGACCCCGGCCAGTAAGCCTGTCGCTGAGCCAGCGCGAGGTCTGGCTGGATCAGTGCGCCTGGCCAGACAGTGCGCACCTGAATATCGGTGGCGGGGCGTTTTTGCGCGGCCACTTTGATTTGGCACGATTCAAGGCAGCATTGTTGTGTCTGGTCGCAGAAAACGAGGCTCTGCGACTGGCACCCAGGCTTGACGGAACCCAGGTGCTGCTGGCACAGTTTGAGCCTGCGCTGGAATGGGTTGACCTGAGCGGCGCGGCCAACCCCGAGGCCACCATGCGTGCCTGGTGGCACAAGAGGATTGAGCAAGCCTTTGTGCTTAACGGTCAGCCACCCTGGCGTTTTGCACTGCTGCATGCCAGCGATGAACTGCATGGCTTGACCATTCAGTTTCACCACCTGGTGATGGATGGCTGGGGCACCGCGCAGGTGATGCAGCGCTGGAGCCAGATTTACAACGCCCTGGAGTCCGGGGTTCAGCCCGAACCTGCACGCTGCCCAGACTATCTGCAGTTTATTGACGAATCCAGCGAATACCGTGGCTCGCAAGCCTTTGAGGGCGATGCCGCCTATTGGCAGTCTCAGGTTCAGACCCTGCCGCTGCCGCTGGTGGTGCGCCGTTACGCCCCCCTGAGGCCCGAGCACTTGCCTAGGTCACGCCTGGCAAAACAAGCCATCCCGCGCAGCGACTATGCGCGTCTTGAGGCCTATGCCAGCACTGTGGGGACGACGGCTTTCAATTTTTTTCTGGCGGCGTTGGCGCTGTACTTTGCACGCATCAACGGTTACCAAGAGGTGGTGCTGGGCATTCCCAGCCTGAACCGGTCTGGCCGGCGTTACCGTTCAACACCGGGCATGTTTGTGGGTGTGCTGGCGCTCAAGCTGGTCGTCACTGAGGGCCTGACGGTGGCAGAGTTGCTGATGGCCACCAATAGCGCCCTGCGCGGTGCCTTGCGCCATCCCCGCTATCCCTTGAGCGAGCTGGGCAAAGCCTTGCAACTGATACGCACTGGGCGCGACGGCTTGTTTGATGTGCTGCTGTCTTTTGAGCGACAAGATTATTCAGTGGCTTTTGGTGCGGCGCAACTGCTGGATTCAAGACAGATTTTTTCGGGCACTGCCCGTTATCCCCTGGGCGTGACCGTTTGTGAGTTTCATCCTGATCTGGATCTTGAGCTGGTGCTCGATGCCAGCAGCGACTGTTTTGCGGCAGGCGAGCCGGCTTTGCTGGGGCGGCGGCTTTGGCACCTGGTGCAGACACTGATGGCGGCACCCGACACCCCGCTGCAGGCGATTTCGCTGTTGCCACCTGAAGAAGAATGGGCACTGCTTCATGGGCTGCACAAGGCAGTTGCCAGCCACGAGGCCACGCAAACCTATATTTCACAGTTTGAACACCAGGCGGCCTTGCGGCCCGAGGCGACGGCATTGGTCTGGAACGGCGGCCATATGAGCTACGCAACGCTTGACCAACAGGCCAGGCAACTTGCCAGGCGGTTGAAGACAGGCGGCACGGCTACAGGCGCCATCATGGCAGTTGCCATGGCCCGCTCGCCTACCATGATGGTGGCGCTGTTGGCCATTGCCAAGGCCGGTGCTGCATTCTTGCCGCTGGATCCGCAGGCACCGGTGGCACGCATCGCACAGATACTGCAAGACAGCGCGGCCAGTGCCTTGCTGATCGAGAAAACGGATGAAGCACGTTTTGCCAACTTGCATGGCAACACCCTGGTGTTTGACTGCAACGCGCCGCAAACGGCTGAGGCGTGGGTGGACGCGCTCCCGGCATGGGCAGAACCTCAGCCTGAGGATTTGGCTTATGTGCTGTTTACCTCTGGGTCTACCGGGCACCCCAAGGGGGTGATGGTGGCGCATGCCACCTTGTCGCGCCGACTGATGTGGCTATCACGCGCTTACGCAGTGGACTTGCACGACCGCTCGGCTCAAGCCACCCAGCTCACTTTTGACCCCTCGTTAATCGAGCTTTTTTTGCCCTTGATTCATGGCGGCAGTGTTGCCATTCCACCACCTGGGCGGCTGTTGCCTGAGTCTCTGGCGGATTTTGCGGTTGACCATGGGGTCACCATCATGGCGTTTGTACCCTCCACCATGAGTCGATTTCTGGATGGTGCGGTCGGCAAGACAGGGCTCAAGCTGCGTGTGGCGTGTTGTGGTGGCGAGGTGCTGCCACCCGAACTGGCCAACCGGTTCATCACCGAGACGGGGGCACGCCTTTACAACGTGTACGGGCCTACCGAGGCGGCTATTTTTGCCAGCGCCTGGCCCTGCGAGCTTCATCCGGTCGATGTCGCCTTGCCGGTTGGACGGCCTATCGATGACACACGCATTTATGTCATGAACGCCCAGTTGCAACTTATGCCGATGGGCATCACTGGCGAGATATTTATCGGTGGTGCGGCGCTTGCGCGTGGTTACCTGAACCGCCCTGAACTGGATGCGCAGGTGTTTTTAGGTGACCCCTTTCAGCCGGGGGAACGTATCTACCGCACCGGAGATCTGGGTTGGTTGGGTCTGGAAGGAAACCTGCATTTTTGCGGGCGCATTGACCGGCAAATCAAGCTGCGCGGTTATCGCATTGAGCTCGGCGAAATCGAGGCCACATGCCTGGCGCTGGAAGGCGTTTCACAAGCGGCGGCAAAACTGGTTGCTGACCATGGCAAGCCGGCCATACATGTATGGGTGGCCGCCAGCCGGGGGGTCAATGCACACAGCCTGCAGCAGGCTTTGCGCAGCCGCTTGCCCGACTACATGATTCCGGCAGGCATCAGCGTGCTTGAGATGCTGCCACAAACCAGCGCCGGAAAAGTTGACTTCGCGGCCTTGCCCGATATCGGTCGTGTGCTCCAGGCAAACAGCGTTCGTTTGCCTGCGTCTGCGCTGGAGCGCGATTTGATGGCACTGTGGCAGGCGGTTCTGAACGTGCCCGAAGTCGGGCTTGCGGACAATTTTTTTGACCTAGGCGGTGACTCCCTGGCTGCGGTGAGCATCCTGACGGGTATCGAAAAGCTGCTGGGGCGCAGAGTGCCCATGTATTTATTGACCGAGCATCCGACCATTGAGCAACTGGCTTTGGCTTTGGCTTTGGAAAATAACGTTAGGGCACCCGGCATTCTGATTGAACTCGGCAGCGGGGGCGGGCAAGTTCCACTGTACCTTGCTGCGTCCGGTCATGGCGATTTGCTGCGCTTTCAGAACCTGGCGCATGCACTGGGAAGCGCATGCGACGTGCAATTGCTGCAGCCACCCAGCGACAAAGCAGTCACGACAGTGGCCGAACTGGCCGCGCTTTATGCCAGCAGCATCGTAAAACAGCGGCTGGCGCCCGGTTTTATCGCGGGGTTTTCAGTCGGCGGTGTGGCGGCGCTGGAGACGGCCCGGCTTTTGAAGCAACAGGGCGTGCCGGTTCGCGGTTTGGTACTGCTCGACACCATTTATCCAAAAGGGGCGTTGGGTGGCGCCATGTCCTGGCGCATTTTGGGCTGGCTGGTGCGACATCTCCATGTGCAAGAACTTAGCATGAATGGCCGACGGCTGGGGGCCATGTTCAATGACCCGGGGTTGATCAGTCAGGTGATGGCCTTGAAAGGCTATCATGCTGCCAGCTTTGATGGTCCAACCTGGCTCATCAAGTCCTCTGGCCTAGTCAGTTGGGACAGGTGGTTTTTCCGGCCTTGGCGCCGGTTGTTCGCAACACAACTGCAGGAGTTGCAAGTGCCGGGTTTGCACGGTTCCATTTTTGAGGCCAGCAATGTCAACGCCCTTGCTGGCATGATCACCCATGTGCTCCACACCCAACATGACGATGCCCCATGATGATCACGCCCGACTGAGATTTCGGCTGTCAGCTTTGCTTTTTGTGGCGGTGGCGCTGCTTGCCCTGGCTTTGGCCTGGAACTGGTCACCGCTACAGGCCTGGCTGGACATTGATCTGATGGTGGCAAGCCTACAGCGCCTGGGGCAAACGTTTGGCATCGCAGCAGCAGTGAGTGGTTTTGCCTTGGCGGTATCGCTGGCGGTTCCGCTGACTTTTTTAACACTTGTCACGCTGATCGCATTCGGACCTTGGGGCGGATTTGCCTGTTCCATGGCAGGTGCGCTCATCGGTGCAGCAATGAGTTATGGCTTGGGCCGTTTTTTAGGACGCGAGGTGGTGCAGCGCCTCGCTGGTCAACGGGTGAATTTGCTCAGCCAGCGCCTGGCAAGTCGTGGTCTCTTGGCTGTTATTGTCATGCGCATAGTGCCGCTTGCGCCGTTTGCAATCGTCAACATGGTTGCAGGTGCTTCGCATATCCGTTTGCGCGACATGCTGCTAGGCACCTGTATTGGCATGACACCCAGCACGCTGGTTATGGCAATTTTCATGCATCAGATCATGGCCGCCTTGAAGCAACCCAGTACTACCAGCGCGCTGATTCTGGCCCTGACGGTGGTGTTGGTGATTGTGGGTGTGCTTGGCCTGAGGCACTGGATTCGCCAGGCCAATGTGACGGAATAATTTACAGTTACCATTGAAGTTTCCGAAAAGATGCTCGAAAGAACCACTCATTGCTATCTAAGTCATTGATTCAATTCATGCACAATGGATGGCAAAGGAAATGGCATTTTTTTGCCTAATCGCGTTGAATAGTCGAGTTTGGAACATCAACAAATCACAAAAATGCAAAACAACCCTTCAACTGAAAATAGTGGTCAGTCCAAAACCCTGCGGCTTGCTGACAGGTTTGACACCGAATTGCCCATTGAACTCGACGGCATCCCGGGGTTAACCAAAAATATAAGCGCAACGGGCATTTATTTTGAATCTCAAATCAACCAGGCACCAGGTTCGGTTGTCCAATTTGTCGTTGACGTGGAAGCCAAAAAAACATGCTGCCGATGCAGGACGGCGATGTGCCCGCCACTTACGCCGATACCGATGCACTGAGTGCATGGGTGGGATTTGTTCCCGCAACCAGCATTGAATATGGCGTGGGTCAATTTGTGAAGTGGTATCGACATTATTACGCGGTATAGACTAGCGTCTTGATCACGCCACTGGCACCAGCTTCGCACAAATCCAGCACCCGCTCAAAGCCAGCAAGATTGCCGAAGTAGGGATCCGGGACTTCGGAGAGTCCCAACTCTGGTGCAAACTTCAAAAAATATGCCAGCTTGGTGCGTTGGTGTGGCGGGCATTGACCTAGCAAAGCGTCCATATTTCTGGTATCCATGGCCAAAATCAGGTCAAAAACGTCAAAATCCTGTGTTGCCACTTTGCGCACTCTTGGCTTGTTAATTTTGTAGTTCCGTTTTGACAGCACCAAGGCTGCGCGAGCGTCCAGACCTTTGCCATTGGCTAGTGCATTCGTTCCCGCTGATTCAATTTTGAACTCGGCACCCAGGCCAGCATCTTGCACTTTCTGTCGCAACACCACCTGCGCCATGGGCGAACGGCAGATATTGGCGGTACAGACCAGCAGAATCTTGATCATGAGGCAAACAGTTTCTGGTCAGAAATAGCGACCGGGTGCCATCAAATCGTGTGGGGCCAGGCCCTGACGAGGCGCAATTTCCTTCACCATGGCAAGCTAGTTTCGCACATCGGCTGCGCGCATGATATCCAGCGGCGCTAACCGCATCAGACCACAGCTATCCACGGGGGGAATCCTTGAAGGTACCTTGTTTGGGCATAGGCGGAGCCAGTTGGCCAGTAGCATGGCAGTTTCGTTGGCGTATAAATACGGCAACATATTAAACTGCAATTCAAAGTTTCCAGCAATGGTACCGAATTGAACATCCCGAATGCGTTATATTCGATGTTGGTTTCAGTTTACTGGCTTCAGCTTTTTAGCGAGCTTGAATACGCAGGGGTTGCTCTTGAAGAATTTTGCATATGTTGTTGCGTCACTGGCTACGTTTGTACGGTTAAGTCTGTCAGGCTTGGCCGCTGTTTGGCTGGCAGGCTGTGCCAGCGGCTATCCGGCGGCACCCGGCGTGGCGGCTACGGCAGATTACAACTATATCGTTGGCCCGGGCGACACGCTCAACATTATTGTTTGGCGTAATCCTGAACTTTCCTTGTCGGTGCCAGTGCGTCCAGATGGCAAGCTGTCAACACCATTGGTCGATGAGTTGGTGGCACAAGGCAAGACATCCCAGGAAATCGCCCGTGATGTGGAGAAGGCTCTGGGAAAGCTGGTGCGTGATCCTGTGGTGACCGTGATCGTTACCGGTTTTGTCGGCCCTTACAGCGAGCAAATTCGTGTAATTGGTGAAGCTGCCAAGCCTCAGGCCTTGCCGTACAAGCAAAAAATGACCTTGCTTGATGTGATGATCGCAGTCGGTGGCTTGACCGACTTTGCCGATGGAAACGGAGCCTCCATTACCCGGGCTGCTGAAGGCAACAAACGCTATTCAGTTCGCCTGAAAGACCTCATCAAACGTGGCGATATCTCAGCCAATGTCGAAATGAAGCCCGGTGATGTGCTGATCATCCCGCAGGGGTGGTTCTGATCGCACATTATTGCTTGCTTGCTGCGATTAACCCGGTCGCAGGATGGCATTGCCTGAATCGTGAACAAGAAGACGCTATCTGATGGATGAGTTAATTAGCCAGGTCATCGGCATTGTGCGAGGCATGTGGAAGCACCGCTGGCTAGGTCTTTTAGTGGCTTGGCTGGTGACCATCATCGGATCAGTTGTGGTGCTCTCTGTTCCAGACAAGTATGAGGCGACTGCGCGTGTTTTTGTAGATACCCAGTCAATTCTGAAGCCACTGATGGCGGGTCTCGCAGTACAACCCAATGTTGAGCAGCAGATTTCAATGCTGAGCCGCACACTAATCAGTCGTCCCAATGTTGAAAAGCTCATTCGCATGGCCGATCTTGACTTGGGCAATACCAGCAAAAAAGCACAGGATGCTTTGATCGATCATCTGACAAAATCCCTTGAAATCAAGAACATTGGGCGCGACAACCTCTATATTTTGTCCTACAGGGATCCCAGTCCGGAGAAAGCCAAGAAAGTCATTCAGTCCCTGGTTTCGATCTTTGTGGAGTCCAGCCTTGGCGATTCGCGTAAAGATTCCGATACCGCCAGAAAATTCATTGATGACCAAATCAAGGTCTATATTGCCAAACTCGAAGAGGCAGAATCAAGGCTCAAAGAGTTCAAGCTCAGAAACATCGATATCCAGACTGCCGATGGACAGGACTTGGCTGGCCAGTTAAGCGCTATCAGCAACCAGTTGAGACAGGCCAAACTGGAATTGCGTGAGGCAGAAAATGCGCGCGATGCCGCCCGCAAACAATTGGATGTGGAGCGCGCCTTGTCCACCAGCAATCTGATGTCTGAGAAGCCAGCAAACATAGCGACCCCTGAAATCGATGCGCGAATTGGTGCGCAAATGCGAATTCTTGATGGGCTTTTGCCGCGTTTTACAGAAGAGCACCCGGATGTGATCGGAGCGCGCCGCTTGATTAGGGAGCTTGAGGAAGTAAAGCGCAGAGAGATTGAGGAATTGCGCAAATCAGCCATCGGCAACCCGACCTCGGTCGCGACAAACAACAGTCTGGCCTATCAGGAGTTGAGTCGTGTGATGGCTACATCAGAGGTGCAGGTGGCGGCACTGCGTGCACGGGTTGCCGAGTACGAATCCCGCCATGCCCGTGCGCGGGAATCGATGAAAACTGCCCCCCAGATTGAGGCTGAATTCGCCCAACTCAACCGTGACTACGACGTCAACAAGAAAAACTACACCGACCTAGTAACCAGGCGGGAGTCTGCCTCGATGTCGGGTGAACTCGAAAGCGCATCAGGCGTGGCTGATTTCCGGCTAATTGATCCACCCCGCACATCGCCCCAACCCGTAGCTCCCAACCGTTTTTTGCTGATGCCGCTGGCTTTGCTTGCTGCCTTGGCAGCCGGTTTGGGTATAACGTTTGTCGTGAGCCAGTTGCGCGCCGTGTTTTTTGATGGCCGCGCCATGAGCGAATCGCTGGGCGTGCCTCTGCTGGGTGTGGTTAACATGGTGCTTGGTGATGACGCGACGACTCGTCGCAAAACCGAACTGAAAAAATTTCTGCTGGCAACCAGTGGTCTTCTGGTCGTCTTTGGTGCCGGAATGGCGGCTTTGTTCCTGATGAGCAGGCAAGTAGGGTAAATCGACTATGACTAGCTTGATCGAGCAGGCCGCCAAGCGTCTTGAACAGCTTCGCCAGGCTGGCGTTGAGGTGCCATCCGCCGTTGCCAGGGACATTCCAAATTTGACTCCCCGGGAACTGGTACCTGTTGCGGCGAGCTTGACGCAGCCCGCAATAACCGCTGCAAGCACGCAGGCCGACGCAGTCAGTGAGACGCCGGCAGAACAGCCAGCTTCGACTTCTCGTCGAGTCGAGCTAAATTTGGATACCTTGTCAGCTTCAGGCATTGTCAACCCACATTCGCCAAGATCGCAGATTGCAGACCAATACCGCGTCATCAAGCGCCCGCTGATCACAAACGCCATGGGAAGAGGTGCTTCGGTTATTGCAAATAGCAATCTGATCATGGTGACCAGTGCATTGCCTGGTGAGGGAAAAAGTTTCAATGCGGTCAACCTCGCCATGAGCATTGCAACAGAACTCGACAACACCGTGATGTTGGTCGATGCCGATGTGGCGCGCCCGTCGGTGATGCGGATGCTGGGTTTGCCAGACAGTCCTGGCCTGCTCGACATTGTTCAAGACGAGTCCCGGGATTTATCCAGTGTGCTGCTTAAGACCAATATCGACAAACTAACCATCCTCCCCAGCGGTACCCCTCATCCACGTGCAACAGAACTGCTGGCAAGTGATGCCATGATTCGTTTGCTCAACGACATGGCAACACGTTACGCTGACCGAATTATTATTTTCGACTCCCCGCCGCTGTTGCTCACCACGGAATCCAGGGTTTTGGCAACTCACATGGGCCAGATTGTGATGGTTGTCCATGCAGGTAAAACTTTGCAGACAGATGTCAGGCAGGCGATTGCCACCATTGAATCTTGCCCGGTTAAATTGATGCTGCTTAACAAGGCCAGTCAGCTCTTCAAGGACGGCTACGGCTACGGTTACGGTTATGGTTATGAACAGGAAGCCGGACGAAAGCACAGCTAGCGCTCTTCAAACCTCCATGAACACCAACCTGAACCCGCTACGGTCGCACCGATTGATTAAGTCGAAACTTGTGGCATCTGGCTTGCTGGTGCTTACAGTCATGAACGTTCAAGCACAGGGAGCAGGGACAGCCGCAGGCAAGCCTTTGGTGACCATTGTTCCCAGAGTCTCATTGACCGAAACTCTGACGAACAACGTGGAGCTTAGCAACATCAGCCCCCGATCAGAGCAGATCACCGAGATCAGTCCAGGCATTCGGCTTCAGATTGACAGTGGTCGAATCAAGACCTACCTGGATTACGCGCTCACAGAAACTGTGTATGCGCAAAACACATCGCCCAGTAATTATTCTCAGGCACTCAATGCCTTTGGCTCAGTTCAGGCCATTGAAAATCAGGTGTTTATTGACTTCAGTGGGACTATTTCCCAGCAAACCATTTCTGCTTTTGGCGTGCAGTCCCTTGACAACACCTCGCTCAATGCCAATCAGACCGAAGTATCAACCTATCGTATTTCGCCTTATCTCAAAGGGCAATTGGCGGGTATTGCTGATTACGAAGCCCGCTTGAGTCGCTCAATTACCGCCAGCGACGCAGATACGGCATCGGGTTCTGCTAATCACAGCACCGTCAAACTCACCAGCAGCAACTCATTCAAGGGCTTGGGTTGGTCTGCTGACCTGGGTCGGCAAAGGGTGTCGTACAGCAAGGGGCGAACGACTGAGTCGGACACCGCCAACATTGGCCCGTTCTATAACATCAACCCTCAGATTCAGATTTACGCCAAAGCTGGACGCGAAACCAGCAACTTCACAAACGAATTCAAGCAGAACTTCAACACCAGCAGCATTGGTGTCAAGTGGCTGCCATCAACGCTGAGTTCGCTCACGCTGGATCGCAGCCATCGCTCGTTTGGGGATGTCTATAACCTGTCGTTGCAGCACCGGAGTGGCCGCACTGTCTGGAAATTCACCGACAACAAAGATATATCGACAACACCAAGCCAGACCGGCATCAGCAGCAAGGGTTCAATATATGACCTGCTGTTTAGCCAATTTGCCTCGACTCAACCAGATCCGGTCGCACGTGCGCAAATGGTGGATAACTATTTGCTAACGAATGGCCTCAGCGCTACTGCCAACGCTGATAACAGTTTCCTCACGTCCGCCATTTCTTTGCAACGTCGGCAAGAATTGTCTTTTGCCCTGCTGGGGGTGCGCGACACCATCACCTTTGCCGCCTCGCGCAGCGAAACCAGCAGGCTTGACACGATATCAACGGGTGTTGATGACCTTGCCAATGCCGGTCAGGTCTATCAGCAGGCGCTAAGTCTCCAATACGCCCACCGGTTGACACCTGATTACGCATTGAGTCTTTTGTTTTCAAGGCAAAAAACCTCTGGCAAGGCCAGTTTGACAGATTCAAACCTGCGATCCGTCAATGTGAATGTCAGTGGCAAACTTGGCAAGCAGTCGGCCATATCGCTCGGTGCGCGGCGAACCATCGCCGCCGGTGACAGCTCGCCCTACTCCGAGAGCGCCGTTATTGGTCACATTCGTGTGCAGTTCTAGCCCATGTACGAAGATTTTTACGGGTTAAAAAGCAAGCCTTTTCAGATCAATCCCGACCCCAGCTTTTACTTCGGCAGCAAGCAGCATCGGCGCGCCAAGGCCTACCTGGAATACGGTGTGGTGCGAAACGAGGGCTTCATTGTTATCACTGGTGAAGTGGGTGCCGGCAAAACCACAGTGGTGCGCGGTCTGCTTGGGGGTCTTGATGCCGAAAAAGTGGTTGCGGCCAATCTGGTTACCACCCAGCTCGATGCCGAAGACACGCTGCGCATGGTGGGATCAGCCTTTGGTGTGCGAGTCAAGGATATCTCCAAGGCCGACTTGTTGATGGCTTTGGAGGCTTTTTTCCTGAACCAGACCAGCCAGGGAAAACGCTGCCTGCTGATCGTTGACGAGGCGCAAAATCTCACCGCCCGAGCCGTCGAAGAGCTGCGTATGCTGTCCAATTTTCAGTATGGTCAGCAAGCATTGCTGCAAACCTTTCTTGTCGGGCAGCCCGAATTTCGGGTTATTTTGCAAAGTCCCGGCATGAAACAGCTCAGACAGCGGGTTATAGCCAGTTGTCATATCGGACCATTGGATCAGGAAGAAACGCGGGCTTACATCGAGCATCGTCTCAAATGCGCAGGCTCCACGGGTCGGCCTGCATTTGACGATGCCGCCGTTGAAAAGATGTTCAAGTCCTCCGATGGCATTCCGAGGCGAATCAACCTCATTTGTGACCGGTTGCTGCTGCTTGGTTTTTTGGGTGGCAAAGATGCCTTTGGGCTTGAAGACGTGGTCGAAGTCGTTGATGAAATTCAGGAGGAATCCGGAGTGTCCGCAGACTTGGCACCCGCAGATACACCCGGCTGGAGCAACTCGGCTCTTCAAGACTCCGCTGACACAGATTCGGTGAACCTTGATCCGGGCAAATTGCAGGTGACCTCCGCTCTGGCGCGCACCATCTCCAATCAGGTGGATGCCTTGGGCATCGAGCAGTTTGATGCCCGTTTGCGCAGGCTTGAGGGCAGCGCATTGCGCCAGGAGAGAATCAGCCTCGAAACGCTGGCCATGCTGCAAAAGCTGGTCAAGGCCGCTTCCAAGCCAATCCAAGGAAAAAGCCAATGACCTCATCCGGAACTGGATATCTTTCCATGCCATCCTCAGCGCGGGTGAATGCCTTGACCATTGATGTTGAAGACTATTTTCAAGTCTCTGCTTTCGCACCCTACATTGCACGCTCGGAGTGGAGCGAACGTGAATGCCGCGTTGAACGCAACATTCACCGTATTCTTGAGTTGCTGGCCGTCCACAACACCAAGGCCACTTTTTTCACCCTGGGCTGGATTGCTGAGCGATATCCCCAACTGGTTCGGCTGATCGTGGCACAGGGGCATGAACTGGCTAGCCACGGCTATGGTCATGAGCGGGCCAGTGACCAGACCGAAGATGTTTTCTATGCCGACATCCACCTTGCCAAAGTGATCCTTGAGGACTTGTCTGACCACCGGGTGAGCGGTTACCGTGCCCCGAGTTTTTCAATTGGTCCCCGCAACCTATGGGCATTTGACTGCCTGGCACGAGCGGGCTACCTCTACAGTTCCAGCATTTACCCCATTGCGCACGATCACTACGGCATGCCCGATTCACCGCGTTTTGCCTACGAGGTGCGTCCCGGGTTAATGGAAATCCCCATAACCACCATGCGCATGTTCAATCGCAATCTTCCGTCCAGCGGTGGCGGATATTTCAGGCTGTTGCCCTATGCGTTGTCACGCTGGATGCTCAACCGCGTCAATGCGCTTGACCAGCAATCTGGCATTTTTTATTTTCATCCATGGGAAATTGATACGGCACAACCGCGGGTGGCAGGTATTGGCGCAAAAACCCGCTTTCGGCATTACGTCAACATTCACCGCATGGAAGATCGGCTCAAGCGCCTGCTCGCCGATTTCAATTGGGGCCGCATGGATCAGGTCTTTTTGAGCCGAATCGTTACATCACAGGTTGAGGTCTAAGCTCATGCTCAGCGTTCAACGACTCGCGCCAGGCGATGCAGCCACTGCGCAACAGTGGGATGCATTTGTCATGGCATGCCCTGATGCCACTTTCTTTCACCGGGCCGGCTGGCAGCGTATTGTGCGCGATGTCTTTCGTCATGAAACCTATTTTTTGTATGCCCATAACAATGGTGTCATAGATGGGGTTCTGTCGTTGGGGCATGTCAATAGCTGGTTATTTGGCAATTCACTCACCAGCCTGCCTTTTGCAGTTTACGGTGGCGTGGCCTCGGTCAATCCCATGGCCGCGCAGGCCTTGGTACGAGAAGCGCAGAACATTGCGCAACGCATTGGCGCAGCACACCTGGAGTTGCGAAACGTCAAACCCCAGCAAACTGACTGGCCCACCCAAGACCTTTATGTCACCTTTCGCAAGGAAATCCTGCCTGAGGAAGCGGCCAACATGCTCGCCATACCCCGCAAGCAACGGGCCATGGTGCGCAAAGGCATCAAGAATGGGCTGACCAGCCAGATCGATGCCACCGTTGATACATTCTTTGCCTTGTTTGCTGACAATGTCCACCGGCATGGCACGCCCGCACTGCCCAAAAAGTACTTCAAGGCCCTCCAGGCTGAATTTGGTGCTGACTGCGAAATACTCACCGTTACCGCCGCAGACGGTCGTCCGCTGAGCAGCGTTTTAAGCTTTTACTTTCGCGACGAAGTGTTGCCCTACTACGCTGGCGACGACGAAGCTTCGCGCGACCTGGCAGCCAATGACTTCAAATACTGGGAGTTGATGCGCCGGGCCTGCGCCCGGGGCCTCAAGGTATTTGACTATGGCCGTAGCAAACGCGGCACCGGACCATTCGCTTTCAAGAAAAACTGGGGTTTCGAACCCACCCCCCTGCACTACGAATACTGCCTCTACAAACGCGACAGCATTCCACAAAACAACCCCAACAATGCCAAATATAAGCTCATGATCAGCATCTGGCAGCGCATGCCCCTTGGGCTGGCCAACTGGCTGGGTCCGTTTGTGGTTCGCAATCTTGGTTGACAAGCAGATGGGCAAACTGCTTTACCTGGTGCATCGGTTGCCCTACCCGCCCAACAAAGGTGACAAAGTACGTTCTTACCATTTGCTCAAGCACCTTGCCCAGAACCATCAGGTGTTCTTGGGCACCTTCATTGATGACCCGGCTGATGAGGTCTATGTGCCGTTGGTTCAAGACATCTGCCCGCACCACTACATCGCAAGACTTCATCCACGTTTTGCCAAACTTCGCAGTCTTACTGCCCTGCTTACACCGCAACCCTTGAGTTTGCGTTATTACCAAAACGCAGGTTTGCAGGCATGGGTGAACAACACCCTGGCCAACCACGATATCGATGCCATCGTCATTTTTTCATCGGTCATGGCGCAGTATGTTGATGCAACACATGGCAGCAACAAGGTGCCCATGCTGGTTGACTTTGTTGATGTTGACTCGGTCAAGTGGACACAATACGCACCCCAGCATCGCTGGCCCCTGTCATGGCTTTACCAGCTTGAAGGACGGCGTTTGCTGGCCTTTGAGCGGACGACAGCCCTGCAGGCCAGGCACTCCTTTTTTGTGACTGACAACGAAGCAGCCTTGTTTCGTCAACTGGCCCCTGAGAGTGCAGACAGCGTAGAAGCGATCAGCAACGGTGTCGATGCCGACTACTTTTCGCCCGATTCCGCCCGCAGTTCACCTTTTGCACAGCAGGCCACGACTGCGGCGCAAATTCCGGTGGTGTTTTCAGGTGCCATGGACTATTGGCCCAACATTGATGCGGTGAGCTGGTTTGTTGCAGAGGCACTGCCAGACTTGCTCAAACATTGGCCGACCCTATGCTTTTATATTGTCGGGCGCAGTCCGGCACCGGCTGTTATGGCGCTGGCCAGTCCAGCGGTGGTGGTCACAGGCACTGTGCCCGATGTACGCCCCTATTTGCAGCATGCTGCTGTTGTCGTGGCCCCATTGCGGGTATCCCGAGGCATTCAAAACAAGATTCTCGAAGCCATGGCCATGGCTCGACCAGTGGTGGCTTCTACTTCCTGTGTTGAAGCCATCAACGCACACGCTGACCGCGAACTCATGGCAGCAACCAGTGCCAGCGACTTTATTGCGCAAATCGGTTCCCTGTTGCGCGACCCTCTGCGATCAACCGAAATGGGCCAGGCTGGCCGACAGCGGGTGCTGCAACACTACAGTTGGTCTGCCCATTTGTCCAAAATTGACCGCCATCTGTATCCAAAGGCTTCTGCATGACCCCTCTGGCACAAACGCAATCCAGGCAAAACTGGCGGCAGGCATTGCCTGTTTTCTTGCTGCTGCTGGCTCTAACGCTAAGCTTGTTTCATGGCACCGCCAGCGCCATCGTCACCATCTGGCTTCGCTCAGATACTTTTACCCACGGGTTTCTGGTTCCCCCGATTGTGATCTGGCTGGTGTGGCGCAGGCGTCAAGTGCTTGCCGACTTTGCACCACAGCCAAGCTACTGGGGCATGCTGATGCTTGCCGGTGCGGCATTTGCCTGGCTGCTAGGTGACCTGGTCGCCGTCAATGCCGTGACCCAATTGGCACTGGTTGCCATGCTGGTGCTTATGGTGCCTACGCTGCTGGGGTTCGCTGTGGCGCGGGCTGTGATGTTTCCGTTGGCTTTCATGTTTTTTGCCGTGCCATTTGGTGAATTCGCCATGCCGCAACTCATGGTCTGGACGGCAGATTTCACTGTTATGGCCTTGCGCCTGAGTGGCATCCCGGTGCTGCGCGAAGGGCTGCAGTTTGTCATTCCTTCTGGCAATTGGTCGGTGGTCGAGGCCTGTAGCGGCGTGCGCTACCTGATTGCCTCACTCACCGTAGGCACACTGTTTGCTTACCTGAATTATCAGTCCACCATGCGACGGGTACTGTTCATTGTGGTCTCGATTCTGGTTCCAGTGACTGCCAACTGGGCGCGTGCCTACATTATCGTCATGCTTGGGCATTTATCGGGCAACAAACTCGCCACCGGCGTTGATCACCTGATTTATGGCTGGTTGTTTTTTGGCATCGTCATTTTGCTGATGTTCATGGTTGGTGCCCACTGGGCTGAACCAGAGCCAAGTGCAGATGCCAGCCCTGGCCATGCGGCAGAAAAGGCCATGCAGTCGGCATCAGTTCAAGCGCCTGCACCAGGCTATTGGTCTGCCCACCGCAGCTATGTGCTTGCACTGGTGTTCCTGGTAGCGTTGCCACATTTTGCTCGCTGGGCCATTGAAGTGTCAGACCGTGCTGCTGCACCGCAGTTGCCAGGCGCTCCGATTCTGGCACCCGCTTGGTCTCTGGCACCAAGCCCGGTGGCTGACTTCAAACCCGCCTTCCAAAACCCCTCTGCGAGCATCAACAATACTTACCAAAGCCAATCCAAACAGGTTGGTCTGTATATGGGCTATTACCGTCAGCAAGACTACAGCCGAAAGCTGGTTAGTTCAGACAATGTGCTGGTCAAGCTCAAAGATTCCCCCTTGGCGCAGGTGTCAGCCGGCACCCGCACCATGCTCCTCGACGGACAAACCAGACAGTTCCGCACGACCGAACTGCGTGGCTCGCCCGCACCCGGACTGGTGTCAGACAACTACCTGCTGGTGTGGCAAATCTACTGGGTCAATGGCACCTGGACTACCAGTGACATCATGGCCAAGCTTTACGCTGCCCTGTACCGATTGCTTGGCCGGGGCGATGATTCTGCGGTCATCATTCTCTACACGATCAGGGGTCAGTCGGGCGAGGGACAAACCACGCTTGAGGCGTTTGTGCAAGCCAACACCTCTGCACTGAACACCCTGCTGTTGCAAACCCGGGCTCGTCGCTAAAGTCCTCAAACTGGAAGAAACCAAACCATGTGTGGCATCTCCGGACTTTTTGACACTCGCAGCAAATGCGATTTTTCACCCCAATTGCTCGAGCGCATCAACAACATCCAGTCCCATCGTGGCCCGGATGAATCGGGGCTGCACCTGGAGCCGGGTCTGGCCTTTGGTCATCGGCGCCTGTCAGTCATCGACCTCACAACCGGCCAGCAACCACTGTTCAACGAAGATCATTCAGTGGTCATCGTTTTTAATGGCGAGATTTACAACTACCAGGAACTGGTGCCCCAACTCAAAGCCCTGGGCCACCGGTTTCGTACCCGCAGCGACACCGAAGTCATCATTCATGCCTGGGAGTCGTGGGGTGCAGACTGCGTCAAGCGGTTTAGAGGCATGTTTGCTTTTGCCCTGTGGGACCGCAACCAGCAAACACTGTTCCTGGCGCGCGACCGTCTGGGTGTCAAGCCCATGTTTTATTCGCTGCTGTCCAACGGCAGCTTGGTGTTTGGCTCCGAGCTCAAGGTCATCACCGCCCACCCGGACTTTGTCCGCACCATTGACCCCTTTGCGGTTGAAGAGTATTTTGCCTTGGGCTATGTTGCTGACCCGCGCTGCATCTACAGCCACGCCCACAAGTTGCCCGCAGCCCATACTCTGATGCTGCGGCACGGTGTGCCCTTGCCAGCGCCACAACCGTACTGGGATGTTCACTTCACCGTCAATAACCCCATCACTGCACAAGACGCTGCCCACGAGCTTCGCGCCCGATTGGATCAGTCCGTCAAGTACCGCATGATTGCAGACGTGCCGCTGGGTGCCTTTCTGTCGGGTGGTGTTGACTCCAGCGCGGTTGTCGCCACCATGGCCAGCATCTCATCGACACCTGTACGCACCTGTGCTATTGGTTTTGACGTGCCTGAGTTCAACGAATCCGCATTTGCCCAACAGGTAGCCGAGCGTTACCACACCGACCACTACCTCGAAGTTGTCAAAAGCGATGACTTTGACCTGATCGACCGGTTGGCCTGGCTTTATGACGAACCCTATGCTGACAGTTCGGCCATTCCCACCTATCGGGTTTGCCAACTGGCCCGCAAGCACGTCACTGTTGCCTTGTCGGGTGACGGTGGTGACGAAACATTTGGTGGCTACCGGCGTTACCGTTTGCACTTGATGGAAGAACAAGCCCGCAGCGTCTTGCCTTTGGGCTTGCGAAAACCGATATTTGGAGCGCTGGGCCGCATCTACCCCAAAGCCGATTGGGCACCGCGCATGTTCCGCGCCAAAACTACATTTCAGGCGCTGGCACACGACTCGGCGCAGGCTTACATGCACAGCATGTCGGTGTTGCGCAGCGACGAACGTGCCAGGCTATTTTCCAGCGACTTCAAGCGCACGCTGGCGGGCTACAGTGCCCTGCAAGTGTTCAGATACCATGCAGCCCGGGCCAATACCGACGACCCGCTGGCGCTCATCCAGTATCTCGACTACAAAACCTGGCTGGTCGGCGACATCAACACCAAGGTTGACCGTGCCAGCATGGCCCATTCTCTGGAGGTGCGCGAACCTCTGATGGATCATGTGCTGGTTGAATGGCTGGCCACTTTGCCAAGCCACCTCAAAATCAAGGGCAAAGAAGGCAAATGGCTGTTTAAAAAAGCGTTTGAACCCAGCCTGCCCAGCGATGTGCTTTACCGTCCCAAGATGGGTTTCTCGGTACCGCTGGCGCAGTGGCTGCGCGGCCCCTTGCGCGCCAGACAGGAACAAGTCCTGCGTGGTGGTCGGCTACAGGAAACCGGTTACTTCAACGTCCAGACGCTGCAAAAAATGGTGAACCAGCATCTCAGTGGCCAGCGCGATTTTTCAGCGCCGCTCTGGTCACTGCTGATGTTTGAGGCGTTTCTCCGTCAAGCTGGCACCAGTGGTTCGCAGTTTTCAGGCGGCAGTGCCCCACATTGCACTCAGGGGTCTAAGGTGCAGTGGCACGAAAAACCCCTTTAACTCGATCTCACGGTTCGCTGATTTCAAAAGCCAGTTCCTCGGATTGACCAGCGATTCAGAGCCTAGAAATTACGTTGAAAAATCAACAGGATAGAAGCATGTTGAAAAAAAATCTTCCGGTTGTTTTGGTTCAAAATTCGATTTTTCCATCGATTTTGAGCTTTTAAGTCAAGGCAAGTTTGATACAGCGTCTGGGGCGCACCATTGACAGGGCGGCTCGGCACCCTGGCCCCGACACTGAGTTTGTGGAGCTCATCATGAAGTGGCCAACGCCCAGCATTTCAGACATTCCGGGCAAAATTTTATTTGCTATGTAACCTTATGATTTATATGGAATTCGTCGATTATTGGACAATCGCTAATCGTTTTTGCGCAATCCGAGAATCTAACGTGTTGTTTTATAAAGAAGTAATTTATAAGACTCCATTCTTTTGACTGAAATTTGTCCAAAATTTTCACCCGTTTTAGGGGTAAATCCGGGAGGTCTGCATTTCGATTCTTTCCTGGGGTTCCCGGGCTACAGCCACCGTCTGCTGCCGCTGCACCGCTATTTTGTGCAGGCCATGGACACGCTAAGTGGCTAAGCAAAAGTTATCCAATACAAAAAATGACAAATGCCTAGGTAAAGCTAATTTAAAACACAAGATTACTTTTGCTTAGGCACTTATATGCCAACCTGAAGACCGGTGCCGCCCTGCCGGCCAGCCAGGTGGTTCGCACCCTGCCGCGCGGGCTGACGGGCAGCGTGGCCAACCCGATCACGGTGGCCAATGTGCCACCGATCCAACTGGTGGCCGGGGCCGCAGATCAGATCACGTTTGCCAACAACGTCGTCACGGTGGCGGACTGAGCACACAACAACAGTTCGGCTGCCGCAGGCGCTAACGTCTGGCACTCAGTTGCAGGACCAGGTGGTGGTTGATGCGCTCTTGAACGGTGGCCGCCACCAGCGCCGAACTGATCACCGGGCGACCGCAGGAGGTTTGGTGCAGGCTTGGTGGCCTGATCAGATCGCCCTTTTGGTCGATCACGATCGCCACATCGGGCAAGTTGGGTGACGGGCTGCGGCGCGTGACCACCGCCACCTCCTCATCGTCGAGCTGCACAAAAGTGCCCGGCGGGCACAGGCCGACAATCCGTACCAGAGATTCCCCGACCGCACTTTCCTGCTCGGCGCTGCCATGGATGACACTTTTCGCTGATTCGGTGGCACTGCGTCCCTCGCGCGACTGGCGCGGACTGATCAGGGCGGCATAGCGGTCAACCACGTGCAGGATGTGCGCCAACCGGTGCGGCGGGATGAGTTCGCCAAGGTCTGGCCCCGGATCATCTTCTTTGTGGTGCAGTTGAATGGTTTCCAGCCACAGCGAATCCGTGATGCCCAAGTCGGCCAGCATCAAGGCGCCTTTGGCGGCATGGGCGCGAATGGCCACTTGCTGCTCGGCACTGGGGCGACTGTGTTGCGTGGCCAATTCATCTTGCAGCGCCGTCATGGCAATGTTCATCGTCAGCGCCGCACACACCAGGCTGTCGCGCTCGTTTTTAGGCAGTTCAAAGTCGGCTGAAATCAGATGGCACAGCACGGCACACACCAGCGCATGGGAGGCGCTGTAGCCGACCGGCGAATTGATGGCGAGTTGAAACAGCAGGTACAGACCGACATCGGCATCGTACTGAAGCAGGTCTTGCATCCAGCGGTCGTATTGGCCAATGCGTAGCCGGAACTCCTGCACGCTGTCGGGATGGCTCAACACCAGGCCCAGACCGGACTCCAGGTCGGACCACAGACCCAGCAAGTCTTCGTACTCGTCTTCGCTGGCAACGATCAGGCTCATGGTCGGATGCCATTCGGGCGACTGGCCAACGTCATCCTAGTCGCGGAAATTGTCAAAGCTCAGGGGCTGATCAGCAATTTCTTTTTTGATCAGCGCCATGGCCGTCTGCAGGTCATCACGCTTGGCGCCGGTCACGCGCAACTTGCTTTCCTGAATGGCGGCTTGCACCTTGAGCTTGCTGTCCTTGATCAGGCGCTGAATTTTTTTGCCCAGTTCGGTCTCAATGCCATCGCGCACCTTGATCACCTGCCTGACCTTGTCGCCGCCGATTTTTTGCACCTCGCCCTTGTCCAGAAAACGCACATCGACATGGCGCTTGGTCAGTTTGTTGCGCAGGATGTCTTCGATTTGGGTAAGCTGAAAATCGGCATCGCCAATAAGGGTGATTTCCTTGTCCTTGAGTTCAATGGCAGCGGGCGTGCCCTTGAAGTCAAAGCGGGTGGTGATTTCTTTGGTGGTGTTTTCCACGGCGTGCTTCACATCGACCATGCTGGCTTCACAAACGGTGTCAAAAGAGGGCATTTTTTTCAGTTCAATCGGGTTGCAAAAGGTGCCGGTCACACACTTTTGCCGGGTTGCATGCTGGCCTGTACCGGTCAGGGCGGCAGACGGCCCAAGCGGGGGTCGAATGCGACAATCCCGCCATGTTAGTTCAGAAAAACTTCTCGCTGCAGGCTTTCAACACCTTTCATATTGCGGCCAAAGCCCGGGCGCTGGCCCGCATCGCGTGCGAGGCTGATCTGCTGGGCCTGCTGGCCGACCCAAAATGGTCTGACTGGCCGACGCTGGTGCTGGGGGGTGGCAGCAACATATTGCTGACTGGCGATGTCAAGCCGCTGATTTTAAAAGTTGAAATTCTGGGGCGCCGGCTGGTGCAAGAGACCGCCCGGGCCTTTATTGTGGAAGCCGGTGCCGGTGAAAACTGGCACGACTTTGTCGCCTGGACGCTGGCGCAAGGCTACCCTGGGCTGGAAAACATGGCCTTGATTCCGGGCACCGTGGGGGCCTCCCCGGTGCAAAACATCGGTGCCTATGGTGTTGAATTGCAAGACCGCTTTGATGCGCTGGATGCGCTCGATTTGCAGACTGGTCAGGTGTTCACGCTCAACGCCGCCCAGTGCGCTTTTGGCTACCGCGATTCGATCTTCAAGCATGGCAGTTCAGCCCAAGCTGACAAGGGCCAGCAGGCGATTGGCCTGAAACACCGAAGCCTGATCCTGCGCGTGCGCCTGGCCTTGCCCAAGCGGTGGCAACCGGTGCTCGGTTATGCCGATATTGACCGAAAGATGCTGGAGCATGCCTGCAGCCAGCCGTCGGCGCAGCAGTTGTTTGACTGGGTTTGCGAGATTCGCCGGGCCAAGCTGCCCGATCCGGCGCTGGTTGGCAACGTCGGCAGTTTTTTTAAAAACCCGACAGTGACGGCAGAACAATGCGCCGACATCATTGCTCGCGACCCCCGGCTGGTGTATTACCCGCTGGCAGACGGTTCAATCAAGCTGGCAGCAGCCTGGCTGATTGATGCCTGTGGCTGGCGCGGCAAATCGGTGGGCCTAGCCGGTGTTTATGAAAAACAGGCGCTGGTGCTGGTCAACCGGGGCGCTGTCGATGGCCCTGACAGCGCCACCGGTGGCGAGGTGATGACGCTGGCCGGGTCCATTCAGACCAGCGTGTATGAGCGGTTCGGGATTCGGCTGGAGATTGAGCCGGTGGTGGTGTAGGCAGGATCAAGCCGGGCAAAATGCCCAGCGTCATCCTGGCTGCTGGTTGCCTCCTTGGAAGGGGTCTGGCTACTGAGCAAGACCAATGATTTCAAGCTTGAAAGTGCCGTGCATTGGAGTTGGGAAAAACTGGTTCAGTCTGATGAACAGCTTTTGTGCGTGGCATGCAGGAAACCAGTCGAAGTGAGCAAAAATGATTATGAGATTTTTGAGCAAATGCATTGGCTGTGTTTCCATCTTCTGTTCGAGCATGATGGCGACCCGGATGAGGCTTGTGGTGACCCAAGCTGCCCATGGGGAAGAATTGATGTGCTTGAACAAAAATTGCGAAGCTTGGGGATTGACCCCGCTCAAGTCCAGGCTGATGCTGATGTCACTTTCACCGAGGATGCGCCGCAAACCAGTCCTTCGGATTGGGCCGATGCCGTGACCCATCGTGGTCTGCCCTTGCCGACAAAAAGCGCCAAACGCACTGCGGGTTGATGCCGAGGGCATCCTTGTCGCTTTTGTATAAAAAAACAGCCTGTAGCGCCCGTCCCATAAGCGCTACCAGCTACATTAAATATAGTAATCTCCTGGTCGCGTCATACCATGCAATCCGCCATTCAGCTCAACCCGGCGCAAACGCTTGACTTCCTGCTCAACGTGGCCGTGGTGCGCCCGGTCTTCATGTGGGGGCCACCGGGCATCGGCAAAAGCGCGCTGGTGCGGCGCTTTGCCGACACGGTGGGCCTGGAATGTGTGTCCTTGCTGGGCAGCCAGCTCGCCCCCGAAGACTTGCTGGGCATTTTTGAAAATCGACGGCGACTGCTCGCGCTTTTATCCGCCAGCCAACATCGTGCGCCATCAGCCCTTTGTGCTGTTTCTCGACGAGCTCAACGCCTCCTCGCATGAAATTCAAAAAGCCTTCTACTCGTTGATCCTGGAACAGCGCGTCGGTGAATACCGGCTGCCCGCTGGCACCATCGTCATCGGCGCGGGCAACCGGGCCAAAGACGCGGCCATTGTCAAACCCATGCCGTCAGCACTGATCAACCGGCTGGTGCATATCCACTTGCGCACCGACCATCGGCAGTGGCTGGACTGGGCGATCAATGAGGGCGGCATTCACCCCTGGGTGGTTGAATACATCCAGTTGCGCCCCGATCACCTCTGGAGCGAACCGCCCAAGCACGAGGAAACCTTTTCGTCACCGCGCAGTTGGCACATGCTGTCGGATGCACTGACCTCTTTTGGCGACAAGGTGAGCGATGACATGCTTGAAGCATTAGCCTATGGCCTGCTGACACCCGGCCACGCCGGGCATTTCAAGGCCTACCTCAAGCAGATTCGGCAAAAGCACACGCTGCACGCCATCCTCAAAGGCGATGCGTTTTGGCCGACCGGCCCAGAAGACCGCGATGTGCTGTACTTTCTGGCGCAGTCCTTTCGGGCCCACTTGCGCAAAGAGCTGCCGGATGACGAAGGCTCGGTGCGCAGCGCACATCAGGAGTTGGCCATTCGTGCCAAAGACATGTTGCGCGACCTGGCCAGAATCAGCGTCGAAATCGCCCAGTCGGTGATGAGCGAAGACGAGTCCGGCCAGCGCCTGCCCGCCTGGTTTTTGGTCGAGGTGGCGCGCGACCTGCCACGCCTGGCCGGACGCCTTGGCAAAGACACCAAGCCCGCCAAGGTGTGACCATGAGCCAACAGGTGTCAAAAGGCCCGGCAGCCGAGGCCCGCCAAGCCGGTTTGCGGGCTGTTCAGTCGCACCCCATGCTGGCTCCGCTGGCGCAGGCGGCCAGTTTTACGGTCGATAAAGAGCACCAGCATGTATCAGCCAAAGGCTGGCTGGCGGTGTCTCCTGGCGGCATGATCTGGTTGCACGGCAAGCGCCAGACCACACCGCAAGCGTGGACGCGGGTGATCTCCATCGGCCTGGTCTGCCTGGGTTTTGGTCTGGTCAGACGCCAGGAACCGTTCGAGGCGTGGGAGTTGGCCAGCTTGCTGGTGGCCGACCGGTTTTGCAGCGAACTCAAGTTGGGCCAACTGCCCGACGACCTGATTTACCCCGAACCCATCTTTCCGGCGGGCGGCGCAGAGGGTTTGCTGCGGCAATTTTGTGTTAACGGCTGCGACCCTGCCTTGAAGGAGTGGCAAAGCCAACTGTGCGGCAGTGCCAGCCTGTTCTGCCATTTCGATGTCAAACCGCCGCGCTGGCAGCGCCCGCCACCGCGCTGGCGCGAGTTGCTGGCCGATGGCATTGCCCGCGATGTGGGTCATGCGTTGGAGCGTGCCGCCGGACTGCCCGGTATCAGCGGCGAGATCAAACCGCTGAGCAAGGCGCAAAAAGCGCGCCGCCGCCTGATTGACCACTACCCGCTGCTGGGCGCGCTGGCCGCCAGTTTTGACGTGCAAGAAGACCCGCGCCTGTGCCAGCAATATGACATCCGGGTAGCGGCGATTGATGTCGGTGCGCGCTGCATCTGGGTCAACCCGGCAGCCGGGCTGTCTGACGACGAATGCCTGTTTGTGTTTGCGCACGAACTGCTGCACGCCGGGCTCAACCACGCCTCGCGCCGGCGCGACCCCTTGCTGTGGAACATTGCCTGCGACTTCATCATCAACGGCTGGCTGATCGAAATGCAGGTGGGCAGCGCGCCCGGCATCGGTTTGCTGCATGACGCAGCATTTTCGGGGCAGTCGTCCGAAGACGTTTATGACAGCCTGGCACAAGACATTCGCCGCGCCCGCAAGCTCGCCACCCTGCGCGGCGTCGGTGCGCAAGACCTGATTGGCGATGAAGACGGCAAGCTGTTCATGGATGCCGAAGGCTACTGCCGCCGGGCCCTGGCGCAAGGCTTTGACCGCTTCACCAGCGGCACGTCGCGCGGGCTGTTGCCAGCCGGGTTGATTGAAGAAATCCGCAGCCTGAGCCAGCCGCCGATGGCCTGGGATGTGAAACTGGCGCACTGGTTTGACGAGCGCTTCTGCCCGCCCGAGCCACGCCGCAGTTACGCGCACCCGTCGCGCCGCCAGTCTGCCACGCCCGACAACCCGCGCCCCTCCTGCGTCAAGCCCACCGAGGAAGAGCGCCGCAGCCGGGTGTTTGGCGTGCTGCTCGACACCTCGGGCTCGATGGCACCGCAACTGCTGGGCAAATCACTCGGCGCGATTGCCAGTTATGCGCTGGCACGCGAGGTATCGGCGGTGCGCCTGATCTGCTGCGATGCACACGCCCATGACAGCGGCTGGGTTGCGCCAGAAAACCTGCTGGAACGCTTTGCTGTGCGTGGTCGCGGTGGCACGGTGTTGCAACCCGGCCTGGACCTGCTGCGCGATTTGGCAGCGCGCGGCGACTTTCCGAAAGCCGGGCCGCTGTTGATCGTCACTGACGGCTATTGTGAAGACCAGCTTAGCACCTTGATGGACCATGCCTACCTGCTGCCTGAAGGCCGACGCCTGCCATTTCGCCCGCGCGGCGAGGTTTTTTATGTCAGCTCGGCCAGCAATTCCGGGTGACGGCTGACCAGCTTGAGCAGGCTTTGCGCAGCCCCGCTGGGCACTTTGCGGCCCTGCTCCCACTCTTGCAGCGTGCGCACCGAGACCCCGGTGGCGCGGGCAAACTCCGATTGCGACATGCCTGACTGCATGCGGGCCGCCATCAATTGCCACTTGGGGCCGGTCAGTACCTCCTGCGTGTCTCCCACACCATCGGGGTGCAGCACCGAGCGACGCACACTGCCATCGGGCAGTGCCTCAAACGTCGTTTTGCGCGCCCAGCGCCCGGCTTTTGCCTCGCGAACAGCCTCTAGCAGGTCGGCACCGATGTCGCGTTCGGCATCACGCGCTTGCAGTTGTGCATCAGTCATCATGGTCTAGCAACTCCTTCAATTGTTTCAAAACCGCACCTGAAATGCTGGCGCGCACGCTCTTGGCATCAATCACCAGCAGCACTATCCGCCCTGCGGCGTTGCGCGTGTAGTAACAATCATACGCTTTAGACGTATGATTTGATCGTGTATTTTTCATCTGCGGTCAATCACGTTTTCTTTTTTCTTGGGGCGAGGGCGCAGTATTTGAGCCTGTGCGTGCGGATAATTCCCGCGCTAAGAGTGATGACCCAGAATTTGATGTGCTGTATGACAAATGCAGGACCACAGATGAACTCCGCGCTGAAATTGAAAAAATTGTGGCTGCTGACGGACATCGCGGAGAAAAGTGGGTAAATCTGACAATTCGCGCATTGTTTGGCGGTACAACCGCTTACCTGCAAGAGGACGGGCAATATACAAACAAGTGGCGGCGCAAGTTTCAGGGCCGGATTGGTCTCGAAAAAGAAGAGTAGCAAGTATTAAGCCCATCCGACTACGGAAAATTACACAATGAGTGTTGCATTGCCGTGATTGACCACGCCTTCAAAGTCCGATTTCTTGGCAAAGCCTTAGAGAAAGGATGATGGATGAATTGGCATCTCGTCAGTGAAATCACGCACCAGGAAACCTTTGCCGAAGGATCAAAAATCCGTGAACTGCATCGACTGATAGAAACCTATGGTGGCAAAAACTGGAAAAAGCGCAAAGGATTTGGGCGCATCCGGCTCAGCCCGTCTGGCGAACTTTGCCAGGCAGAACTACACTGGTATGAAGCACATGGCATCGGCAAAGTTGAAATGAAAATCAAGGAACTGCTATGAACTGGACGGTTTGCATCAATAACGCGGGCTATGAGGCATCGCTGGAATCGCGCAAGCTTTACAGGCTGGAAGATGACCCCAAGGCGCACGCGCGTGGGCTTGTTCGGGTGGTCGATGAGTCCGGCGAAAGTTACCTGTACCCGTCGGACATGTTTGCGCCAATTGCAATTCAGGATGCTCTTGAAGAGCAATTGTTGGCCGCATGATTCGCTGAATCGTCTGCGCAATCCTGGGGAAATTGTTTCCCCAAGCACCCCACTGAACATGTCCACCCCTCCAGCCGACACCGCCGCCGAGTCCTTCATCACCCGCTGGAGCGGCGTGACCGCCAGCGAGCTGTCTGCCGCACAGAGTTTTGTCATTGACCTGTGCGCGCTGCTGGAAGTCGATAAACCCCACCCCACGCCTGAGCAAGATTACATGTTCGAGCGCCCGGTGACGTTTCGGCATGGCGACGGTTCAACCAGCGCCGGGCGCATCGACTGCTACCGTCAGGGCGCGTTTTGCCTGGAGTCCAAAAAGCTCAAGGCGGCTGGCCACACCAAAGGCTTTGACGACGGCCTGCTGCGTGCCCGCAGCCAGGCCGAAGGCTATGCCCGCGCCTTGCCCGCCAGCGAGGGCCGGCCACCGTTTGTGCTGGTGGTCGATGTCGGCACGGTGATCGAGGTGTATGCCGAATTCAGCCAAAGCGGTGCCACCTACACGCCTTTCCCCGACCCGCGCAGCCACCGCATCCGCCTGAACGACCTGGTCCATGCCGATATTCGAGAGCGCCTGCGCCAAATCTGGCTTGACCCGCACAGCCTGAACCCGGCACGCATCAGCGCCCGCGTCACGCGCTGGGTGGCCGACTTGCTGGCGCGTCTGGCCAAGTCCATCGAAAGCAACCCGGTTTATGAGCCAAATCGGCCTCTAGCCCAAGCACAGCAAGCACAGCAAGCACAGCAAGCACAGCAAGCGCTGTCAGCTACTGAAAATGTAGTATCCGGAATTGGCCGCCCGGTGATAAAGCCAAACCGCCCAAGCAGCCAGGTTGATGTGCCAAATCAGCCTCTAGCCCAAGCGCAGCAAGCGCTGGCAGCTACTGAAACCATAGCTCAACCTGTCAGCACCCCGGTTTTCAAGCCAAATAGCCCGCCAGCCCACGCCAGTCAAGCGCGAGTAGCTCCAGAAAAAGTAGCATCATTTTTGACCCGCTGTTTGTTTTGCATGTTTTCCGAAGATGTCGGCCTGCTGCCCAAAGAGGCGTTTATCGGCCTGCTCAAAACCCACCGCGCCGACCCGGCCACGCTGCGCCTGATGCTGCAAAGCCTGTGGGCCGATATGGACCGGGGCGGTTTCAGCCCGGCGCTGGCCACCCGTGTGCTGCATTTCAATGGCAAATTGTTCAAGGAGCCGATGTCTGACGGCTACAGCCTGCTGTTAACGCCAGAGCAAATCGACCTGCTGATTGAGGCTGCGCAAGCCAATTGGCGCGAAGTCGAGCCGGCCATTTTTGGCACGCTGCTGGAGCGTGCCCTGAACCCGGCTGAGCGCCACGCGCTGGGTGCCCACTACACGCCGCGCGCCTACGTCGAGCGGCTGGTGCTGCCCACGGTGGTCGAGCCGTTGCGCGCCGAATGGGCCAATGCGCAAGCCGCTGCGCTGGTGCTGGCGCATGAGGCAGCAGACCTGGAAGCCAATCCGCCGCAGGCCAAAGGCGGTGTGGATGCAGCCAGTTTTGACCGCCAGCAGCTCAAGGCCGATCAGGAGGCCAGCAAGCGGCATGAAGCTGCGGTGCGCGCCAGGTGGCGCGAGGCGCGTGCCCAGGTCAAGGCATTCCATCACCGGCTGTGCAGTGTGCGGGTGCTCGACCCGGCCTGTGGCAGTGCCAATTTTTTGTATGTGACGCTGGAGCATCTCAAGCGCCTCGAAGGCGAAGTGCTGAATCAGATGGCCGTGTTGGGCGATGCGCAAGAGTCGATTGCCGAGGGCTTTGAGACCGTCACCTTGCAGCAGTTGCAGGGCATCGAGATCAACCCGCGTGCGGCCGCGCTGGCTGAACTGGTGCTGTGGATCGGCTGGCTGCAGTGGCATATTCGCACCCAGGGCAACGCAGCGGTGGCCGAACCGGTGGTGCATGACTACCGCAATATCGACTGCCGCGATGCCGTGCTGGCCTGGGATGCGCAAGAACCTGCCTATGACGCAGCCGGCCAGTTGCTCAGCCGCTGGGATGGCGTGAGCTTCAAGCCGCACCCGGTCACGGGTGAACGGGTGCCTGATGAGGCGGCGCAGGTGCCGCAGTGGCGCTATCTTGGTGCCCGTCAGGCGGCATGGCCGCAGGCCGATTTTGTGGTGGGCAACCCGCCGTTTATTGGTGCTGCATCAATGCGAGCCGCGCTGGGAGACGGCTATGTTCAAGCACTGCGCTCAGTTTGGTCAAATGTGCCCGACAGTGCTGACTTCGTCATGTTTTGGTGGGCACGCGCAGCGGCTCTGGTTGCTGCGGGCGGGGTGCAGCGCATGGGGCTGATCACCACCAACAGCCTGCGCCAGACCTTTAACCGGCGTGTTGTTCAGGCCGCGCTGGAGGGGCATTTGCCCTTGACAACGCCCGTTGGCCCGCATGACCCGGCCACTCACGCGAAACAGCAGACCGTTCGCCCTGAGCTTGGCCTGCCCCGAGCTTGCCGAGGTGTCGAAGGGCAGTCTAACGCGACGACTTCCAATGCGACCACAGTGGCGGGCGCTGGCGCTGGGGCAGGTATTGCCGGGGGCCTCATACTGTCAAAGGCCCAGAAATCGGCCCCCGGCAATACCCGCCCCAGCGCGGACGCACCTGTGAACGCGCAAGCAAGGGGGCAGCTTGTTTTTGCGATACCCGACCACCCGTGGGTGGACAGCGCCGATGGTGCCGCCGTGCGCATTGCCATGACGGTTGTGCAACGCACAAATGGCTCCGATCGGGTCGATTCGGGGCAAATTCGTTCTTTCGATATCGCCGCCATTCCCGCGAAGGCGGGAATCCAGAATGCACCAGATTCCCGCCTTCGAGGGAATGACGGCAATTCAACAACCGACACCAGCGCTTGGGGACGGCTGCTGACGGTCATCGACGAGCAGCCGGGGCCAGAGGGCGAAGTCATCGTCACGCTGGCTGAGCGGCGTGGCTTGATTCATGCAGATTTGTCGGTGGGGGCAAAGCTCGCGGATGCGCAGGCGTTGAAGGCCAACCTGAACCTGAGCAATCGTGGCGTTCAGCTTTTTGGCGCGGGCTTCATTCTGACAATTGAAGAAGCCGCAGCGCTGGGCAACCCGGCCATTGTCAAAAATTACCGCAATGGCCGTGACCTGACCGATGCGCCACGCGGGGTCAAGGTCATCGACGCGTTTGGGCTCAGCGCAGACGAACTGCGCTCGCAGTTTCCAGCGGCTTACCAGTGGCTTTTGGAACGGGTTAAGCCGGAGCGAGATCAGAACAACCGTGCAAGCTACCGTGATAACTGGTGGTTTTTTGGTGAACCACGCAAAGTTCTCAGACAACAACTCGCTGGCCTGCCCCGCTATATCGCCACCGTCGAAACCGCCAAACATCGGCTGTTCCAGTTTCTGGATGCCAGCATCCTGCCCGACAACAAACTTGTGACCATCGCCTTGAGCGACGCGTTTCACCTTGGCGTGCTGTCCAGTCAGCTCCACGGTCTGTGGGCGCTGGCTGCGGGTAGCTGGCTTGGCGTTGGCAACGACCCGGTTTACGTCAAATCCCGCTGTTTTGAAACCTTCCCCTTCCCCGACGAAGACACCGGCCTGACCCCGGCGCTACGCCAAAAAATCAGCACGCTGGCCGAGCAGATCGACCAGCACCGCAAACGGGTATTGGGTCTTTTGCCTTCCAATGCCAGTTCACCCGCCCAAGCCACCACGCCGGGTCGGGTATTGCCGGGGGCCGATTTCTGGGCCTTTGACAGTATGAGGCCCCCGGCAATACCTGACCCGGCGCACCCGGAGCTTGCAAACCCGCCATTTGAAGCACCAAATCAGCCTCAAGCCCTTATGCAGCAAGCGCCAGCAGCTATCAACAAGATAGCGCCTGTTGCCCCTGCCAGCACACCAACCACGTCACCCAAGCCGGGGCGGGTATTGCCGGGGGCCGATTTGGCGAGCGAAGCGAGTATGAGGCCCCTGGCAATAGCCGCCCCGGCGCACCCAGAGCATCAGCACCCGATGCCCCCGCAACGCAACGTCCCAAAACCCACCCCCCATTCAGCGACAACTGCGCCCACCAGCAGCAAACCGGCCAAAGACCTGACGCTGACCGGCCTGTACAACGTGCTGCAAGCCCTGCGCGAAGGCCGGGCACTCACCGCCAAAGAAAAACAAATCCACAGCGCCGGTCTGGTAGGCGTGCTCAAAACTTTGCATGACGAACTCGACGCTGCTGTGCTGGCCGCCTACGGCTGGGCTGACTTGGCAACAGCGCCAACAAGCACAGCCACCGCTGGCGACATCAAAGACGAGCTACTGCAACGGCTGGTTGCCCTGAACCAGCGCCGCGCCGCAGAAGAAGCCCGTGGACAAGTGCGCTGGCTGCGCCCGACGTTTCAGAATCCGCTCTCTAAAACAGAGCTGCCTGCGCAAGTACAGCAAGGGTTAGAGGTCGATTTGGCATCAAATTCAGCGGCCCCAGTGGCGACCACCCAAGCCTGGCCAGGCACCCTGCCCGAGCAGGTCAAAGCCGTGGCACTGGTGCTTTCCAGCAGCACGGCGGCGCTGACGCAGGCGCAGATCGAAGCCTGCTTTAGCGGCAGCAGCAGCTTGAAAAAGTCTCTGCCCACGCTGCTGCAAACCCTGGCAGCCCTGGGGCGCGCGCAGCCCATGGAGTCGGATGATGGCATCACCGTCTGGCGCGCCTGACTAAAATCTTTGCAGCCATTCATTCATCCTCACGAAAGACTCCATGCTGCACAGCTTTGATGCCCAATTGCAAGGCAACATGGCCGTCCATTCATGATCTTTGAAACGCCATCAGGAGACATCAATGAATAACAACGCCACGCTCGATGCACAAACCCTGTCAGCCACCCGCCTCTTTATCGACCAAATCTCTGCGCGCTACGATACGGCAGGTGCAGTGTTGTTTGGCAGCCGGGCCAGACAAACTCACCATGCTGACAGCGATGCCGATGTGGCGGTACTGTTGCGTGGTGAGCATCAGCCGTTTCTGAAAACCAAGCTCGACATGGCCGACTTGGCTTTTGATGTCCTGTTGGAAACCGGCGTGCGCGTGCAGCCTTTGCCAGTCTGGCTTGATGAATGGGAGCACCCTGAGCATCATGCCAATCCGGCCCTGCTGGCCAACATTGCGCGTGAAGGGGTGCGACTGTGAGCAAGGTCTTTACACCAGAGGCGCTCATGGGCAAAGCCCGTCAGGCTTGCAATTCAGCCAGAGTTTTGTTGAACACCGGTGATGTGGATGGCGCTTGTAACCGCGCTTACTACGCCATGTTTGATGCCGCAAGGGCAGCATTGCTGGCATCCGGTGCGCCCGCAGGCCCTGAGCTGGCAAAACGCACAGCGGGTTGATCGCTGCATTCAGCCTGCACTTGGTCAAAAACGGACCGCTCACCAAAGACATTGGTCGCCTGCTCAATCGTGGAGAAGAGGTGCGTTTGGTAGCCGACTACAACGGCGACTCTGTCACGCAAGCAGACGCTGAGCGCCAGGTCGCGCAAGCCGAGCTATTTGTCAACACAATAGACGCTCAGGTTATTGGGGCCACAAAGTAGTCATCGCAGCCACCGGTTGCAGATGCCGCCTGAAATTACAGCCCAGGCGCGGTTTTCGGCATGCGCGGCATCATGCGTTTGGCCGAATCAGGGCGTTTTGCCAGGTTTGACCAGCTCGAAAACCAGTACCAGCAGCAGCCCCAGCCCGAAGGCCGCCCCCAGCCAGGGCAAGGGCAGCCAGTCAAACTTGAACAAGGCCGCCAGCCACGGCAGATACAAGGCCAGCCCCAGCAAACTCAGCGCTGCCGCGCAAACCAGCCACAGCGTGCGGTTGGGCACGCGCAGGCTTTGCAGCAGTGAGCCGGTGCGCGCCCGATTGGCCAGAATCAGCGCCAGATTGCCAGCCACGATGGTGGCAAACGAAAACGCCCGTGCCGCGCCTTCGCTCAGATGACTGGCACCCCACCAGGTTGCCAGCAGCACCAGCGCCAATGCGCCCAGCCCTTGCAGCAGCGCCCACACCAGCGTCAGGCCGCCAAACAGCGGTGTGCTCACGTCGCGCGGCGGACGCTGCATCAAATCCGGCTCGGGCGGTTCGTTTTCAAACACCATTGAACAAGCCGGGTCAATCACCAGTTCCAGAAAGGCAATATGCAGCGGAAACAGCACCGTCGGCCAGCCCAGCAGCACCGGCAGCAGCGCCATGCCGGCAATCGGCACATGCACCGCCAGGATGTAGGACATCGATTTGCGCAGGTTGTCAAAAATGCGCCGACCCAGCCGCACCGCCTGAACCAGCCCGGCAAAGTTGTCGTCAAGCAGCACGATCGAGGCGGCCTCGCGCGCCACATCGGTGCCACGCCCGCCCATTGCCACCCCAACATGGGCGGCCTTGAGTGCCGGTGCATCGTTGACCCCGTCACCGGTCATCGCCACCACTTCGCCATTGGCCTTGAGGGCCTGCACGATGCGCAGCTTTTGGGTTGGGGCGATGCGGGCACAGACACTGACGGTTTGCATGCGCTGCTGCAACTGGGCATCATCGAGACCGGCCATGACATCGCCGGTCAGCAGCCAGTCGTCGTCGGCGCGGCACCCGGTGCCGGTCGGCAAACCGGCGGCAAACGCAATCGCCTGCGCGGTGACCGAATAATCGCCGGTGATCATCACCACCCGAATGCCGGCCTGGCGGGCTTGCGCCACGGCTTGCGGAATTTCGGCGCGCAGCGGGTCGGCTAAACCCAGCAGGCCGACAAATTCAAACTCGAAGTCATGCTCGATGGCCGGCCAGTCGCGTCCGGCAAAACGCGCGCGTGCCACACCCAGCACGCGCAGGCCCTGCGTTGCCATGGCTGCTACCGCGCTGGCCACGCGCGCCTGGGCGCTTTGGTCCATGTGGCACAAATCGACAATTGCCTCGGGCGCGCCTTTGGCTGCCACCACATGGTCCTGTCCATCTTGGGCTTTCCAGACATGCGACATGGCGCGCAACTCGGGGGTCAGGCCATATTGCTGCATCAGCGTCCAGTCGCGGTGCAGATGTTCGGTGTCTTTCAAAAAATGCTGGCCCAGCCGATGAAAAGCTTTTTCCATCGGGTCAAACGGGTCGCTCACGCTGGCCAGAATCGAAAACTCCACCAGCGTGTGAAAGGTTTCCGGCAATTCGCTGATGCTGGCGTAGTCAATCGCCAGACTGTCGCCCTGAATGCCTGGCCCCGGCGGGCTGCCAGCGGGGGCCGCCTGTTCGGCATACAACTGCGCCACCGTCATGCGGTTCTCGGTCAGCGTGCCGGTCTTGTCCACGCACAGCACGCTGGTGGCACCCAGTGTTTCGATGGCGGCAATGCGCCGGGTCAGCACCTTGTCTTTGGACAGCCGCCAGGCGCCCAGCGCCGGAATGACCGTCAGCACCACGCTGAATTCCTGCGGCAGCAGCGCCATCGCCAGTGCAATGCCGGCCAATAGCGCGCCCAGCCAGTCACCTTTGAGCCAGCCAAACAGCAGCACCAGCAGCAGGCTGGCCACCACGGCAATCATGGCCAGCGTCCGCACCAGTTGCGCGGTTTGCCGGCGCAGTGGCGAGGCCTCGGTGGTGAGCGACTCCAGGGCCGTGCCAATGCGGCCAATTTCGCTGCGCGGACCGGTCGCGGTGACGCGGGCCAGACCGTGCCCGCGCACCAGCAGGGTGCCGGAAAACAGCGCCGATTGGGTTGACGGCTGGGTTGACGGCTGGGCGCTCAAGCCGGGGCTGGCCGGGCTGGTGCCAGGCGCTGTGGCTGCCGCCGCCGCTTCATGAACCGGCGTGTCGCACGCCAGTTTGTCCACCGGCACCGGCTCGCCGGTCAGCAAAGACTCGTCAACCTGCACCTCGGTGCCCTCGATCAGCACGGCATCGGCGGCAATCCGGTCGCCCTCGGCCAGCACCAGCAGGTCGCCTTGCACCACCTCGCGCCCGGCAATGCGCAGGGCAGTGCCATCGCGCCAGACCAGCGCGCGCGGGCTGGTCAGGTCGCGCAGCGAGGCCAGCGCATGTTCGGTCTTGCCCTCCTGGTACAGCGTGAGCGCCAGCACCACCAGCACCAGACCCAGCAGAATCAGGCTTTCCTGCAGGTCGCCGAGCACCAGGTACAGCACCCCGGCACCCAGCAGCAGGGCAAACATCGGGTCCGACAAGGTCTCGCGCATGATCGCCAGCCAACTGCGTGGCTGGTCAGCCGGCAAGGCGTTGGGGCCGTCTTGTTGCAGGCGCTGTGCGGCGTGTGCCGCGCTCAAGCCAGCGTTGGTCAACTGCTTGGATGAAACTGCCTTGTCTGGCGCTGTATTTTGAGTCATTTAGGCCTCCAGCCCTTGTTCATCTTGCGTAAGTAGCTATTGTAAAAATAGCATTTGCTGCTCTACAAAGCCGCGCTGCGCTGAATTTTCGGCGGCAAACCAGCCCACCAGCATGATGCCAGCCGGCAAAGGCACTGATTTATGCGCAATTGCTTGCCGAATTGGCCTGCTCACCCTGAGCTTGTCGAAGGGCAATGAAGGCTTCGACAAGCTCAGCCCGAACGGAAACCACCTTAAGTCAGTGCCATTGATGCCAGCCGCGATGATGCCGATGATTGGATGCCGATCCTTGCGCTGACTGTTTGACAACGCACAGTTGGCCGTCAAAAACCCGAATTTATTTGTCACATTTTGCGAAAGTCATGCCGGTAACGAGTCGGCTTGGCCATGTCGAGCCGTCAGCTTGTGCCAGCCGCCAGGATCAGCGACTTTAAGATTGGCATAAGGAAATCGGCGCATGCTTCGGTGCTCTGTGCCCTGCCGCACCGACCGCCTGACCCGCAGCAGAAATACTGCCACCTTCACTCTTGGGTATTGATTTGTGACTGCCAGTTTGCTTTTGACGTATATTTTTGCCGCCATGCTGCTGCAACTGCTTGTCGTGACAGGCATTGCGGTGTGGCGCAGAAATTCTGCTGCACCGGCATCGGCAGCACCGTCGGCAGCCGAGCCAGCCGTTGCGCGGCACCCGCTGGCCTGGTCCGGCACACGCGATTTTCGGGTGATTCGCCGTGACTATGAAGACCCGGCCCACAGCCAGTGTTCGTTTTATCTGGCACCAGTCGATGGCGCAGCGCTGCCGCCTTTCAAGCCGGGCCAGTTTCTGACCTTTCAGTTGCAGTTGGCCGACACCGGTGCTGCAGCACAGCGCCCGATCACGCGCTGTTATTCGCTGTCAGACCAGCCTGACCCGGCGCACTACCGCGTCACCATCAAGCGTGTGCCGGCACCGGCCGACCGGCCCGATCTGCCGGCCGGTGTCTCGTCCAATTATTTCCATGACCAGGTGCAGGTCGGCGATGTGCTGCAGGTCAGGGCGCCGTCCGGGCATTTTTATCTTGACGCCGCCAGCCCGACCCCGGTGGTGCTGGTCGGTGGCGGCATTGGCATCACCCCAATGATGAGCATGTTGCGCTGCTGTCTGGCCGGGCAGCCCGGGCGTACCGTGCATTTGTATTACGGTCTGCGCAACAGCCAGGAGCAGGCTTTCAAGCAGACGCTGGAGCAACTGGCCAGCGCCCACCCGCAGATGCATTTGCAGGTGGTTTATAGCCGCCCGGCAGCGGATGATGTGCCGGGGCGCGACTACCAGCATGCCGGCCATGTCAATCTGGCCCTGCTGCGCCAGCAATTGCCGCACGGCCCGCACCAGTTTTATGTCTGCGGACCGGCACCGATGATGGAGACCCTGGTGCCCGAGTTGCTGACCTGGGGTGTGCCACCGCAAGATGTTCATTTTGAGGCCTTTGGCCCGGCCTCGGTGCGGCTGCCTGCGGCCAGCGCCCAAGCTGCCAGCAGCGCACCGGCAACACCGGTCGAGGTGCGGTTCAGCCAGTCTGGCCGCACCTTACCCTGGGATGGTCAGCAGGCCAACCTGCTCGATTTTGCCGAGCGCCACGGTGTGGCGGTAGATTCGGGCTGCCGCTCCGGCGGCTGCGGCAGTTGCGAAACCCGTCTGCGCAAAGGCACGGTGAGTTATGCCAACCGACCCGACCATGACCCGGTGCCTGGCCACTGCCTGCTGTGTGTGGCCAGGCCGACCTCCGATGTGGAACTGGAAGCCTGACCCGCCATGAAAGCCCGCCTGATTCGCCACGAAGTGTTGCCTTTTGTGCTGTCCTTTGGCCTGCTGGTGGTGGCTGCCTTGCTGATGGATGCCGCCTTGCACCTGGCCAACATCGTCTGGATTGGCCGTTATCTGGGCATTCCTGGCACGCTGCTGATTTTGGGATCGTTTGGCTACTCCATGCGCAAACGCCGGCTGATCAAGTCGGGCCAGCCGGTGCAATTGCTGCGCTGGCACGAGCGCCTGGCCTGGCTGGGCTCGTTGCTGGTGCTGGTGCATGCCGGCATTCACTTCAATTCAATCCTGGGCTGGCTGGCGGTTTTGGCCATGCTGGTCAATGTGGCAAGCGGGCTGGTGGGAAAGTTTTTGCTCGACAGTTCCCGCAAACGGCTTGAAGCGGCGCGCCAGCAAATGCGCCAAAGTGGACTGGCGGCAGCCGAGCTGGAAGATCAAACCTACTGGGACAGCCTGACCTTTGATGCGGTCAAAAGCTGGCGCTCGATTCACTTCCCGATCACCCTGGCGTTTGGCGTGCTGGGCCTGGGGCACATCATTGCCGTGTTTTTGTTTTGGGGCTGGAAATGAAGCGCAGTTGGCTGATGGGATTGATCGCCGCCAATCTGCTGGTGCTGGCAGCGCTGGTGTTTATCTACCCGCACCTGATGGTCAGCCCCGGCGCGGTGGTGGCGGCTCACAGCGAGGTGGCCACCGACTGCTTTGCCTGCCATGCGCCGCTGCGTGGTGCAGCGTCCGAGCGCTGCACCGCTTGCCACGCCCTGCCCGACATTGGCATCCGCACCAGCAAAGGTGCTAACCTGCCCAAGAAAAGCGTCAAGACATCGTTCCACCAGGATCTGACCGAGCAAAACTGCATGGCCTGCCACAGCGACCATGCTGGCCCGAAACTGACGCAACGCAGCCGCAAACCGTTTTCACATGCGCTGCTCAAGGTGGCCGTGCGTGAGCAATGTCAAAACTGCCACATCTTGCCGACCGACAAGCTGCACCGCCAGGTCAGTGGCAACTGCACCCAGTGCCACAGCCAAAACGCCTGGAAACCCGCCACCTTTGAGCATGAGAAATACTTTTTGCTCGACAAGGACCACAGCACCGAGTGCGTCACCTGTCACGTCAATAACGACTACCGCAAGTACACCTGTTACGGCTGCCACGAGCACACGCCCGCCAAGATTCGGGCCGAGCATCAGGAAGAGGGCATTCGGGACTTTGACAACTGTGTGGAATGCCACCGCAGCGCCAAAGGCGAGCCGCAGAAAAAGGGTGCTGGCAAAAGTGACGGCAAGCGCCAGAACAAGGAACATGACTGAGGCCGTCATTCTTTAAGTCAAATCAGGCTCTAGCCCTTGTCCTTATTGCGTAGTTAGCTAGATATTTAATAGCAAACATAAACCACCTTGGCGGTACTGCAAAGAGTGGTGTTGCGGAACCGTATCGCTTACTCGATGTTCAGTGTGCGAACTTGCCAAGCCGAACGGTCTTTATAGACCGGGGCGTTCAGCTCGGGCTTGGCATCAAAGGGGTAAATGATGAACAGCGGACCCTTGGTGCGTGCCGGAATTGCCAAATCGTTCATTTTGTGGGCCAGGATCACGTCGAACTGCTGGGTGTCGCTCATCGGGATGGTGGTGGCGTAGTCGTTGATGGCCACTGCCTTGATTTGGCTGCCGCTGGCTTTGGCCGCAGCCAGCACATCGCGCAGCAGCGGACCGGTGAACTTGATCGGGTTTTTGTCCCAGGGCGTGTTGGTGGTGAAGCTCTTTTGCGGCAGTTTTTCCAGCATCGGCAAGTCAAAATCGGCACCGCTGGTGGTGTTTTTGTCGCCCACCTTGCCGGCAATGGTCAAGATCGCCTTGCCGGTGACGGCCTCCAGCGCCAATGACGGCAGGGCACTGCCCAGCAGCACGGCAGCGACCCATGGACTCAAAAAATCGGAAAAAAATTTCATGCTGATGGCTCCAGAGTTGAAAAAATGCGATGCAAGGTGAATACGCAAAAAATGTTCCAGTTCAGGCGCTGACTGCGGCAACTGGCACCGGCAACAAACGCTCGATGGCCGCCACATCCACCGCATCAATCTGCTCGGGACGCATGAATTTCTCGGCAAACACCAGCCACAGCCGGGTGTGCAGAAAGTAACGGAACAAATCTGCGTCAATGTGCTGGTCTTTGGCCATAAAGGCCATGATCTTGAGCGACTCGGTCAGGGTTTTGGGCGATTTGTAGGGCCGGTCAGCGGCAGTCAGCGCTTCAAAAATATCAGCCAGTGCCATCACCCGGTCCGACAGGGTCAGTTGTTCGGCTGGCAGGCGGCGCGGATAGCCCCGTCCGTCGAGCTTTTCGTGGTGCGTGGCGGCAATGTCCGGCACCCGGGCCAATTGTGCTGGCCATGGCAGGCTGCGCAGCATGATCAGCGTCTGCACGATGTGGTCGTTGATCTTGAAGCGATCTTCGTCGGTCAAGGTGCCCCGGCGGATCGACAGGTTATAGACCTCGCCCATGTTTTGCAAGTGGCGCGGCAGCACCATGTCAAAACCGTAGCGGTTTTTCGGGTCGGATTTTTCAACCGCAGGTCGGCGCTCGCCCCACGCCACGATGTGCTCGGGACGGTCGGCCAGCAGCGGCTCGCGCACCGGCAGCGTCTCAGGCATAGTGTCCAGGCGGCGCGCCTCCTCGCCCGACAGGCCCAGGTGCTTGTCAAAGTGGCGCAGCCAGCTTTGAGCGGTCAGGCCTTGCAAGCGAGTGATGTCGGCTTCGGCCATGAACTCGCCGCCGACATTGCAGCGTGCCACAAAAGCAAAGTCGTCTTGCAGCGCTTGCTGGCGCTGCTCGCGCGTCTGCGCCAGCGCGCTGGCATCAGTACCCTGGGCCAGCGCCTGCCAGTAGTCAATGTCCGCATCGCGCCACAGCACTTCAAAGCGCATGCGCACCTCGTGGATGCGGTTGTAGATGGTCTCCAACTTGGTCGATTTGTCGATGATGTGCTCCGGGCTGGTGACCTTGCCACAGTCGTGCAGCCAGGCTCCCAGGTGAAATTCGTAGCGCTCGTCCTCGCTCATCTGGAAGGCAGCGTAGCGGCCGCTGGTGTCGCTGCGCATCTGGTCGATCAGCATGCCAGCCAGCTCGGGCACCCGTTCGCAGTGGCCACCGGTGTAAGGGCTTTTGGCATCAATCGCATCGGCCATCAGGCGGATCACGGCATCGAGCAGGTTTTTTTGCGACGCGATCAACTGCCGGGTTTCGATCGAGACCGCCAGCATGCCCGAGAGCTTGTTGACAAACTCGGTAAACGACGGGTCGGCATGGCCAGCATCATCGGGGTACTGCAACACCAGCAAGCCATCAATCTGGGGCGTGCGCCCACGCAACTCAATCAGCATTTCGGTCACACCAGGTGCAATCGGGTGCGACTTGGCAGCAGACGGACCGGCTGCCACATAAGCCAGATGCGGCTGCAGGTGCGCCAGCAGGCTGCCGGTTGCAGCACTGCGCAACATCTGTTGGGCCAGCACGTTGTCGAGCATGCGGTCAACTTGGGGCTCGGTCGCCATGTCCTGGCTGATCTGCAAAAAGGTCTGGATGGTCTGCCCGGTTTCGTTCATGACCTTTGCGAGCGCATTGACTTCACGCAAGTAGGTGGGTTTGGTCGCCGTCTGCCTGAAATCAAAATGGCTCATGCGCTGCGCTTGCAGCGTCAGCTTGTCGAGACGGCGACCAATGGCGGCACCCGCCAACCAGCCAAACGGCATCAGCAGCAAGGTCAAGCCGACTACCAGCCAGCCCAGCCGCGTCGCCTTGGACTTGAGTTCGCCCAGCAAATCGTCTATCGGAGCGGCCACCAGCAAACGAATGTCGCCGGCTTTCCAGATATCAAACGGCAATGCCATCCCGAGCCACTCGCGCCCGTCCACATCAAAGGTGGCCACCTTGCCTTTTTCAGTGGCCAGCGCGCTGAGTTGCGACAGGCTCGCCACCCCCAGCTCGTTGATCGATTTAAAGTTGAATTTGTCGCCGTTCTTGACGAGTACGCGGGCCATATCGGGGTAGGCCAGCACCTTTTGCTGATCATCGACCAAGGCCAACTGGGCATTCGGACTCATTTTCAGTTCCGCCAGCGAACTGGCCAGTTGATCGATCACCACGTCGATGCCAAACACCGCCAGGCCATTGCTGCTGGCTTGGCTCAGCGTCAAACCCACCTGCTGGGTGGTAAAGAAGACGTAGGGAGCGGAGGTCTGCGAGGCATCGGTTTTGCTGGCCGATTGGTACCAGGGCCGGGTGCGTGGATCAAAACGGTAATCGGGCTGGTCGCGGCGCTCCAGCAACTTGCGGTCGGCATTGAAAAACAGGTACTCGCCAACCGATTGCCCGTCGGTACTGACCTGGACGGTCGATTGGACCAAAAAATTTGATTTGGGTGGCGCATTGAAGCGCTTGCGCAGAACCGGATCATCGAGTGGGCGCACCAGCAAAAAGGAGCCATCGGCATAGCCGACAAACACCGCCGAAGCCAGGTTGTTGGCGGTCAGCACGCCAGACAGCGTCTCCAGGCTCTGCAAGCGCTGCTCCAGCGTGGTGGCGTTAACCAGCGCCGTGGTGGCCAGCAACTGCAACGAAGCCAGCGCCGGGTCGATCAGGCGCAGCGATTTTTCGGTGATCAACTGGCCGGCGTCGCGTGCGGTTTTGGCGGCGGTGTCGAGCATCGACTGGCGCACGCCCTGCCAACCCAGGCCGATGATTACCAGCGCCAGCACCAGCATGGCAGCCACCACCACCGAAGCAATCGAGATCCGGATCGGCCAGCCTGACATCAGCCCGGCTTCGGGTGCCGATGGTTTGGCCGGGCTGGCTTGGTTTTGCATGGCTGGTGGCATCATTTGGTCGTTCCCCGGTTGCTGCCCAGTGCTTGCAACCGAGCACTGTGGCGCAATCACTTTACCGTATCAGCGTGACCGGCGCTGACTGCTGCCAAGCGAAAGTCCGGGCACCGCGCAACCGCAGTCGGCGGCCTGCCACCCGCCAGCCTCGTTAAGCAAGGATTAAGAATCGCCACGCACAATCAAGTTTCCAAGTCAGCGCCGGGTGCGCATCTGCCGATCCCGGCAGATATGGGCTTCGGCGGCCTGGCGTTGACCGCCAGCAACGTTTGCAACAGTTTGATTCGACACATGTTCGAGTCCATAAGGAAATTCATGAAGTGCCCGACCTGCGTCACAACCGATCTGCTGATGACAGAGCGTCTCAACATTGAAATTGACTACTGTCCGCAGTGCCGCGGGGTCTGGCTGGACCGGGGTGAACTCGACAAGATCATCGAGCGCAGTTCCGGCGGGCCAACCCAGGTGGCAGCAGCACCGCTGCCACAGCCGATGCAGCACCAGGTGATGCAGCCCCATCACAGCGAGCACGGTTACCGCGACAGTCACCACGACAACCGCTCGGGCTACCGGGAAAAGAAATCGATCTGGAAAGAGTTGTTCGACTGACTGTCATGGCTATCCACCGTTTTGTCACGCCGGCTTTGACCATGCCTTGGCAAGTGCCGACAACAACGCCCAAAGCTTGCCACTTGCATCGATTGCCGTCCCCATGATGTCCTATTTGCCGGTTCGTTTTTTGACACCCAAACGCTTGTTGTGGGCCTCCATCGGTGTTGCCATCACCACCATCACGCTGAAAACCCTGGCCTGGTATGTCACCGATTCGGTCGGCTTGCTGTCTGATGCGATGGAGTCGTTTGTCAACCTGGCGAGCGCCATTTTTGCCTTGATGATGGTGACCATTGCACAGCGGCCTGCCGACAGCGACCACCCCTATGGCCACCACAAAGCCGAGTACTTCTCATCGGGCTTTGAGGGCATCCTGATTGTTGGCGTGGCCATTGGCATCATCTGGGCGGCGGCTTCCCGGCTGTTTAATCCGCAGCCGCTGCAGCAACTGGGCTGGGGCCTGGCCTTGTCGGTGCTGAGTTCGGCCCTGAATGGCGTGCTGGCCTGGGTCATGTTCAGCTCGGCCAAAGTGCATCGCTCGATTGCCCTCGAAGCCGATGCCCGGCATCTGATGACCGATGTGTGGACCTCGGCAGGCGTTGTGGCCGGGCTGGTCGCCATGGCCCTGACCGGCTGGCTATGGCTTGATGCCGTGGCGGCCATCGGGGTGGCGCTGAATATCCTCTGGGAAGGTGGCCACTTGATGTGGCGTTCATCACAAGGGCTGATGGACGAGGCGATCGAGCCTGCGGTGCGCACTCAAATTCAGCAAACGCTCGCTTCATTTGAGCTTGAATCAATCCGTTTTGACCATGTCATCACGCGCCAGTCAGGGCAGCGGCGTTTTGTCGATCTGCACATGCACATGCCTTCGCACTGGACACTCGGGCAAGCGGCCGCAGTTCGCAGCCGGGTCGAGCAGGCGTTGATGAGCGCCGTGCCAGGACTGCGGGCGACCATTCAAATCTTGCCCAGTGATGTCGAAGCGCATCTTGACGATCCGACAAATTTGCCATTGCGCTGAGTGAAATTCGCCCTTTGGGTGAGGGCGCGGCCAACCGAGGAATCACGGTCAAGCGAAAAAGCTTGCCACGCAGGCCACGCCGGTGCCAGATCGCTATCATGATGCCATGCCGCGACACCCTGCAAAAACCGCCATGACACCGGATGCCGCCAGCCGGCTGCCAGCCGCCCTGGCGCTAATTCAGCAGCAGGCCCGCCCCGGCGAACTCGCTGGCATGGCGCGCTTTGGCATTGTCGGGACAGGTCGGCTCGGCCTGTCGGTGCCGGCCATGCGCGGCATTGCCAAAAGCCTGGGGCATGACCACGCGCTGGCGCAGGCACTGTGGGACAGCGGCATTCCCGACGCCCAGATCGTGGCCGGCATGGTGGCCCGGCCCGAGCAGTTCAGCGCCAGCCAGATGGATGCCTGGGCCGCAGATTTTGCCTCCTGGGATGTGTGTGACCAGGTTTGCCTGAATGCCTTTTGCGCTGCCCCGCTGGCCTGGGAGAGGGTCGCCGTCTGGGCCACATCGCCGGCCGAATTTGTCCGGCGCGCCGCTTTTGCCCTGCTCGCCAGCCTCGCGGTGCATGACAAACAAGCCGCAGCGTCTTGCTTCATTGACGCGCTGGCCCAAGTCGAAGCGGCGTCCGGTGATGAGCGCAACTTTGTCAAAAAGGCGGTCAACTGGGCGCTCAGAAGCATTGGCAAACGCGATGCGGTGCTGAATGCGGCAGCGCTTGATGCGGCACGGCGGATCGCCCGGCAGGGCAGCAAGTCGGCGCGCTGGATTGCCGCCGATGCACTGCGCGAGTTGCAAAGTGATGCCGTGCAAGGCAGATTGCAGTTGCGGCGGCAAGCCTGACTTGCACCATGAAACGCCTCTGGCCTGCCCGCTTTCCCCAGGTGTCGCATCGCCTGTATGTGCTGCTGCGCTCGGGGCTGAGCTTGTGCCTGGTGGCGCTGCTGATGCTGCATGCCGGCGGCCATCTGCCGATCCGCTTGCTCGATCGGCTTGAGTTGCTGGCCTACGATGCCCGCCTGCGCCTGACGCTGCCCGGCGGGGTGGATCCGCGCATCGTGATTGTTGCCATTGACGAGGCCAGCCTGTTGCAAGAAGGCCAATGGCCGTGGCCGCGCCAGCGGGTGGCGCAATTGGTGGACACCCTGTTTGCGCATTACCAGGTGCGGCTGCTGGGCTTTGACGTGCTGTTTGCCGAGCCGGCGACCGACCCGACGCTGGCCGCCGTCGATGCGCTGGCGCAAGGCGCCTTGCGCAACAACGCCGGGTTTCGGCAGCAATGGGCCGGCTTGCGGCCGCGCCTGCTCGGAGACCGCCAGCTTGCCGAGAGTTTTCGCGGTCGCCCGGTGGTGACCGGCTATTACTTTTCTCTCGATGGAGAGCAGGGCAGCGAGCTGCGTGTCGGGCAGTTGCCGCCACCAGTGGCGCCAGTCAGCCTGCTTGGGGCCGCCAGCAATCCGTTTGCCAGCGCCAGCGGCTACCAGGCGAATCTGCCGCTGCTGCAGCAAAGTGCCGCAAGCGGCGGATTTTTCAGCAGCAATTTAGTCGATGACGACGGCCTGTTTCGCCGCCTGCCGCTGCTGCTCGGTCATGGTGACCAGTTATATGAACAGTTCGGCCTGGCGCTGGTGCGCCGCCTGCTTGGCAGCCCGCCGGTCGAACTGGTGACGGCCAGCGGCTACCAAAGCGCCGGCGGGGCGGCTGGCGAACGCGTCGAGGCGCTGCGGATTGGTCCGTTCGAGATTGGGCTGGATGCGCAAGGGGCGGCGCTGCTGCCGTTTCGCGGCCAGCAGGGCAGTTTCCCCTATGTGTCGGCCAGCCAGGTGCTGCAGCACCAGATTGATCCGCAAATTTTGCAAGGGGCGGTGGTGCTGGTCGGCGCCACGGCGGCGGGGCTGCTGGATTTGCGCACCACCCCGGTGCAAAGCAGCTACCCAGGGGTCGAGATCAATGCCACGCTGATGGCCGGCATTCTTGACCAAAGCATCAAGTACCGCCCGGCCTACACCGGCGGGCTGGAACTGGCGCTGCTGGCGCTGATCGGGCTGTTTGGCAGCGGTTTGGGCTGGCTGGCGCCACTGCGCGCCCTGCTGGCGACGCTGACGCTGGCCGCTGTCGTCATCGGCTTCAACCTGTATGCTTGGCAAGCCCATAACCAGGTGATTGCGCTGGCGCCAAGCTTGACTTTGCTGCTGCTGCTGTATCTGCTGCACAGCAGTCTGGGCTATTTTGTGCAGAGTCGGCGCGAACGGCGGCTGGCGCAGGTGTTTGGCCAGTATGTGCCGCCAGAACTGGTGGCCGAAATGAGCCGCCGGCCCGACAGCTTTGCGCTCGGCGGTGAAAGCCGCCAGATGACGGTGCTGTTCAGCGACTTGCAAGACTTCACCACGGTGTCGGAAGCCCTGCAGCCGCACCAGTTGACCCAGTTGATGCAGTTTGTGCTGACGCCGCTGACGCGGGCCATTCACGAGCAGCGCGGCACCGTTGACAAGTACATAGGCGACGCCATCATGGCGTTTTGGGGGGCGCCGCTGGCCGACCCCGAGCATGCCCGCCATGCGGTGCTGGCAGCGCTGGCGATGAAACAGCGGCTGGCCGACCTGGCGCCACAACTGCTGGCGCAGGGCTGGCCGGTGCTGCGCATCCGCATTGGCATCAACAGTGGCCTGATGAATGTCGGCAACATGGGTTCGGAGTTTCGCGTCGCTTACACCGTGCTCGGCGATGCGGTCAACCTGGCATCCCGGCTAGAAGGGGCGGCCAAACAATACGGTGTCACCCTGGTCATCAGCGAAACCACCCGCAGGGCGGTGCCCGACATTGCCTGCCGGGAGCTGGACCGGGTCAGGGTCAAGGGGCGCGCCCAGCCGGTAACCCTGTTTGAGCCGCTGGCCAGCCTGGGCGCCGGGCAGCAGCAAGAGCTGGCCGATTACGCGCAGGCGCTGGCGTTTTATCGCGAACGCAATTTCGCGTCGGCGCAAGCCAGCTTTGAGCGGCTGGCCGCCAGCCAGCCGGGGCAAGCATTGTTTACACTGTATTTGAAACGCATTGCGGCGTTGCGGGCATCGCCCCCGGATGAAAGCTGGGACGGTGTATTCAACCTGACTGACAAATAAACCTGGAGCCTTTTTTATGAAACTTTTTTGTACCGGATGGGCGCTGTTGCTGGGCGCCTGCCTGAGCCTGGTGTGTGGGGTGGCGCGGGCCGAACAGGTGACGGCCGGCTATGTCACCCGGCTCAACGGCGAGGTGCTGCTGGTGACCGATGCCAAATGGAACACCCTGCTGCTCGGGAATGGGCTTTTCCTGGGCAGCCGCATCATCACCGGCGCCAATGCCCGGCTGGAGGCCCGCATGAAGGACGGCAGCGTGCTCACGCTGGGCGAGCGAACCGAATTTGTCATTGAGCAGGTGATGGGCACCAAATCCGAGGCCCGTGGCAGCAGCTTCTCCTTGCTCAAAGGCGCCTTTCGCGCCATTACCGGCAAGCCGGCAGACAACCGGTCGGCGCCGCCCTGGCAGGTGCGAACACCAGTGGCCATCATCGGGGTGCGTGGCACCGACCTGTGGGGCGGCTTGAATTTGCTGGGGGCCGGGGACGACACGCTGGACGTGGTGATGCTCGAAGGCCGGGGTGTTTATGTGGAGAACAGCAATGGCCAAACCGAGCTGGCGCAAGTCGGTGCTGGCACCACCGTCAGCGGTACGGGCGTGGCACCCGGCAAGATGGTGGTGTGGGGCGACAAAAAACTGTCAGCCGCACTGCAAAGCGTCGGCTGGTAAGGCCATTTGCCAACTATTTTTTTGCTATTGATCATATAGCTGCTTGCGCATGCTGGATAAGGGCTAGAGCCGTATTTTATGGATATTCTTGGAGTTTTAATATTGCTGTTTCTTGGCTTGCATGCGCTGAATTTGCGCGACCAGCGGGTACGCATTGCGCTGCTCGGGGCGCATCTGGGCCGCTACCAGATTGAAAAGTTGATGGAGAGCCTGATGCAGGGCTACCTGCGCGCGCTGGGCGAGTCCGACTTGCAGCGCCAGTCAACCATCTGGAGCATGCTCGAAACCGCCGAAGCGACGCTGTGTGAGCAGTTCAACCGCTTTGCGCTGGAGTTTTCCAGCATCGATCCGACGCAGGCCCGGGTCAGTCGGCTGGCGCTGGCCCTGCCCTATGCGGCCCGCTGGTGGCCGGGCAACAGCTTTGACGTGCGCAAGGTGCTCAGTGTCCATGCCCATGCCATGACACAGGCCGCCAGCAACAGCCGGCAGTTGGCGCCCAAAGGCAAGGCTTTCACGATGATGGCCGAACTGCTCTTGATGCAACACACCTGCCACTGGTTTTGTCGCTCAAAACTGGTGGCTTCGGCGCGGCTGCTGGCGCGCCACAAAACTCCTTATGTACAGGTGCTGGCGTCGGTGACACCAGAAACGCGGCAGGCCTATTGCGCGCTGGTGGTCTGCTGATGCCGATGCTCAGGTTGTGGATCTGGCTCAAGGTGACGGTTTTTCGGGTCAGGCCCGAATCGCCCGAACGGCAGCGCGCCCGCGCCCTGATTGCAGCCATTGATGCCGGTGGCGTGCCGCTGAACCCGGCGCGGGTCAACGACATTGCGCGCCAGCTCGGGCTGGAGGTGTCGCGCAAGGCGGCACCAGAAGACACCATTGCCCGCATTCGCATCGCCCTGCAATACCGCGGGCCAGCAGCCTGAAGCCAGTGCCCGGCCATGCAGGTGGCGCCAGTCGGCGCCGGACCGGCAGGCTGCTGCTTTTGGGACAATACCGGCCATGATCAACACCCTGACCCTGACCCGCCCCGACGACTGGCACCTGCATCTGCGCGATGGCGCGGCACTGGCCACCGTGGTGCCGCACAGCGCCGCCCAGTTTGCCCGCGCCATCATCATGCCCAACTTGCGCCCGCCGGTCACCCGCACCGACCAGGCGCTGGCTTACCGCGCGCGCATTTTGGCGGCAGTGCCAGCCGGCCTTCAGTTTGAGCCGTTGATGACGCTCTACCTCACCGACGAGCTGCCCGCCGATGAAATCAAGCGCGCCAAAGAGGCCGGCGTGGTGGCCGTCAAGCTCTACCCCGCCGGTGCCACCACCAACAGCGCAGCCGGGGTAACCGACTGGCGCAAGACCTGCCGAACCCTGGAGGCGATGCAGCGCGAAGGCCTGCTGCTGCTGCTGCATGGCGAGGTGACTTCGCCCGAGATTGACCTGTTTGACCGCGAGGCGGTGTTCATCGACACCCAGTTGATTCCACTGCGGCGCGATTTTCCCGAGCTGAAAATCGTTTTCGAGCACATCACCACGGCGCAAGCCGTGCAGTATGTGTTGGCCTGTGACCGGTTTACCGGGGCCACCCTGACTGCGCACCACCTGCTGTTTAACCGCAATGCGATCTTTGCCGGTGCGCAAGGCTCGGGTCTGCGCCCGCATTACTACTGCCTGCCGGTGCTCAAGCGCGAAAGCCACCGCCAGGCGCTGCTGGCCGCCGCCAGCAGTGGCCACCCGAGGTTTTTTCTGGGCACCGACAGCGCGCCGCACCCGGTACACCTCAAGGAACACGCCAGCGGCTGTGCCGGCTGCTACACGGCGCATGCCGCGATGGAACTGTATGCGCAGGCTTTCGATTCGGTCGGCGCACTGGATCGGCTCGAAGCCTTTGCCAGCTTTCACGGTGCCGATTTTTACGGCTTGCCGCGCAACACTGGCAGCATCCGTTTGCAGCGCGAAAGCTGGCGGCCGCCGAGCAGTTTTCCGTTTGGCGAGGCCGAACTCAAACCGCTCGGCAGCGGCGAGGCCTTGGCGTGGCGGGTGGCTGGCACGTGAATTTGCCGACAGACCAGCTCAGGCCGGCTTCACAGCAGCAGGCTGCGCTGTTGGTTGATGCAGACAATTTTTCTGACGTGCCCTCCATCCATGCTGCCTGGCTGCAATTCAAATCCCGGGCGGGCCGTGTCAGTATCTGCCGGGCTTATGGCAGTGCGGCACGCTTGCAGGCGCTGTCTGCGGTCTGGCACAGCCTGGCTGCGCGCTGTATGCCAAACCTCTCGCTCGAAAAAAATACCACGGATGCGGCACTTGTAGCGGATGCCGTGGCACTGCATTTTCAACAGGGTGTGCGTCTTTTTGCCATTGCGTCAGGCGATGCCGACTTTGCACCGCTGGCAGTACGCCTGCGCGAATGGGGTTGTGAAGTCTGGTGTTTTTCCATGGAAGGCATTGTGTTTGCCGGTGCCGAGTATTTTTATGACCGCGTGATCCGGTTTGCGCCAGCGCCGTTGGTACCCGTGACTTCGCCGGTGCCGGTTCGGCTTGCACCAGCCCAGTTGGCACCAATGACTTCGCCGGTGCCGGTTCGGCTTGTGCCAGCGCCGTTGGTGTCAATGACTTCGCTGGTGCCCGATTTGCCCGAGGACGTTGTACGCATTCTCAAGGCAGTGCCAAGCCTGCATCAGGCACCGCAAATGCTGAGCGAAGTGGTGCCAGTGCTGCGGAAGAAGACCATTTTTTCGAGAACCACCAAATCGACCGCATTTTTTGCCCTGTATGCGGACTATTTCAAGCTCAGTCCGGTGCAGCAGCCGGTTGAATTGAGCTATATCCCGCAGCGAGTTGCAGCGCTGGCCCCTGTATCGCTGGCCTCGCCCGTTTTGCCAGTGCACAAGCCAGATCTGTCGCCGCCAAGTTGTAGTGTGCTGTCTTGGCCAGTCAATGGCAGCCGACGTGCATCGCCGCCGTTGCTGGCTGAATTGAATGGCTTACGTTCGGTACTGATCAAGCTGGCTTTGCGTCGCGTGGTGGTGGCAGATGTGTTGCTGGCTGTGCCAGAGTTGCTCAGTGGGCAAGCCTGTGCATTAAGTGCAGTTGCCGGGCGCTTGCGTGAAAAGAGCTTGTTGCACCCTGGTCAATCTTCATTGCGCATATTCGAACAGTACCCGAAAACCTTTGCCGTCGATATGCACCGTGCCCCGCAGACTGTGGTGTATCTCCCATGAAAGAGGCTTTCGGTGCAATCAACTGGGATGCCGCTTGGTTTGAAGAGATAAGGGCTATCGGCATGCCGCTGGCGCAGAGTGCGATATACGCTCCGGATGGAACCGGTCTTTGCGATGTGCTGAATTCGGCAGCAGATGCTCCGGTTCGCTTTGTTCCACAGTCAGATCTGCCAGTCGGACAAGCTTACGAACAGTTCATTTTCAGCACGGCCAAGGTGCCGACCCGCGATAACTTGCATGATTTTTTCAACGCGCTGATCTGGCTGCACTTTCCTCAAGCCAAACGGCGGCTCAACCAGTTGCATGCAGCGCAGATTGCCGGCACCGGGGTGACGCCGACGCGCAGCCCGGCGCGTGACGGGCTGACGCTGTTTGACGAAAACGTGGCGCTGCTGCGCGCACCCGATGCCTTGTGGAACGTACTGGCCGCCAAACGCTGGCCGCAGGTGTTTGGCGAGTTGCGCCCGTTGTGGGCCGATGTCTATTTGGTGTTGTTTGGCCATGCCTTGCTGGAAAAGTTGGTTTATCCAAGAAAATCGGTCACAGCCCACGTCTATCGTGCCTTTCCAGCTAGTGATTCAATAGCGGCGCTGGATGCCTGGCTGGCGGCTGACCTGGATGCTGACCAACTCGCCGGCAAGCCGTTTGCACATCTGCCGGTGCTTGGCGTGCCGCAGTGGTGGCCGGGCAACCAGCAGGCCGGTTTTTATGACGACCCCGGCGTGTTCCGGGCCGCCAGAGCCGGGTTTTCAGGGTCTGCCAAATAGGCACTTGGTGTGGGGAATTGAGCCTGCACTGGCTTGATTTCCGGGGCTTCGCCACTACCATCGTGGCCATCTCGCGGCTTGGCCGCTCACACTTTTTCGAGAGGAAATCATGAAACGCATTCTGTTGTTTGTATTGACCAACGTGATGGTGGTGGTGGTGCTGGGCATCGTCGCCAGCCTGCTCGGGGTCAACCGCTACCTGACGGCCAATGGCCTGAACCTGGGTGCGCTGCTGGGCTTTGCGCTGGTGATGGGTTTTGGCGGCGCCATCATCTCGCTGCTGATCAGCAAGCCGATGGCCAAGTGGACATCGGGTGTGCGCATCATCAACCAGCCGGCTAATGCCGACGAGGCCTGGATTGTCGAAACGGTGCGCAAGTTGTCTGAGCGCGCCGGCATCGGCATGCCCGAAGTCGGCATTTTTGACGGCGACCCGAATGCCTTTGCCACCGGTGCCTTCAAAAATTCGGCGCTGGTGGCGGTCAGCACCGGCTTGTTGCAGGGAATGACGCATGAAGAGATTGAGGCGGTGATTGGCCACGAAGTGGCCCACATTGCCAATGGCGACATGGTCACCATGACGCTGATCCAGGGCGTGATGAACACCTTTGTGGTGTTTTTGAGCCGGGTCATCGGCTACGCGGTTGACAGCTTTTTGCGCAAGGGCGACAGTGGAAGCTCCGGCCCCGGCATTGGCTACATGATCACCACCATCGTGCTCGACATTGTGCTGGGCTTTGCCGCCGCGATCGTGGTGGCCTGGTTCAGCCGGCACCGCGAGTTCCGCGCCGATGCCGGAGCCGCCAAACTGATGAACCGCAAACAGCCGATGATCAATGCGCTGGCCCGGCTGGGCGGTATGGCACCCGGCGAACTGCCGAAAAGCGTGGCGGCGTTTGGCATTGCCGGTGGCGTTGGCGCCCTGTTTGCCACCCACCCGCCGATCGAAGAGCGCATTGCCGCGCTGCAAAACACGCCTTTGTAGCTGGCAACGGTGGGCAGAGCGCCTGGCGTTTATATGCCAAGCCGGTCAGCTAGACTTGACGCATGGAACTCTCTATCTGGTTAACTTTTTTCGCCGCTTCCTGGGCCATCAGCATTTCGCCTGGTCCGGGGGCGATTGCCTCGATGAGCGCCGGTCTCAACCACGGCTTCAAGTATGGCTATGTCACCATTTTCGGGCTGGTGCTGGGCATCTGGACGCAACTGCTGATCGTCGGGGTTGGGCTGGGTGCGCTGATTTCGGCCTCGGCCACCGCGTTCACCGTGGTCAAGTGGCTTGGTGTCGGTTACCTGGTGTGGCTCGGCATTGCGCAGTGGCGGGCGCCGGCACGACCGATGGTGGCGCTGGACGATTCGGGCGAAGTGGTGACGCAGCGTGCGCTGATCCTCAAGGCCTGGATGATCAATGTAATCAATCCCAAAGGCACGGTGTTCTTGCTGGCGGTGGTGCCGCAGTTCATCAACCTGACACAGCCGCTGCCCCCGCAATACCTGATCATCGGGGCCACGCTGGCATTCACCGACATGGTGGTGATGACCGGCTACACCGCGCTGGCATCCCGGGTGTTGGGCGCCTTGAAAAGGCCCGCGCACATCCGCGCCATGAACCGCGTGTTTGGCAGCTTGTTTGTGCTGGCCGGCTCACTGCTGGCCTTGTTCAAGCGCTCGGTCTGAGCCGCACTGGCATGGACTGATCAGACTGGCAGAACAGCATGGTGGTGGCGCAGGCCTGAGCCTGGTGACAGGTGATGCCTGGCAGAGATGATGCTTGGCAGTCGCCCATCCCTATTTGGTGGCACCCGGGCGACAGGCTCGGCGTGGCTGGAGAATGCAACGGCATTTATGCATCAAATCGGCCTCTAGCCCTTGTCCACATTGCGCAACATGCTATGTATTACGTAGCAAATGGAAAGGGTCTGGCGCCGCCCGTGATCCGACACAACTGCCGCTTGACTGCCAATTTTGGCAGCACACTTATTGCCCCAGCGCTTGCCAATTCCGGCGGAAGACTTTTTTTATCGTTATGAATCAGGCACTTGAACCAAGTTCTCAGCATGGCACAGCGATTGCATATCAGGCTCTGTGCGCCGACTTCCGGTGCTGCCAATCTCACTGCCAAGGCTTATCATGATCATTGCTGTCACCAGCCAAAACCGCAAATCCATCACCGGCCATGCCGGCAAATGCCGCAAATTCTGGCTCTACGAGGTTGACCAGCAGCAGGTGCTTGGCAAACAACTGCTGGAATTGCCATTGGCGCAAAGCTATCACGACGAATGAATACCGAGCTTGCTCCAGCGTGATTGCGCGTTTGCGCCAAGGCCTGCATGCGCGCAT